>NZ_JAHGAI010000053.1:0-9666 GCF_030248515.1 Vibrio sp. D401a | reverse complement strand
TATCAGGACGGGTCACTGCGTTATTTGACGCACATGACATTGAGTAGTGATATGCCTGTTAATGGGTTCGGCTCACGATCAGCGAATAACCCCAACCGATTCTCTCCCCAATAAGGCAGTTGCAGAGGCCATTCATTCTTTTCCATCACTCCAGAGTCACGCAAAGCTTTAAACTCTGTTGGAGAAACTAAGCTCATCCCTAATTCACCACATACTTGCTGTGAGCTTGCATAACTCAAGCGATTCCATGGCTTGCCATATTCCATGTAAAACTGATTTCCTGCATCAAGCAAGTAAGGTACGACGTAAGTTTTACCTTGTAAGATGGCCTTCAATCGCACTTCAACATTGTTGCTGACACTCACAGGTTCTGCTGGCTTCACTTTTGTAGAAGGGGTTGCCTCCGGCACGTTTACAGCAGCCGGCTTTGGCTCGAACGCAGAGGTATTCTTAGCCACTGGCTTCGGCTTGCTTACGCTCTTAGTCTTCTTCACTGGCTCAGAGATGTTTGCTCCCACCACACGAATAAAGGCTTCTTTATAACCAGATACGGTCCTAACTTGGACTAAATCTGTGCTCGCTTGCTCAAAACTTTTGTACGGCCCAATCAAACAGCGGAACCCTTTGTCTTCCGGCTTCATCCAAACATCAGTACTGATTTTGTTATAGAGTGGCTTAGCTTTGGCTAACGGCATTTTTTTAGGTAACAAACCGCATTGAACCCAAAATAAATTGCCTCCTTGCGGCACTTTCTTTCCCCATACTCCCTTCCCAATAGGACAAGTCTTATCCAGAACAGGCAACTCTTGGTGACTCGCTTGCGTCGCCTGGCACAGGAATTCTTGTGCACTCACCGTCTCTGCGAACGGCGCACAGGCTAGCAGTAAAGCTAAGCTCAAAGTTGGATGGGCGATACGTGATGGCTTAAGCGCCTTCTTCATTTCCATACGCTTCACTCTAATAAGGTTTAGTGATGAAATTATCGCGACAAAGCGTCAATAAAACATGAATGATAAAACAACAAGCAAAAAAAGAGCCGGATTTTCATCCAGCTCGTATTTTATACTCAACTTGTTGTTTTCTTAACTACTGAGATCAACCTTTATAAATTTTTGGGTTGAATACATCACGTAACCAGTCACCCAAGAGGTTGATCACCAATACTAGCGTTACTAGTACGATACCTGGGAAGGCAGTAATCCACCAAGCACCTGAGAAGATGTAGTTAAAACCGATGCTGATCAACGCACCCAGTGACGGCTGGTCGACTGGCAGCCCCAGACCTAGGAATGACAGTGCTGCTTCCGACATGATTGCGTTTGCTACCTGTACCGTCGAGATAACCAAGATTGGCGATAGACAGTTCGGTAGGATATGGCGGAACATGATGCGAGGTGCTTTAAAGCCCATAACACGCGCCGCTTCGACGTATTCTTTCTTCTTCTCAGCCAGTACCGAAGCACGAATGGTACGTGCGTACTGCGGCCATTCTGCCACGCCAATGATCACCACCAGCATGACTACCGCGTATTGGCTATAGAAATCACTGCCAAAACTGGCTTTGAAGATAGCTGACACGATGATCGCTACCATCATGGTCGAGAACGACAACTGTACGTCTGCAAAGCGCATCAGGAAGCTATCGATACGACCGCCGAAGTAACCTGCAGACAAACCAATGATGATACCCAGTACCAACTGAAGACCAACCGCAAGGAAGCCGATAGTCAGAGACAGGCGAGAGCCGTAAAGAATGGTCGATAAAATATCGCGGCCTTGCTCATCAGTTCCCAACACAAAACGCTCATCGCCATCTTCCATCCAAGACGGTGGCAACTCAGAATCCATGATGTCGATAGACGTCAGATCATACGGGTCTGTCGGTGCCAGAATTGGCGCAGCCAACGCCAACACTAAGAACATCATAAAGACGGTAAAACTCGCCATCGCAACTTTGTCGCGTTTGAAGTAGTACAAGAAATCCGACTCTTTGAAACGTTGCCACGCCGATGGAGCGGCTTCCTGAGCTGGTGTTACACTTGATTGGCTCATGATTAAGCTCCTTTTCCAGTTAGGTTCACAGTTGGGTTGATAATGCCGTACAGCAAGTCAACGATGGTATTGGTTACCACGAAAATCAGACCAACAAAGATAACGTAGGCAGTGATCAGCGGTGTATCAACACGGTTGATTGCCTCTAGGAAAAGGAAGCCAGTGCCCGGCCATTGGAACACGGTTTCCGTCAGGATGGTGTAAGCCACCATAGTACCAATCTGCACACCGCCAACCGTCAGAACTGGTAGCATGGTGTTCTTAAGTGCATGTTGGTAATAAATTTTGTTTAAGTTCAGGCCTTTTGCTTTGGCGAACTTAATGTATTCCGAGCTCAGTACTTCCAGCATTTCTGAACGGACCAAACGGATGAACAACGGCAACATGATCGAAGCCAGTGCCACACAAGGTAGAATCAAGTGCTTGATGCCATCAATGGTAAAGAAGCCTGATTCCCAACCGAGCACATTAGCGGTTTCACCCCGCCCGTAGGAAGGTAGCCAACCGAGCTCTATGGAGAAGACGTACATCAGCATGATCGCAGTTAAGAACACCGGAATCGAGATACCGACACTACTCATCGCCATAACGAATTTAGTAAAGATACTCTTCGGATGAATCGCAGAGTACACCCCAAGCGGAATCGATAAAAAAACAATAATCAGCGTCGCACCAAATACGAGCTCTAATGTTGCCACCAGCTTGTCGAGAATCACCTCAACTGCAGGTCGCTTGAAGAAGTAAGATGTACCTAAATCACCTTGTAGCGCATTGCCCACAAAGCGAGTGTACTTTGTGATAAAGGGATCGTTCAGGCCCAATTCATCACGCAGCGCTTGGCGCTCCGATTCTGAAACCGACTGACCTACAAGCTCACGCAGCGGGTCACCCAGGTTATCCTGAATGGCAAACGCCACCAAACTGATCACAAACATCACTATCAGTGCCTGAAACAGGCGCTTGACCAGAAACGAAAACATTCCTTGCCCCTTAACTATCCATAGATCTCTATTCAGAGAGAAAATTCAGTCTGTAAAACCAACTCAGTCCGACTGAAACAAAACTGAGTCGAGTGCTTTAAGTTGAGGAGGGACACCTATCCCTCCTCAAAATCGACTAACCGTGATTATTCAACCACTAAGTCACCGAAGTAAGGCATTACCATTGGGTTAACGATGTCAGCTGCTTTCACGTTAGACTTCGCGCCCCACGCTTCACTTTGCCAGTGTAGCGGTACGAATGCTGCGTCGTTGTATAGCGTCGCTTCTACACCTTTCAACATTTCAGCACGTTTCGCTGGATCCGTTTCTACGTTTGCCGCTTCAACCACTTTGTCCATTTCTGGGTTTGAGTAGTAACCACAGTTGTACTGGCCACGGCCCGTTTCTTCGTTACGAGTCATGGTTAGGAACTCGTTGAAGTTCGCTGAATCTTCCGTATCTGAGTGCCAACCAATCATCAACATGTCTGCCGCACACTTGTCGAACTCAGGCCAGTATTGCGCTTTAGGCATCGTCTTCAGATCAACCTTGATGCCGATCTTAGACAGCATTGCTGCCGCCGCTTGCGCAACTTTCGCATCGTTCACATAACGGTTGTTTGGCGCCATCATGGTCAGCGTAAAGCCTTTCTCATAACCCGCTTCTTTCATCAGCTGTTTCGCTTTCTTCAGATCGTAGCGAGGAACCAATTTGTCATCGTGACCTACGTAACCAGCAGGGCTCTGTTGACCAGCTGCCGTAGCGAAGCCTTTCATGATCTTCTTCACGATGCCTTCGTTATTGATTGCGTGAACAATCGCTTGGCGAACGCGAACATCTTTCAGTGCTTCATTGCTGTTTTGGTTCATTTGGAATGTGATGATACGTGTACCTGGTAGCGTCACTAAGTCGATGCCGTCTGCATCTTTCACACGTTTGTGATCGTTTGGTGCTACTGGATGAATCATGTCAACGCCGCCAGAAAGCAGTGCTGCTACACGAGTCGCGTCTTCTTTGATCGGAACCAGCGTTAGCTTATCAACGTTACCTTTCGACGCTTTATCCCAATAATCTTTAAAGCGTTCGAATTCCACTTTTACGCCCTGCTCACGTGAAGTCACAATGAATGGACCTGTGCCAGATACGTTAGTTGATGCAAATGAGTTACCGTGCTTCACTAGCTCAGACTTATCTTTGCCGTCTGCCGTCTGACCTGAGTAGAACTTGCTGTCCATTGGGAAAATGTACGTTGCGGTTTGTAGCACTAGTGGGTATGGCCCCTTAGTTACTAGATCAAACGTAAAATCATCCACCTTCACGATTTTCTCGTACGGGTCGAAGATCGCTTTGAAGTCTGGAGAGCTTTGTAGACGCTCAAAAGTCCACACCACATCATCTGCTGTTAGAGCATTGCCAGAGTGGAACTTAACACCTTGGCGAAGCTTGAAACGTACCGTTGTATCGTTCACACGCTCCCAGCTTTCTGCTAGACGAGGTTCAAAATCCATTTCTTGAGTGAAACGAACTAGTGGGTCAAATACCATGTGTGACATTTGCAGCGTACCGCCTGATAGCTGCTCATGCGGGTCTAGCGATACTGGGTCAGCGGCGTAGCCAACTTTGATATCTGCTGCCAATGCGTTAAAGCTTAGACCTGCTGCCATTAGCGCCACTGCTAATTTGCTTTTCATGGTTTTCATTTGCATAACTCCTTCATGCGGGAATTCGAATCCCTTGTTGTGTTTGCGTCTTTGTTATGACTAAGGTTTGTTGACCTTGATGGTCAGCCAAGCGAAAAACTTGGTTCATGCCGTTTTGATCTCTTCTCTCAAACCTGTGAACTCAGGCATCAGAGAAATCAGTTTCTTACTGTATTCATGCTGAGGAGCAGTAAATAGCTGCTCGGTTAGCGCTACTTCCAGTAGCGTCCCCATCTGCATCACACCCACTCGGTCACACATCTGACGAATCACAGGTAAATCGTGACTAATAAACAGCATGGTAAGGTTGAGCTCACTTTGCAGATCTTTCAGCAAGTTTAGAATCTGTGCCTGTACCGATACATCTAGCGCTGATGTCGGTTCGTCACAAATCAGTAGTCGAGGACGGGTCGCCAGTGCACGCGCAATTGAGATACGCTGACGCTGACCACCGGAGAATTCATGAGGGTATTTCACGCTAGCCATTTTGCCCAAACCTACGTGATCAAGTAGGTCACTCACAATCTGACGCGTTTCCGCTTCATTCTTAGTGAGCTTATGGAAACGAATTGGCTCCGCGATGATGTCGAAAATCTTCATACGCGGGTTCATTGAGGTGTATGGGTTTTGGAAGACCATCTGCATTTGACGACGCAGCGGACGACGCGCTTTTTCTGATTTCAGTGCCGTTAGGTCAATGCCTTCAAAACTTACTTGTCCTGAGTTTGGTTCGTACAAACCAGCAATCACACGTGCAATGGTCGATTTACCTGAGCCAGATTCACCCACCAAGCCAAACGTCTCGCCTTCGTGCACTTCAAAGCTGACATTGTTCGAGGCCTGCACGTATTCGCGGCGGCTTTCAAACAACGAATCTTTGGTCACAAAGCGCAGATTCACGTTCTTCACGTCCAATAGAGGACCCGTGTACTCACGCTGATCTTGGCTTTGACCTAGCCAGTGGTTCTTAATGTCCAGTTCTTGTAGCTCTGTCGCTTCTTCGATATAGCTTACCAACGGGAAGCGGTCGAGTTTGATATCAGAACGAGGAACGGCTGAAATTAGGCTGCGTGTGTATGGGTGATCAGGATCGCCCAATACCTTAGCGGTTGGACCAAACTCCACCAAATCACCGCGATACATAACCGCAACACGGTCAGTCACGTTTGAAACCACACCCATGTCGTGCGTCACCAACATACAACCGACGTTGTTCTTGATACACAGTTCGCGGATAAGGTTTAGGATTTGGTCTTGGATTGATACGTCGAGTGCCGTGGTTGGTTCATCGGCGATGATCAAATCTGGCTCCCCAGCCAGTGCGATAGCAATAACCACACGCTGACGCATACCGCCAGAGAATTGGTGTGGGTACTGTTTTAGGCGGTTTTCCGGTTGAGGAATGCCAACCTGCTGCATAAGAGAAAGTGCGCGTTGATACGCCTCTTCGTCCGACACCTTCATATTGGCGTGGATGGTCTCTTTCAGTTGCTGCTCAACCGTAAATAGAGGGTTAAGTGAGGTCATTGGATCTTGGAAGATAAAGCCAATCTTAGAGCCGCGAACCTTACGCATCGCTTCCGGTGTTAAACCAGAAATTTTCTCTCCATCAAGGTACACATCGCCGCTGGCAACACGACCCGGAGGACTAAGCAAATCAATAACGGCGTTACCAACGGTGGATTTACCCGCACCTGATTCGCCAACAACACCCACAATTTCGCCACGATCGATATGAAAAGAAAGCGATTTCACGGCCGCATGGACACCGTGACGGGATGGATATTCAATACGAAGGTTTTTCACCTCTAATAGTGACATTTCAGACCTCTACTGCCTTGTCTGTGGTATCGAACCGCGCAATGAAAGCGCCATTCATCACCTGAATGAATCCGTTCAAATTCAGAATAATACTCTGAAATCTTAATGCGGAGACAATTTGGCAAAAATTACACAAAAAAGCAACAATTAAAGTATATTCCGCCTAAAAAACATTATTTACACGCACAATGAGCGAATAGAAATGCATTAACAAGTATTTAACCATTTTCATAGCACACCATTTTTGTGCGTTACGCACCAATAAAAACAGAAAAATGCTCTAAATTTACGCATAAACTCACTATTGATAGTATCCCTATTATTCACGCGCCATTATTAACATTTACCAAACAATATTCCGTTCTTATTGGGATTTTTCGACATAAAATGTTACTAACAAAATAGTCTGCATACATAAAAAGCCAAAATTCCCCTACACACATAGAGGTGAAAACGTGAGCAGATCTGCAAAACAAATGAAATCTGTCACCTAACCTAGGTTATGCGTCAGTTATGCGATTTTGTGATTAAGCTAATTTTCTATCGATTGAAAACGCTCTCTGAACTGGGGGCTTTGGTGGGGGAAAAGAGAAGATCAGCCACCAGTTTTGCGCTTTCCACTGTCATTTTGAGTGAGATAAGAGATAATCAAACTCTAACGTCGAGTAGTGAATGAAGGAGCCCCTGTGCTTAAAGCGATATTTTTTGATATGGACGAGACTTTATGTGGCACATCTCAAGCCGATAAAGTAGCAGGACAAGAGTTTGCCGACTGGATTGCTCAAACTTACCCTCAGGTCGCTGACTCCACGACCTTCGTGCAACGCTACTTACAAGGTGTGTATAAGAAGCTAAACGACGAATTCCCTCAGCTTATTGCTCTACTGCCAGATGAAAATGCGTTCCGCTGCGGTTTAATCCAAACCATCTTGGCAGAACAAGGTATCGAGATCGATGCAGAACAAGCGCAGCAGGCACAAAGCTTCTTCGATTCAGCTCGAATGGGTGCTTTTACCTTCTTCCCAGGCGTGAAGGAAATGCTGACTGAGCTACGCCAACACTACAAATTGGTGGTAATCACTAACGGCCCTATCTTCTCCCAGCATCCAAAACTCAAAGCAACACAAATGAGCGAATGGGTTGATCACATTATCGTTGGTGGCGAAGAGCCCGAAGAGAAGCCTGCTGCAAGTATCTTCCACAAAGCACTCAACCTTGTTGACGCAACACCAGAAGAAGCAATTCATATTGGTGATTCTCTACCAGCCGATATTGCGGGTGCCAACAACATGGGCATTCTGAGTGTGTGGGTTAACGAGACAGGTGCAGCAAATCCAACCGATATCAAGCCAAGCTATGAAGTGAAAGAGACGGTTGAGCTGAATGAAATTCTAAAAACGCTCGCTCAATAAAGCGCTCAACTCAAGAAAGACAAAGCCCCAGCTATCATGCTGGGGTTTCTTTTATCAGCTCGAAAAGCATTTGGATCATAGGTGGTCAAAAGCTCCCAGAGCTGTACATTTGTGGTGACTTTGAAATGGAATGCAGATTTTTGAGGGTGGGAAATGCAAAAAAGCAGGCTTTCTAATAGTGGTCGGTGAAGAGAGATTCGATCGGACTGGCGTTCCAGCCCACGACCCTCTGGTCCCAACATTCTAAATTTCAAACGTAAAAAAGCCCCAGTCTTTCGACTGAGGCTTTAAATAGTGGTCGGTGAAGAGGGATTCGAACCCCCGACCCTCTGGTCCCAAACCAGATGCGCTACCAAGCTGCGCTATTCACCGAACTGTATTTGCTGATTCTCTCAAATCAGACAGGATACTTCAACTAAGAAGTCACCTTAATTAATGGGGTGGCTAACGAGATTCGAACTCGCGACCACCGGAATCACAATCCAGGGCTCTACCAACTGAGCTATAGCCACCATCAATTTTTGCTGTTTACCGCTCTATTATAGCCATAAACTAAATAGTGGTCGGTGAAGAGGGATTCGAACCCCCGACCCTCTGGTCCCAAACCAGATGCGCTACCAAGCTGCGCTATTCACCGACGAATTTTGTTTCGACTCTTGGGATATCTGAATCAAAACTGGAAACTTCATTAACTTAATGAGTTACCGAAATAATGGGGTGGCTAACGAGATTCGAACTCGCGACCACCGGAATCACAATCCAGGGCTCTACCAACTGAGCTATAGCCACCACTATGTTCGTGCCTTTGATTTGTATTCCGGAATGGCACGCCCGAAAGGATTCGAACCTTCGACCTTTGGCTCCGGAGGCCAACGCTCTATCCAACTGAGCTACGGGCGCATGCCCCATCGGCGGAGAGGAATAATACGGATATCACACTATGCCGTCTAGTACTTTTTTTACTTTTTTTCTCGTTTGGTCTCTTTTTCGACAGTTATCTGCCTTTAAAGAGAATTTTTGATGTGATTCACGCCCTGTCATGGATAACTTGTTGTTTATTGCAACAAGTTATCGGGATATAATCACCCATTATTTACATTGATTTAACAGCTGCAACTTGGTTGTTTAATCACTCTAGACCGTTAGATAAGGTTTTCTGCTCACTATAGAAGCAATCGCGTAAAACTTTCTCCAACGGCTCTAAATACTCTAACTATATAAATAGGTAAGTCACTTACCTCGGGAATGTGAAGTGGGTTTAATGGATATGTCTCGACGAATGATTAGCGTTTTGTTCGCTGCCTTAACTTTCTCTACGGCAGCTTTAGCTTCTGACATCAGCCAAACTGAATACGATGCGATCGCAGAACGCATCAAACCTGTCGGTGATGTTTATCTTGCAGGAGCAGAACCAGTAAAAGCAGAGCCAACTGGTCCACGTGATGGTGCATCAGTTTACGGTACTTTCTGTATTGCTTGTCACGCATCTGGCGTGAACGGTGCACCGAAAACTGGTGATGCTGCAGATTGGGCACCACGTATTGCACAAGGCAAAGACGTGCTGACCAACCATGCAATCCAAGGCTTCAACGCGATGCCAGCTAAAGGTACGTGTATGGACTGTTCTGATGACGAAATCATCGCAGCCATCGACCACATGATTGAAGGTCTATAATAAAGACATGACCCGTCCTGATATGG
>NZ_JAHGAI010000052.1:0-49259 GCF_030248515.1 Vibrio sp. D401a | reverse complement strand
CCGAAGGTCGTCGGTTCAAATCCGGCCCCCGCAACCAATGCGACACTAGCTCAGTTGGTAGAGCGCAACCTTGCCAAGGTTGAGGTCACGAGTTCGAACCTCGTGTGTCGCTCCAAATTAAAAGGTTTTCATCATACCTTAAATGATGAACTATGGACGCGGGATGGAGCAGCTTGGTAGCTCGTCGGGCTCATAACCCGAAGGTCGTCGGTTCAAATCCGGCTCCCGCAACCAATGCGACACTAGCTCAGTTGGTAGAGCGCAACCTTGCCAAGGTTGAGGTCACGAGTTCGAACCTCGTGTGTCGCTCCACTTTCTTTTAGAAAAGTGGGGATAGCCTTCATTGTGCTTAACAATGACATTGCGACACTAGCTCAGTTGGTAGAGCGCAACCTTGCCAAGGTTGAGGTCACGAGTTCGAACCTCGTGTGTCGCTCCAGTTTGATAGCCCTCATTGTGCTTAACAGTGACATGCGACACTAGCTCAGTTGGTAGAGCGCAACCTTGCCAAGGTTGAGGTCACGAGTTCGAACCTCGTGTGTCGCTCCAATTTGATAGCCCTCATTGTGCTTAACAGTGACATTGCGACACTAGCTCAGTTGGTAGAGCGCAACCTTGCCAAGGTTGAGGTCACGAGTTCGAACCTCGTGTGTCGCTCCAGTTTCTATTATCGTATTAATCGATAATACATGGACGCGGGGTGGAGCAGCTTGGTAGCTCGTCGGGCTCATAACCCGAAGGTCGTCGGTTCAAATCCGGCCCCCGCAACCAATTTCCAAGCGATAGTTTTAGTAGTTTTTAAACCATCGATGGATGTAACTTTCATTATTTGAAGTGTTACAACCAGTCTCATCGCTCTTTTCATAATGCTGAGAAGCATCAATCCCTAAAAAACAAAACCTTAATCCGCATCAAATGATGTCGGACGATTTTGTTTGTGTTTTAAACATGATAAAAGTCGGCCGTCCAATGAATATCCTGATGCTCAGGCACTTTTATATCTTTAATTAACAGAGTTATCCACATATCTTGTTCTGTGGATAAGTTGGTTGATAAAGTGTTTTCTGTTTGGGGTTTAAAGGTTGTAAAGAAAGATCTTTTCTAAATTCGACGGTGATAAAACTTTCCCTAAAATATCTAAGTTACTGTTATTTATAGATAAAAGTGGTTTTATTGCGGATCGGATGCGTTAATTCTGGATCATTACTTTGTGTTTTTTTGATCCTAGTCATTTCTTTAAGCTGTGTTTAACTTTTTTTAATAGCTCAATTTCACAAGACTTAAATCTTTTTTTCCACATTTCAGAATTTGAGAACAAAATCATGATTTGCTGATGCAAAAAATGTTTTCAATCTCTTGCATATGAGCTACGCGTTAAGCGTCTCGTGGAAGACCTTTCTCTACAACTCTGATTAAACGCTTCTTCTTTGTATCGATAGAATCTGATTGATTGGCAGGAATTTGGTTAAATTGCTGCTCTAGAGCCCATTCGATATGCTCATCCAGTAATTTGTTTTCACCTTGGCGAGCTTCTAAAGCCTCTATTATTAGTTGGCTGTATTCTGCATTACCAAGTGCGACAGAAATATTACGCAACCATTGCAGATGCCCAATGCGACGAATCGCAGAACCCTCCATCTGTTTGAGGAATGTTGATTCATCCCAATTAAACATGGTCACAAGATCTGGCTCTTCAAAGCTCTCTCGGCGGTGGAAGTCTTCTTGTTCGGTAATTTCGGCATATCGGTTCCAAGGACAAACTAACTGGCAGTCATCACACCCATAGATACGATTTCCCATTGGCTTGCGGAACTCTTCAGGGATCACGCCATCAAACTCAATGGTGAGATAAGAGATGCAACGCCGAGCATCCACAATCTTCTCATCAACGATTGCCTGTGTTGGGCATGAGGTGATGCATGCCTTACATTTGTCGCATTGGTCAACGCTCGGTTCATCAACTGGCAATGGCAAGTCGATAAGTAGTTCACCAAGGAAAAACCATGACCCACAGTCTTTATCCAAAATGAGTGAGTGTTTACCAGTCCAGCCTAATCCTGCTTTCTGTGCCAATGGACGCTCAAGGATTGGGGCGGAATCGACGAAAGGTCGATAGCCAAATTGCCCAACTTCTTGTTCAATAAGTTTGCCAAGTTTATTAAGCTGCTTTCTCACCAATTTATGGTAATCACGCCCTAATGCGTAGCGGCTGATGTAAGCATGGTTTGTGTTTGCCAAATTAGAGGCAAACTTCGCCTCTGGTGGAAGGTAGTCCATACGGACACTGATGGCACGGACAGTCCCTGGCAACAGCTCATCTGGTCTAGCGCGCATCATGCCATGACGAGCCATCCAGTCCATTGAGCCGTGATAGCCAGCATCGAGCCATTTTTGCAGGGCAGCTTCATGTTCACTAAGATCAACATCGCAGATACCGACTTTCTGAAAGCCAAGCTCTTTACCCCAAATTTTTATTTGTTGTGCGAGTTGTTCGTAGTTCATGTTCACCACCAAGATAAAGGGGGGCGGATCTTACCGGATCTTATTCAATGGTGCTACCAGAAAGTCGAGTAGCCAGGAGTGAGAATGAATTTTGAAACAAAGTTATCAAAAGTTGATTTAGGCATGAGAAATTTTGCTTATGCATTCAATAGAATCAGTTAATTAGGTTTCGTCTTTTTGGCTGTTTTTTCGCATATATGACATTTGAGAGCTTGTCTCTCAAAACCAACACAGTTTACTATTCTTGTTCTTTTGATTTTTATATAGTCAACGATCATTAGTTAGAGAAGCATCAATGAGCACGAAACAATTTAATCTTAAAGATGAGCATGAAACGGTAGCACTTGGAACCGCATTGGCTCAGCTTTGTTCTCAACAAACCACCATTTATTTGCACGGTGATTTAGGTGCGGGTAAAACAACATTTAGCCGTGGTTTTGTCCGTGCTCTTGGCCACCAAGGTAATGTAAAAAGCCCGACATACACGTTGGTCGAGCCTTATCAGTTGGATAAGTGGCAAGTTTACCATTTTGATCTTTATCGTCTTGCTGATCCTGAAGAACTGGAATTCATGGGGATTCGAGACTATTTCACTGATGATGCAATTTGTTTAGTTGAATGGCCTGAAAAAGGACACGGGTTGCTACCTAAGCCAGATCTTGATATGAACATTCGTTATCAGGGTGAGCAACGTATCGCGGAGCTAACCGCAAACAATGAATATGGTGAGCAACTACTCAGTCAATTGGAGCTATGTTGAGTCTTTCAAAATTTAGAGCAGTGGCGATGTTAGTCGCCACTTTTCTCCTTATCATCCCTAATTTAGCCTTTGCTAACGTCGTTAAAAGTTTCCGAGTTTGGCCTTCTCCTGATGAGACTCGAGTCGTCATCGATTTAAGCGCGGAAGCTACCTATTCTTATTTTTCTCTCTCTGGGCCAGATCGTTTAGTGGTGGATCTCAAAAACACCTCAATGCAAGCTAAGTTGCCGGTTACTGTCACGGACAGTCCAGTATTAAAACGTGTCCGTAAAAGTAGCCCGCCAAATAAAGACACTTACCGTCTAGTTTTTGAGTTAAAGAAAAGTGTCAAAGCTGAGTTATTCAAACTCAAGCCTACACCTGGGGGGCAATACGGCCATCGCTTAGTTATTGATTTGTCACATGGCTCGAACAAGTCGACGACCACGAGTGCTTCAAAACCAAGTAAGCCAGCGTCACCGAGCAAAGATATGAGTACTGTGCATCGTGCACAAGAAATCCTTATTGCAATAGACCCAGGTCACGGTGGTGAAGATCCTGGCTCGATAGGTCCATCGCGTCGTAAGTATGAAAAAGACGCGGTATTGAGCATTGCTCGTAAGATTTCAGACCAATTGAATGCCGTTCCTGGTATCAAAACACGTATGACTCGTACCGGCGACTACTTCGTCAACTTAAACCGTCGTGTTGCAATTGCTCGTGAGAATGATGCTCATCTGTTGATCTCCATTCACGCTGACGCATTTACCTCACCTAAACCACGCGGTGGCTCGGTATTTGTGTTGAACACTCGCCGCGCGAACACAGAGATTTCTCGCTGGGTGGAAAATCATGAGAAACAATCAGAGTTGCTTGGTGGTTCAGGTACGGCTTTTGTTAGTAACTCCAGTGATCGCAATGTGAACCAAACCTTATTGGATCTTCAGTTCAGTCACTCTCAAAAGGAGGGCTATAAGTTAGCGACTGAGATTTTGGGCGAGATGGGCAAAGTTGCTCGTCTACATAACTCAAAACCAATTAATACCAGCCTTGCGGTATTACGTTCACCACAGATCCCATCAGTATTGGTTGAGACTGGTTTTATCTCTAACCCGACTGAAGAGAAGTTGCTATTCCAACGTTCTCATCAAGATAAGCTGGCGCGAGCGATTACTAAAGCCGTAGTGAAGTACTTGAAAGACAACCCACCAGAAGGGACGGTTTTCTCATCTTCAGCTAAGCCGACCGTTCATACTGTGAAACGTGGTGAGTCACTTTCTGTAATTGCGCAGAAATACGGCACGTCGACGAAAGCGATCATGAGTGAGAATAAGCTCAAGTCTAGTAGCTTGGCTGTTGGACAAAAACTAAAAATCCCGGGTATGGGAGCGGCTTCGATTGCTATTCCGAATAAGCCAAATACCGTTGAAACAAAGACGATCACCCACACTGTTAAATCAGGGGAGTTCCTCGGTAAGATCGCAAGTCACTACAAAGTGAAGATTGCAGATATTCGTAGGCAGAACAATCTCAAGTCAGATACCTTGTGGGTTGGTCAGAAACTGAAGATCACCGTTGCGGTAAAAGACAAACCAATCCGTAAGCACAAAGTTGCTCGTGGTGAATACCTAGGTAAGATTGCGTCGAAATACGGCGTGAGTGTATCCAGCATCCGCAAAGCGAATAACCTGCGTTCTGATGAACTTGCCGTGGGACAGGTGCTGATCATTCCAAACAAATAAGTGAGCTTATAACTCATCATGACCATTAAGATCTTGCCCGCTCGTCTGGCAAACCAAATCGCGGCAGGGGAAGTGGTGGAAAGACCCGCCTCTGTCGTGAAAGAACTGGTAGAAAACAGTCTCGACTCTGGCGCTACTCGAATTGATATTGATATTGAGAAAGGAGGCGCCAAGCTGATTCGCGTGCGCGATAACGGCAAGGGGATTGTGAAAGATGAGTTAGGTCTCGCGTTGAGTCGTCATGCCACCTCTAAGATCCACACATTGGACGATCTTGAAGCCATCATGAGTTTGGGTTTCCGTGGGGAGGCGCTAGCGAGTATCAGTTCGGTATCGCGCCTGACCATGACATCTCGTCCAGCGGCACAAGAACAAGCGTGGAGCGCCTACTCGGAAGGGCGAGACATGAAGGTTAAGCTGCAACCGACTGCACACCCAATTGGTACCTCGGTTGAAGTCTTAGATCTGTTCTTTAATACGCCTGCGCGCCGCAAATTCCTCCGCACCGAGAAAACCGAATTTGCTCACATTGATGAATTGCTTAAGCGTATCGCTTTAAGCCGCTTTGATGTCACTATCAATGTTCGCCATAACGGCAAAATGATCCGCCAATATCGTGCGGCAAAGAATCAGCTTCAAACAGAAAAACGCATTGCAGCGGTATGTGGCAATGCTTTTGTGCGTAATATGCTTCGCATCGAGCTTGAGCATCAAGGACTTAAGCTTCATGGCTGGATCACCACTCCGGAAGGGGCGAGGCAGCAGAGTGACTTACAATACTGCTACGTGAATGGTCGCATGATGCGTGACAAGTTGATCAATCACGCTATCCGTCAAAGCTATGAAACGAGTTTAAAGCCAGATCAATTCGCTGCGTATGTATTGTTTATTGAGCTTGATCCGCACCAAGTGGATGTCAACGTGCACCCTGCGAAGCATGAAGTGCGCTTCCATCAAGCACGTTTAGTGCACGATTTTATTTATCAGGCACTGGCGGATGCTCTTGCGCAAAGCTCAGTGATTGATAAACCGCACGTCAACGAGTCCGCGTTCCACCATGCAGATCTTGCCGAGCCGATAGAACCGTTTGAGACGATGACCTCTGCGCCTGAAGCAGCAAGTTCGCCGGAGCCAGTAAGTAAACCAGAGCAAACGGGTTCACTTGTACCTGAGCGAGTGTATCAAGCAATTGATAACACACCTGCCTATCCAGGGCGTTCAGACTATGAAGCGAAATCTCGCGATAGGGAATCAAGTAACGCTTCTATACGAGAAGCGCGAGCGGCGGATTCTTTCAAGCGAACAGATTGGATTGAGTCAAAACCAGCGCCTAAACCAACTTCAAGTAAAGAACAACGTCATGCCGAGCCTGCACCAAGTAAACAAGAAGTACGTGCTTATCATGAGTTGCTTCAGACGCCTGATTTTGAGCCTCAAACAGAGTCCCCAAAAGCGCCAGTCAGCACATCGGCAGAAGTTGCTTTACCGCCTGTTACGGCACTAAGTAAAGCGCTGGCTGTGGTGGACGAACAGTTTGTCTTGATGAGCAGCGACAGCGGTGTGGCTTTGGTTGCGCTGCCAAGAGCTGAATTTTATCGAACCAAAGGTCAGCTCACACCAAGCGATGGAGCGTTAAAAGCTCAGCCACTGTTAGTTCCATTATCCGTTAAGTTGGAGCCGGAATTAGTTGAGCTTGCGCGCGATTATCAGCAAGACTTTGCGCAGTTGGGCATTCAATTGAAAGCTCGAAATGACAAAGCTTTGATGGTCATGGGTGTGCCATCACCACTGCGTCAACAAAACTTACAAAATTTGATACCAGATCTGTTATCTTACGCGCAAACTCGCGTGAGAGGAGAGGTGGCAACGGTTCAGCTGCTATCAGAGCTGATAGATTGGCTTGCTTTGCAGGTCACGACTGTTAAGAGCCACTATACTCTATCCGAAGCCATTCAAATTATTGCGGAACTTGAACAGCTAAGACATGGTCAATTGCCATTAGAAGACACGAAATTTGTGTCTGCTGTTGATTTCTCTGCCACGATTGCCAAATTAAGACCATGACAGACAAACTACCTTTGGCCCTCTTTTTGATGGGGCCAACAGCATCAGGTAAAACAGAGCTAGCGATTCGCCTGCGCCAGAAATATCCGGTTGAGATCATCAGCGTGGACTCAGCGTTGATCTACAAAGACATGAACATCGGTACTGCAAAGCCAGATGATCGTGAGCTAAGCCTAGCGCCGCATCGTCTTATCGATATTCTTGATCCCAGTGAAGCATACTCTGCGGCAGACTTTCGTCGTGATGCATTGCAGGCAATGGATGACATTGTTGCAGAAGGAAAAATTCCGCTGTTAGTCGGCGGCACCATGCTGTATTACAAAGCCTTACTTGAAGGCTTATCACCTCTTCCTGCTGCAAATCCTGAAATTCGTCAGCAAATTGAGCAAGAGGCATTGACTAAAGGTTGGTCGGTGTTGCACGATGAGCTGAAAGAGATTGATCCTGTATCAGCTGCGAGAATTCATCCAAACGATCCTCAACGCTTATCGAGGGCGTTGGAAGTATTCCGCATTTCAGGTAAAACTCTTACTGAGTTGACTCAAACAAAAGGTGATAGCTTGCCTTACCGAGTCAAACAGTTTGCAATAGCTCCCAAGGACAGGGCAGAACTTCACCGTCGAATTGAACTACGCTTCGAGAAGATGATGGAGGCAGGTTTTGAAGATGAGATGAAAGCGCTGTATGCGCGTGACGATCTTCATCCTGATCTTCCATCAATACGTTGTGTTGGTTACAGACAGATGTGGGAGTATTTAGACGGGGAGTGCTCTCGTGACGAAGCGATATTTCGTGGCGTCTGTGCAACTCGTCAATTGGCCAAGCGTCAAATCACCTGGTTACGCAGCTGGAATGATTTAACTTGGTTGGATAGCGACAACATTGAACAAGCACTCGAAACCATGTCAGAAGCAATAGCATCTGATTGAGATAGCTGTGTATAATGTGATCGTTTTTGCGTGATCGCACTCTCAAAGGATCTGTTATTGGCAGTTTTTATACTATGCTGCTAATTACTTAGGGTGCATTTTGATTCGTTTAGCTCAGATGCAAAAAGCAGTACCTTTTGCATTGCACCGCTAGCTAAATAATTACAACTACAAATTAAATAAGGAAAATAAAATGGCTAAGGGGCAATCTCTACAAGACCCATTCCTAAATGCGCTACGTCGTGAGCGTATCCCGGTATCTATCTACCTTGTGAACGGTATCAAACTACAAGGTCAGATCGAATCATTCGATCAGTTCGTGATTCTATTGAAAAACACTGTAAATCAAATGGTGTACAAGCACGCAATCTCTACAGTTGTTCCGGCTCGTCCAGTGAGCCACCACAGTGGTGATCGTCCTCAGGGTGACCGTCCACAAGAGAAATCTGAAGATTAATTCTTCATTTAGTATTGTTAAAATAAGGAGTTGATTGCTTGTTTGACCGTTATGAATCCGGTGAGCGAGCCGTACTTGTTCATATCAACTTCACGCAAGAAGGTGAATGGGAAGATCTGGCTGAATTCGAAATGCTGGTTTCTTCCGCTGGGGTTGAGGCGCTACAAGTTGTAACTGGTAGTCGTCAATCCCCACACCCGAAATACTATGTCGGAGAGGGCAAGGCACAAGAAATTGCTACTACGGTGCAATTAACGGGTGCTGAAATTGTGATTTTTAATCACTCCCTCTCTCCTGCCCAAGAACGTAACCTCGAAGCACTGTGCAAATGTCGAGTCCTCGACCGCACTGGTCTCATCCTCGATATTTTTGCCCAACGAGCACGAACACACGAAGGTAAGCTGCAAGTAGAGCTAGCCCAGCTTCGTCATATTTCTACTCGTTTGATTCGTGGTTGGACGCACCTTGAAAGGCAGAAAGGCGGTATCGGTCTACGTGGGCCGGGTGAAACTCAGTTAGAAACTGACCGTCGATTATTGCGTGACAGAATCAAAGCCATCCTTCGCCGACTTGAAAAAGTAGCGAAGCAGCGTGAGCAAGGGCGCCGTGCCCGAAACCGAGCAGAAATCCCAACGATTTCTCTTGTGGGTTACACCAACGCGGGTAAGTCGACACTCTTCAACCGTATAACAGAAGCTGGCGTTTATGCCGCAGATCAACTGTTTGCTACTCTTGATCCTACCTTACGTAAGATAGAGTTAGCAGATGTAGGGCCTGCAATACTTGCAGATACCGTTGGTTTTATCCGACATCTACCTCACGATTTGGTTGCTGCCTTCAAAGCAACCTTGCAAGAAACGCAAGAAGCTGACATTTTGTTACATGTTGTTGATGCCAGTGATGAGCGTTTTCGTGAGAATATTCAAGCTGTTCATGAAGTTTTAGAAGAGATCGACGCACATGAAGTGCCGACGCTCGTAGTAATGAACAAGATTGATAATCTAGAAGAGCAGAAACCACGTATAGAACGTGATGAGGAAGGTATACCTCGTGCGGTCTGGGTCTCTGCGATGGACGGATTGGGCATTGATCTCCTGTTTGATGCGCTGACAGAACGTTTGGCGTCGCAAATGGTTGAGCATCAGTTGCGAATTCCTCCACAGTATCAAGGACGATTCCGTAGTACATTCTTCCAAATGAAGTGTATTCAACGTGAGGAATATGACCAGGAAGGTAACTTGTTGATCGATATTCGAATGCAACAGGTAGATTGGTCTAGACTTGAAAAAAGAGAAGGGGCAGTTTTAGTCGACTTTATAGTCACTTAAAGGACTGCTACAGTATAACGTCATATCAAATGATGGAGCTTTCTAATGGCGTGGAATGAGCCTGGAAATAACAACGGCAACAATGGCCGCGATAATGACCCTTGGGGTAATAATAATCGTGGTGGCCAGCGTCCTGGTGGCCGAGACCAAGGTCCGCCAGATTTAGATGAAGTGTTCAGCAAACTGAGTCAAAAGCTGGGTGGTAAGTTTGGTAAAAAAGGCGGCGGTGGTTCTTCTATCGGCGGTGGCGGTGGCGCAATTGGCTTCGGCGTGATTGCAGTTATTGCGATTGCGGTGTGGTTCTTCGCTGGTTTTTACACCATCGGTGAAGCAGAGCGTGGTGTTGTGCTGCGTTTAGGTAAATACGACCGTATCGTAGACCCAGGTCTGAACTGGCGTCCTCGTTTTATTGATGAATACGAAGCGGTTAACGTGCAAGCGATTCGTTCGTTACGTGCATCTGGTCTAATGCTGACTAAAGATGAAAACGTAGTAACGGTAGCGATGGACGTTCAATACCGTGTTGCTGACCCATACAAATACCTGTACCGCGTAACTAATGCAGACGATAGCTTGCGTCAAGCAACAGATTCTGCACTACGTGCAGTAATTGGTGACTCACTAATGGATAGCATCCTAACAAGTGGTCGTCAGCAAATTCGTCAAAGCACTCAAGAGACACTAAACCAAATTATCGATAGCTACGATATGGGTATCGTGATTGTTGATGTGAACTTCCAGTCTGCGCGTCCGCCAGAGCAAGTTAAAGATGCGTTTGATGATGCAATCGCAGCGCGTGAGGATGAAGAGCGTTTCATCCGTGAAGCAGAAGCGTACAAGAACGAAATCTTGCCGAAGGCAACAGGTCGTGCTGAGCGTTTGAAGAAAGAAGCACAAGGTTACAACGAACGTGTAACCAACGAAGCTCTTGGTCAAGTGGCTCAGTTTGAAAAACTACTGCCTGAATACCAAGCTGCACCAGGTGTAACTCGTGATCGTCTGTACCTAGATGCGATGGAAGAAGTGTACTCCAGCACATCGAAAGTGCTGATTGACTCTGAATCAAGCGGTAATCTTCTATACCTTCCAATTGATAAATTGGCTGGTCAAGAAGGTCAAACAGACACCAAACGTAAATCGAAGTCGACTTCAACGTACGATCACATTCAATTAGAGTCTGAACGTGCTCAGCAAGACACTTCGAACACACAGTCTCGTTCAACTGGTTCACGTCAAGGGAGATACTAGAAATGCGTAAGTTAATGATCCCTGTATTGGTAATCGCACTGGCATTAATGCTGATGTCACTGTTTGTGATTCCTGAAGGTGAGCGTGGTATTGTGGTACGATTCGGTCGTGTCTTGAAAGATAACAACGACATCACTCGTATTTACGAGCCGGGTCTGCATTTCAAAATGCCACTGTTTGATCGAGTTAAGCAGTTAGATGCGCGTATCCAAACAATGGATGGCCGTGCTGACCGTTTCGTAACGTCTGAGAAAAAAGACGTAATCATCGATACCTACGTGAAGTGGCGTATTGAAGATTTCGGTCGTTACTACCTAGCAACTGGCGGTGGTAACACACTGACAGCTGAAGCGCTTCTTGAGCGTAAGGTAACAGACGTGCTACGTGCAGAAATCGGTTCTCGTGAAATCAAGCAAATCGTATCTGGTCCACGCAATAATGACGTACTTCCAGAAGATGCAAACAGTGATGAAGTGAGTACTGAAGCTGCTCGTGAAGCATTGGAAATCGATGGTGAACGTGACCTAATCATGTCTGAAGTGTTGAAAGACACGCGCGATAGTGCAATGAAAGACTTGGGTGTTCGCATCGTTGATTTCCGTATGAAGAAGATCAACCTACCAGATGAGATCAGTGAATCTATCTACCGTCGTATGCGCGCAGAGCGTGAGTCGGTAGCGCGTAAGCACCGTTCTCAAGGTCGAGAGAAAGCAGAAGTTATCCGTGCACAAGCTGAGCTTGAAGTGGCAACAATTCTTGCTGAAGCAGACAAAACAGCTCGTGTAACACGAGGTGAAGCGGATGCAGAAGCGGCGAAGATCTACGCGAATGCGTACAACAAAGATCCTGAGTTCTTCAGCTTCCTACGTTCTCTAAAAGCTTACGAAAAATCGTTCAGCTCTAAGAGTGACATTCTTGTTCTGGATCCGAAGAGTGAGTTCTTCCAATACATGAACAATGCGAAAGGCGCAGAAGCTAAATAAGCTAAGCGCTACAGCAAATTAAAAAGGCTCCGTGATGGAGCCTTTTTTGTATCTTTTGGTATCTGTTGGATAAATATCGAATAGGCACCGCGAGTATGTTAACTCATCATGATGGCGATTACGGCGCCCGCTACTACTAAACAACCGCCAATGCGACGCAACTGGTTATCCGGTTGCTCACTTAACTGAGCGACCATGTTGCGCCAACCATTTGGGGCGATCAACGGTCCAATACCTTCAACGATCAATACTAGCCCTATCGCTAGCCAAATAGACTCTGACATCATGATCCCTAGTCGAATTCTGAAAAGTAAATATTATCAGTGATGTAGTGATTTCGAAATGAGTAAGATTGGCGAGTTTGCATTCTAGTATCCACTCTGTGAACAAAAAATGACTGCAAGAAGTGTGATTCGGTGCTAGAATCCATTTTTAACTAGCAATCAGACTTGGAAAGATGGGAAATAACGTAGTCGTTCTAGGCACCCAATGGGGTGACGAAGGTAAAGGTAAAATTGTAGACCTTTTAACTGAAGATGCAAAATACGTGGTACGCTACCAAGGCGGTCACAATGCAGGTCACACACTTGTAATTGACGGTGAAAAAACCGTTCTTCACTTAATTCCATCAGGTATCCTTCGCGATAACGTAAAATGCGTTATCGGTAACGGTGTTGTACTATCGCCTGAAGCTCTAATTAAAGAAATGAAACCTCTTGAAGAGCGCGGCATTCCAGTACGCGAACGTCTTTTCATTTCTGAAGCATGTCCTCTAATTCTTCCTTACCACGTTGCAATGGACCAAGCTCGCGAAATCGCTCGCGGTAAAAAAGCTATCGGTACTACTGGCCGTGGTATTGGTCCAGCATACGAAGATAAAGTTGCTCGTCGCGGTCTGCGCGTTGGCGATCTATTCGATATGGAATCTTTCGCTGAGAAACTAAAAGAAGTAATGGAATTCCATAACTTCCAACTAGTTAACTTCTACAAAGCTGAAGCAGTAAGCTACGAAGAAGTACTTGAGCAAGCGAAAGGTTACGCTGAACTACTAACTTCTATGGTTATCGACGTAACTGACGAACTAGACGCAGCACGTAAGCGCGGCGACAAGATCATGTTCGAAGGTGCACAAGGTACGCTACTTGATATCGACCACGGTACTTACCCGTACGTAACTTCTTCTAACACGACTGCTGGTGGTGTTGCTGCAGGTTCTGGTTTCGGTCCTCGTCACATCGGTTACATCCTTGGTATCGCGAAAGCTTACTGTACTCGTGTTGGTGCAGGTCCATTCCCGACTGAGCTATACGATGGTCTAGACAAGCAAGATCCAGTAGGTAAACACCTAGGTGAAGTGGGTCACGAGTTCGGTGCGACAACAGGTCGTCTACGCCGTACTGGTTGGTTCGATGCTGTTGCTATGCGTCGTGCAATCCAAATCAACTCTGTATCTGGTTTCTGTCTAACTAAACTAGACGTACTAGATGGTCTAGAAGAGCTAAAAATCTGTACTGGTTACAAGATGGAAGATGGTTCTACGCTAGAAGTTTCTCCGATGGCTGCTGAAGCATTTGAAAAAGCAACGCCTATCTACGAAACAATGCCTGGTTGGTCTGAGAACACATTCGGTGCGAAATCAATCGACGAGCTACCACAAGCTGCTCTAGATTACATCAAGCGCATTGAAGAGCTAACTGGCGTGCCAGTAGACATCATCTCAACAGGTCCTGACCGTAACGAAACCATCATTAAGGTTCACCCATTCGAAGCTTAATCGACACTCGTTAGAGATTTTTAAAAACCGGCTATGATGGCCGGTTTTTTTATATTTGTGAATTAGAACCGTAGGTGAAAAATCGTACTCGATATGGCAAGTTGTTGCCGTTAAGATTAGACAGGAGGCAAAATTTGCCTAAAGCTTAACTAACCTTTGCCGATAAGGTAATCAAGCAGAGGAGATCCTTGGCTGATCTTTGGTTTCTTAGATACCTTAAAGAGTACATATATGAAGTTACGAACAGTGGCTGCTTCACTGTTATTGATGCTGAGTGCAACATCGGCTAAGGCAAATGTTGCCGATGTAGGGGCGCCAGTTCCTATCTACACCGAAGCAGAATTGATTAAGCTTATTGAGCAGAATAAGCATTTAGAGCGCGTGCGCGCTGATAACTGCCAGCTAGTGGAAGATATCGTGGCACGTGCGACGCGCATTAATTTGCCGTCTTATGAATTCCTTTATGGCGATATGCTTGCGTGGGGCGTGTGTGTAGAGCAAGACGTAGAGCTTGGGCTTTACTACATGGAAAACGCAGCCCACCAAGGTTTACCTGCTGCGTTAGAGCAACTTGGCCGCTACTACTCTCGTGGAACTTTAGTCCAACAAGATAAAGAACGTGCGATCCCATACCTGCGTGAAGCCGCATCGATGGGCAACTTGAATGCGCGTATTCATCTTGCCGAACTATTACTGCGCGATTACGGTAGCCCGCTCGACTACGAAGATGCCTACCGTTGGTTGTATAACTCGGTGACTGCGGATAAGAGGCAACATAAGCGTATTGCGATGCTGAGAAATGGTCTTGAGCAACGTATGCCGCAAAACATTATTGCGCGAGCCAAGCGCCGCGACACCTTCTGGTAAATGTACTCTTAAAATACCAGTAACTTCATAAAGCTCTGCCAATAGATACAACAAAGCCCACATCATGTGGGCTTTGTTGTTTTTCCCGACGAGTAATCGTGAGTGATTAAACGACTTTGTGTGGACCGAAGCACTCGTAATGGAACTGCTCTTGCGCTACGCCAAGCTCAAGCAGTTGTTTCGCGACGTGCTGCATAAAGCCAACCGGGCCACAGAAGTAGACTTGTACGTTATCTTGCTTAAGAGCCGCTTCAATTTCATTTAAGTTGACGAAACCCGTGAAGTGGAAGTCTTCACCAATCTTATCTTCTGCTGTTGGTTGGTTATACCAAACCAATGAGTTCATGTTTTCTTTTGCATTCACGATTTGGTTTACGTGCTGTTTGAATGCGTGCTGTTGGCCGTTTTCTGCTGCGTGCACCCATGTTACTGGCGCTTGGTGCTCAGAAAGGCTCTCAAGCATCGATAGAGTCGGAGTTAGACCAACGCCCGCTGACACCAAAACAACTGGTGTAGCCGCGTCCACATCCATAAAGAAATCACCCGCAGGTGCAGCAAGTTGTACCTTATCGCCGATGTCCAACTCATCGTGAAGGAAGTTCGATACTTTACCGCCTTGTTCGCGTTTTACCGAGATACGGTAAGTATTCTCTTGAACCGCAGAGGATAGGCTGTATTGGCGAATCTCTTGGTTTTCGAACTTATCACTGTTGATGTAGATACCTAGGTATTGGCCTGGTTTGTACTCGGAAACCACTTCACCATCGGTTGGTTTGAAAACAAAGCTACAGATGTTTTCACTTTCAAGCTGCTTGCCCACCAACTCAAATTCGCGCAGCCCACGCCAGCCACCTTGAAGTGCGGCATTCTCTTGGTAGATTTGCTCTTCACGCTGAATGAACACGTTTGCAAGCACGCCGTAAGCTTCTGCCCATGCATCAATCACTTCCTGACCCGGAGAGAACAACTCATCGATAGTCGCCAGTAGGTGTGTACCAACGATTTGGTACTGATCTTTAGTGATCATAAAGCTGGTGTGCTTGTGGGCGATCTTCTCTACTGCACCAAGCAGTGCTGGTAGGTTATCGATGTTGGCTGCGTAAGCACAGATTGCATTAAATAGAGCTTCACGTTGGTCACCGTTACGCTGATTGCTCATGTTGAAAATGTCTTTCAACTCAGGGTTATGGGTGAACATACGATCATAAAAGTGTGCGGTTAACTTTGGACCAGTTTCTGCAAGCAGTGGTGCGGTTGCTTTTACGATATCAATGGTTTGGTTGGTGAGCATAATGGCTTCCTATTTAAAGTTGTATTTATAATGCATGTTTAAAGTTGTATCTCAAATGTATCTTTCGATCAAGAAAAGATTTACACTTTTGCTACTAGAGAGGATAGCAATATGCAGTTAACCAGCTTTACCGATTACGCGCTAAGAACCCTGATTTACTTGGCTTCACTGCCTAAAGATGAGCTGACAAATATTACTGAAGTGACTGATTTATTTGGTGTATCACGGAACCATATGGTGAAGGTGATCAATCGCCTTGGTCAGCTTGGCTATGTGCACACCGTTCGCGGGAAAAATGGCGGTATTCGTTTATTGAAGGCTCCAGAAGAGATTACCGTGGGGGGAGTCGTGCGCGATTTAGAGCCGTTAGATTTGGTGAATTGCTCCGTGGAATTTTGTCACATCACGCCAGCATGCCGCCTAAAAGAAAAGCTCGCCAAAGCGAAAATGGCTTTTCTTGCGGAATTGGATGGCTGCACGATTGAAGAACTATTGAGTGATAATTCGGAACTGCTAATCTTACTTGCTCGTCCATAGTGTTGTTTACGCCTTTAAAATCCTCTTACTAAGACTCTTTTTTAAAGCAATTTCTGTAGCTTATCGAGAGACTCGGATATACTAGCTCTATACCTTCCTTGCTAGATAGGCGTGCCTATGTCAGACAACATTCCAAACGATCCTTTCGCAGATCGTGAATCCAAAAATTACGAAAATCCAATCCCAAGCCGAGAGTTCATTCTTGAGTTTCTAGAAGAAGCGGGCGTACCGATGAATCGCAATGATTTGTTTGAAGCGCTAAAACTTGAAGGTGAAGAGCATTACGAAGGTTTACGCCGTCGACTGCGCGCAATGGAGCGTGATGGGCAGCTCGTATTTACGCGCCGTCAGTGTTACGCGTTGCCAGAAAAACTTGAGATGGTGAAAGGTTACGTAATTGGTCACAAAGATGGTCATGGTTGGGTTCGTCCAGAAGGCAGTGCCGGCAAGGATAATGACATTGTGCTGCCACATCACCAGATGAAACATATCATCCATGGTGACTACGTATTGGTGCAACCAACCGACAACAGTAAACGTGGTCGTCGTGAAGGGCGTCTTGTGCGCGTTTTAGAAGAGCGCAACACGCAGATTGTGGGTCGTTTCTTCCTTGAATACGGTTACTCATACGTTGTCCCTGATGACTCGCGCATCAGCCAAGACATCCTGATCCCAAATGAGCACAAAGCGGGTGCCCGTATGGGTAATGTGGTTGTGATTGAGATCACCGACCGCGGCTCTCGCTCACGTGGCATGATGGGTAAAGTGGTTGAAGTCCTTGGCGAAAACATGGCGCCAGGTATGGAAACGCAAATTGCAATCCGCACCCACCAGATTCCACACGACTGGCCAGAAGCGGTGGATAAGCAAATCGAAAATCTGGGCGAAGAAGTTCCAGAAGAAGCGAAAGTGGGTCGGGTCGACCTGCGTGACTTACCGTTGGTGACCATCGATGGTGAAGACGCTCGTGACTTCGATGACGCTGTGTACTGTGAGAAGAAAAAGAGCGGCGGTTGGCGCTTATGGGTAGCGATTGCTGACGTAAGTTACTATGTACGTACAGACACTGCGCTGGATAAAGAAGCCATCAACCGTGGTAACTCGGTGTACTTCCCATCGCAAGTTGTTCCAATGCTACCTGAAGTGCTATCAAATGGTTTGTGTTCACTTAACCCGCAAGTTGATCGCTTGTGTATGGTATGTGAGATGACCATCTCTGACACCGGTAAGCTGTCAGGTTACAAGCACTACGAAGCCGTGATGAACTCGCACGCTCGTCTGACTTACAACAAAGTGGGCGCGATTCTAGAAGGGGATGAAGAACTACGCATGCGTTATCACGCTGTCGTTCCTCACCTTGAAGAGCTGCACGCGATGTACAAAGTACTTAAAGAAGCGCGTGATAACCGTGGTGCGATAGAATTTGAAACCGTTGAAGCTAAGTTCATCTTCAACGCAGATCGTAAGATTGAAAGCATCGAGCCGGTGGTTCGTAACGACGCACACAAGATCATCGAAGAATGTATGATCTTAGCGAACATCGCTTCAGCGTCTTACGTTGAGAAAGCGAAAGAGCCAGCGTTGTACCGTGTTCACGAATCTCCGGGTGAACTGCGCCTGCAAGGTTTCCGTGACTTCCTCAGTGAGCTAGGTCTGGATCTGAAAGGTGGTCTAGAGCCATCACCAACCGACTACGCAGACTTAGTAAAACAAATCGCAGAACGTCAGGACAAAGAACTGATTCAAACCATGCTGCTGCGCTCAATGAAGCAAGCGGTCTACAACGCAGACAATGCCGGTCACTTTGGTCTAGCGCTGAAACGTTACGCGCACTTCACGTCGCCAATTCGCCGCTACCCTGACTTGCTGCTTCACCGCGCAATCAAATATCTGATTGCTAAAGAAGAAGGTCGTAACCAAGATCGTTGGACGCCAACTGGTGGTTACCACTACTCGTTTGACGACATGGATTTCTATGGTGAGCAGTGTTCGATGACAGAGCGCCGTGCAGACGACGCAACTCGTGAAGTGGCTGATTGGTTGAAGTGTGAATACATGCAAGACCACGTTGGCGACGAGTTGGATGGTGTTATTGCCAACGTGACCAGCTTTGGTTTCTTTGTTCGTCTGACTGAGCTGCATATTGATGGTTTGGTGCACATTTCAACACTAGCGAACGACTACTACCAATTTGATCCGATTGGTCAAAGACTTATCGGTGAAAGCTTCGGTAACATCTATCGCCTAGGCGATGCGGTGAAAGTGAAAGTGCTTGCGGTTAACTTAAATGACAAGCAAATTGACTTTGAATTAATCGAAACAAGCCGTAAGCTACGCGGCAAAGGTAAGACTGCGAAGAAACGCGCAGCGGATGCCAAGCGCAAAGCGAAAGAGAAAAAACGTGCAGCAACGAAAGGCGGCACGCGTGCGATACCTGCGATTGAGCCCACTAAGCGACCAGAGCCTGCAGAAGCAGATAAGCCTCGTAAAGGTGGAGCGAAACGAGGCGACACTGAAGGCGTGAAAAAGCCAAAGAAAGCACGTAAGAAAAAGCCACACAGTAAGTCGAAGAAGAGCAAGCGTACCAACAGCTACGCTCAGTAGGCTGAATCGCCAATCTATTCTGGATACAGAGAGGTAGGTTGGCGTAGGCAATACGACCAGAACAACAGGTTAAATAATGAGTAACGAATTTATCTACGGCATTCACGCAGTGAAAGCGGTATTGGAACGTGAACCAGAACGTTTTATCGAAGCATACGTCCTAAAAGGCCGTCAAGACGATCGCCTAATGCCAATCTTGAATGATCTTCAGGTCTGTGGTGTTTCGATTCAACAAATGACACGTAAAACTTTAGATGACAAAGCGCATGGTGCTAATCACCAAGGCATCATTGCTCGTGTTAAAGCTGCGAAACAGCTTAATGAAAATGACATTGATGGCATCCTAGCGCAGCACGAATCACCGCTACTATTGGTGTTGGATGGCGTGACGGATCCGCATAACTTAGGTGCTTGTCTACGTAATGCAGACGCAGCTGGCGTAGCGGCGATCATCGTACCGAAAGATCGTTCTGCACCGATGAACGCAACCGTAAGCAAAGTGGCTTGTGGTGCAGCTGAAGTCGTGCCATTGATCCGAGTGACTAACTTGGCTCGTACTATGCGTACACTGCAAGAGCAAGGTATCTGGTTTGTTGGTACGGCGGGCGAAGCAACGCACGACATCTACCAAGCAAAACTGACTGGTCCTCTTGCTATTGTTATGGGGGCAGAAGGTGACGGCATGCGTCGTCTGACTCGCGAAACCTGTGATGATTTGATTAAGATCCCAATGGCAGGTAGCGTTTCAAGCTTGAACGTATCTGTGGCATCTGGCATCTGTTTGTTTGAAGCGGTTCGTCAGCGTATTGCTGCAAAGTAATTGCTAGACAAATTTCTAATAAACAAATAGTTACTGCAAAGTCAGACATAATGATAAAAACAAAGGATGGGGTGCCATCCTTTGTCGTTTTCACCGATTTATAAATAAAAATCTTCAGGGAAGTTATGACTCAACAAGACATTAAATTCATCGCCTTTGACCTTGATGGTACGTTGCTTGATAGCGTGCCAGATCTCGCAGTAGCCGCTGACCAAGCGGTACAAGCGCTTGGCTTTCCGCCTGTTTCAGAAGAGCAGGTTCGTGACTACGTCGGTAACGGTGCAGACGTGTTGATCGGTCGTTCATTAAGCCAAAGCCTGACCATCAATCCAGAGCTGAGCGAAGAGCTTCGTGCTAAAGCGCGTGTACTGTTTGATGATTATTATGAGCAAAGCGGTCATAAGCTAAGCCACCTTTACCCAACGGTAAAAGAGACACTAGCAGAACTACATAAAGCGGGCTTTGTTATGGCGTTGGTGACTAACAAACCTTCAAAGTTTGTGCCTGACGTTTTGGAAAAGCACGACATCGCAAAATACTTTGTTGATGTTCTTGGCGGTGATGCATTTCCAGAGAAAAAACCAAACCCAGTCGCACTGAACTGGTTGATGGAAAAACACCAAATTCAGCCAAGTGAAATGCTGATGGTCGGCGATTCGAAAAACGATATCTTGGCGGCGAAGAATGCAGGTTGTGCCTCATTTGGCTTAACTTACGGCTATAACCACGGCGAGCCAATTTCGGCGTCAAACCCAGACTTCGTCGCTGACAGTTTGGCAGAATTATTGGATGTCGTAGCGGTTTCTGCATAACGGCTACAAAAGAGCTTCCAAAATACTCGTTAATGAGTACACTGAGTAAACCGTGCACCTATTACTGCACGGTTTTTTTCATTTAATTAGATTAAGAAGTCAAAGGAATCATTCTAATGAGCAAACCCATTGTATTGAGTGGTGTTCAACCTTCAGGTGAACTAAGTATCGGTAACTACTTGGGTGCTCTACGTCAATGGCAGCAGATGCAAGACGATTATGATTGCCAATACTGTGTGGTAGACCTTCACGCGATTACGGTTCGTCAGGACCCTAAAGCGCTGCATGAAGCGACTCTAGATGCACTGGCGATCTGTCTGGCAGTTGGTGTTGACCCGAAGAAGAGCACGCTATTTGTTCAGTCACACGTACCAGAGCATGCTCAACTTGGTTGGCTTCTTAACTGTTACACCCAAATGGGTGAACTGGGTCGTATGACGCAGTTTAAAGACAAATCTGCACGTTACTCAAACGACAGCTCAAGCCAGTTTGGTGATGTAAACGTGGGTCTGTTTGACTACCCAGTACTGATGGCGGCAGACATCCTGCTTTACGGCGCGCACCAAGTGCCTGTAGGTAGCGACCAGAAGCAACACCTAGAACTAGCGCGTGATATTGCTAACCGCTTTAACAACATCTACTCACCAGAGCAGCCAATCTTCCAAGTGCCAGAGCCTTACATTCCGACGGTAAATGCGCGTGTAATGAGCCTTCAAGACGCAACCAAGAAGATGTCAAAATCTGATGACAACCGTAAGAACGTTATCACGCTGTTGGAAGAGCCTAAGTCGATCATTAAGAAGATCAACAAAGCGCAAACCGACACAGAAACGCCACCGCGTATCGCTCACGATTGGGACAACAAGGCAGGTATCTCTAACCTAATGGGTCTGTACTCTGCAGCAACAGGTATGAGCTTTGAAGAGATTGAAGCGAAATACCAAGGCGTTGAAATGTACGGTCCATTCAAGAAAGACGTTGGTGAAGCTCTAGTTACTATGCTTGAGCCTATTCAAGCTGAATACCACCGTATCCGTGCTGACCGCGCTTACATGAACGAAGTGATGAAGCAAGGCGCTGAGAAAGCATCGGCACGCGCGGCTGAAACGTTGAAGAAAGCGTACGAAGCAGTAGGTTTTGTTGCTCGCCCATAGGCAAAACTCGAATATAAGAAAGCTCCACCTTTGGTGGAGCTTTTTTTATGTCTGTTTACTAATGAGCAGAAATAAACCTGTCTTTAGTTTTAAAGTAATGAGCTTTTAATCTTAATTATCCATATAACATGCTAGAGAAACCAAAACTGAGCAACAACTCTAACTTTTGTTTTTAACCTCTTTAGTTATTGTATTTGTTACAAAAACTGTTTAAAGGATCTGCCCTGGCATAATTTCGACTATCCGCTTGTGACATATTTCACGGCTTTTGCTGGTATTTCTTATTTATTTCATAAATAAACCTGATAGTAGGCACAAATGGTGGGCTCTGCTCAGGGCTTAGTTTGCATTTAAATTAATATCAGGTACGACAATGGATACGTTAATCAAACCCTCTTTACTTGCACTGACGATTGCCAGCGCACTTAGTGCCAACGCTAATGCTGAAATTATTCTTTCCCAGTATGTTGAAGGCGGTTCATACAATAAAGCCGTTGAAATCGCGAACACGGGCGATGCGGCGGTAACGCTAACAGGCTATGAACTGGCAAAATCATCAAACGGTGGTGGTACTTGGGGCAGCACAATCGACCTAAGCCAAGTGACGCTACAAGCTAACCAAGTGTATGTACTGGCTCATGGTGATGCGAGCGATGCAATCAAAGCGGTAGCGGATATCACTGATAAAAGCGTGGCGAACTTTAACGGTGACGACCCGATCGCGCTGCTTAAAAATGGTGAAGTGCACGACATCATCGGTGTGATGGGTGACGTAGATTTTGGTAAAGACACCACATTGGTTCGTAACAGTGATGCGCTAACCCCTTCTGCTACTTATGATGCATCACAATGGACGGCGTTCGAGAAAGACAATATTGATGGCCTTGGTGAGCTAAACGCGACTGAGCCACCGGCACCATTCGCTTGTGAAGTAGACGGTCAACAACCGAGCTTTACTGCTATCCAAGATATTCAAGGTGAAGGTTCGACGTCTCCATTTATTGATGGCTACCCGTACATCACAGAAGAAGACCACTTTGTTACTGGTGTCGTCACGGCAGTAACAACAGGCTTGACCAAAGGCTTCTACCTACAAGCGCTAGAGAACGACAACAACGATAAGACCTCGGAAGGCTTATTTATCCATACTGATGCTGCTGATACTAACCTAAAAGCAGGCGATGTTGTTTGTGTGAAGGGTAAGGTTCAAGAGTACTACAGCAATACTCAGCTTGCTTCTGATGCCAATAGCTATGTGAAGACGGGTACTTCGGATATCGATCTTGTTACCGATCTCATCATCAAAGAAGGCGAGACTCTACGTGACGCGCTAGAGCGTCATGAAGGCATGCAAGTTGAGTTGAAATCAGCGAGCGACTTGTTCGTGACTCGTAACTTCTCTTACGACTATGATTCACGTCGTAACAACATGATGCTTTCGCATGAAGCGCCTCTATTTAAACCGACTCAACTGCATGCTGCAGAAAGTGATGCAGCGGTTGAACTTGCAAAAGACAACGCTGCAAACCGCGTATACCTAGAATCTGATGGTAAAGCGCCAAGCGGTCAAATCCCTTACTACCCAGATTTTGCTAAAGATGCAGACCAAGATGGCTCTTCTGAGCAGCATATTCGCCTTGGTTCGCGAGTAGAAGGTATACAGGGCGTGGTAGCTTATAGCTACAATGAATACCGCCTGATTGCGACTAATGAAGTCGATAACACCAACTTCGTCACTTCAGGTGAAGGTTTCGACGTGGCTCGTAAAGATGCCCCTGCGATTGCGGATTCAGACTTGCGTATTGCAAGCTTCAACGTACTGAACTACTTCACGTCGGTAGCTGATAGTGGTCATGAAAACCCAACTGGACAAAACCGTGGTGCGACTAACCTAGACGAGTTCCTGATCCAACAAGCGAAAATCGTTGCGGCGATGAACAAGATGGACGCGGACATCATTGGTTTGATGGAAGTCGAGAACAACGGCTTTGGTGATAGCAGTGCTGTGAAGAACTTGGTGGATGCATTGAATGCTGAAATCGAAGATACAGAAGACCATTACACTTACGTTGAAATCGCGGATCAAGATAAATACCAAGACGAGTACTTTGGTAGTGATGCGATCATGGTGGCGATCCTATACCGTGCTAACGCGGTGACGCCAAAAGAAGCGGCGAAAGTGATTGTGACGCCAGAGCAACACATCGAAGAAAACACTATTACGCGTAATGACGGTGCAGAAGGCAACCCTGCTTACGACAAGTACCAGCGTCATAGCTTGCTACAAACCTTCACGGTGAAAGAGACAGGTAAAGATCTATCTGTTGTTGTTAACCACTTCAAATCGAAAGGTTCTGAATGTATTGAAGAGTGGATCGCAGGCGTAGAAGACTCTGAGCCAGCGGATCTGCAAGGTAACTGTAACAACTTCCGTGTTTCTGCTGCTAACGTTGTGGGTGACGCTCTGAAAGGCATTGAAGGTGACGTGCTAGTGATGGGTGACCTGAACGCGTACGGCATGGAAGATCCTCTGCTTACACTGACTGATTACTCGAAAGAGAAATACGGCCGTGATATCTACACTGCAGCTTACACAACCATTGGTGGTGGTGAACTTCAAGTAGAGAAGACCAAAATTGAAAAAGGCTACGGTTACCACAACCTGAATACCGTGCTGCATGGTGCTGATACTTTCTCATACACTTACTCAGGTGAGCTAGGTAACCTAGACCACGCATTAGCAAGCAACAGCTTGGCGCAAAAAGTGGTGGCGATTGAAGACTGGCACATCAACTCACTAGAAAGTAACTTGTTTGAATACAGCAGCAAGTACACAGGTGATATGCCGAAGTACAAAGATGCATTCTCAGCGTCTGACCATGATCCAGTGATCATCGCGATTGATTTCCCAGATACGGACATCACACTACCAAGTTCAGGTGACAACCTGGCTGTAGAAGTACGTCTGCCGCCAAACGCAGTGGTGGGTGATATCGTGACGGTAAGTCTAACGAAAGCAGCTCAAGCAGCATCATCAACGTCAGGTTATGGTGGCTACACAGCAAGTTCAACTCTGACGCAAACAGACATTGATGCTCGCAGTGCAAATGTGGAATTCGATCAAGCACCGGCAGAAGGTCAGTACGTTCTAGAAGAGAAAGTGACAGACTCTACGGGTAACACGGTCAAGTTCAGCGATTCTCGTGATGTTACGCTAGAGCCATCGAGCACGAACCCATCAGAAGATGATGATGGCGGTTCATTTGGCTTCGGTGCGCTACTTGCCCTGCTAGGTCTAGGTTTATTCCGTCGTCGCTAAGCGGATTTATTTCCTGACAAACGGTTCCTAAATAGCTGTAAAGACCAAAGGCCAGCCTATGCTGGCCTTTTTATTCAGCAAAAACTTGCCTTTCTTGCTTGGTATAGCAAAATACCGCCCTTGATTGTCACGAACGTGGCGATTCACTACGTAAGCATTGCCAAAACGGATTGGAGCAACCGACCTTTTATGTTGTTGATCATCGATAACTACGACTCTTTTACCTACAACCTTTACCAATACTTCTGCGAACTTGGTGCAGACGTAAAGGTGGTGCGTAACGATGAAATCGACATCCAAGGCATTGAAGCACTCAACCCAACCCATTTGGTGATCTCTCCAGGGCCATGCACCCCCAACGAAGCGGGTATCTCTCTACAAGCTATTGAACACTTTGCTGGTAAGTTGCCTATTTTAGGTGTTTGTCTTGGCCATCAGGCGATTGCGCAGGTGTTTGGAGGGGAAGTGGTACGTGCTCGACAAGTGATGCACGGCAAGACATCACCAATTCGTCACAACGGTCGCAGTGTGTTTAAAAACCTCAACAATCCACTGACGGTAACCCGCTACCACTCTCTCGTGGTGAAAAACGGCACATTACCTGATGTGTTTGAATTGACCGCTTGGACTGAACTGCCTGACGGAGCCATGGACGAAATCATGGGTTATCAGCATAAAACGCTGCCAATTGATGCGGTACAGTTTCACCCTGAGTCGATTAAGACAGAACAAGGTCATGAGCTACTTGCGAACTTTCTAGCGCGCTAAATGATCTGATCGTGATCACTTTTCTTAACAAATTCTTCATATTTTTCGCCTTGGAATGGGAATGCAAAACTATGCGTTCTGCTAATTAGGCGAGTCCTATTCATTTTTCTCATTTCTTTCTGAACCTTGCCATGCATGGTTTTTATAAAAAATTGCTTCTCTATTTGCGTTTCTTGGTGCATAAATAAGCATAGATAGTGAGTATGAGGTGCTGCGCTGGTATGCGAAAAGAATAAATCACTATTGAAATGGTTAATCAAATGTAAATACAATGCCGTAATAGCTTAAATGCAAAACATTATTTGCTGGCAAAGAGTGCCGGTTAAATTCGCTTATCTGCTAGGCATGCGGTATCAATAAGGAATGTGCAATGACAACGGAAAACAAAGTAGAGCGCGGTTTATTCGATGAGGTAATGGTACCTTGCTATAACCCGATGGAAATGATCCCTGTAAAAGGTGAAGGTTCACGCATTTGGGATCAGAACGGAAATGAATACATCGACTTTGCTGGTGGTATTGCGGTGAGCTGTCTTGGCCATTGTCACCCAGTTATGGTGAACGCATTGACTGAGCAAGGTAGCAAGCTTTGGCACCTAAGTAATGTTATGACTAATGAGCCTGCACTGCGATTGGCGAAGAAGCTAACAGAAGTCAGCTTTGCTGAGCGCGTGTTCTTCGCTAACTCTGGCGCGGAAGCAAACGAAGCGGCACTAAAGCTAGCTCGTCGTTACGCAGCAGACGTTCATGGTACTGAGAAATCTGAAATCATCGCATTCAAACAAGGTTTCCATGGTCGTACTTTCTTCACGGTAACAGTAGGCGGTCAAGCGGCTTACTCAGACGGTTTCGGTCCTAAGCCGGGCGATGTGACACACCTTCCTTACAACGATATCGAAGCACTACAAGCACACATGTCTGAGCGCACTTGTGCGGTAATGATGGAGCCTCTACAAGGTGAGGGTGGCATCATTCCACCAACACCTGAATTCGCTCAAGCGGTTCGCGAGCTGTGTGACAAGCACAACGCACTGTTGATCTTCGATGAAGTGCAAACTGGTAACGGTCGTACGGGTCACTTCTATGCATACCAAGGTCTAGGCATCACGCCAGACATTCTAAGCACAGCGAAATCACTGGGTGGTGGTTTCCCTATCGGTGCCATGCTAACGACGGCAAAACTGGCTGAGCACATGAAAGTGGGCACGCACGGTTCAACTTACGGTGGTAACCCACTAGCGTGTGCAGTTGCAGAAGCCGTTGTTGAAGAAGTGACAAAACCAGAAGTACTGGCTGGCGTATTAGAACGTGAAGCGATGTTCCGTGAAGGTCTGGAGAAGATTAACGCGAAATACAACATCTTCTCTGAGGTGCGCGGTAAAGGTCTACTGCTTGGTGCAGCACTTAATGAAGAGTGGCAAGGTCGTGCGCGTGACGTACTGGTTGCTGCAGGTAAACAAGGTCTCATGGTATTGGTTGCGGGTGCCAATGTCGTACGTTTCACACCATCACTCGTTATCACACAACAAGAAATCGAAGAAGGTTTGGCGAAGCTAGATAAAGCGATCGCAACGCTGGTTTAAGCGCGATCTCCGCTTATCGTCAACCTAGACACCCCCATCAAGGATCTCTGATGGGGGTATTGTTCCTACAATATAGTTAGGATCTTCTTGCATCTGGAGGGAGTATTGATGCTAGTAGTTCGCCCTATCGCAATGTCGGATTATGACGCGCTGCACACCTGTGCGGTTGAGTCAGGTCATGGATTTACATCTCTACCGGTTAACGAAGAACTGTTAACCAATCGAATCAAGCACTCAGAATACAGTTTTGGCAAACCTGACGTGAACGAAGCCGGTGATGAAGGCTACCTAATGGTGGGCTTTGAATCTGAAACTGGTGAAGTCGCAGGTACCACAGGTATTGAAGCTTCGATCGGCTGGGATGTGCCTTTTTATTCTTACCACATCAGCAAAGTGGTGCACTCGTCACCAAAGCTTGGCGTAAACAACGTGGTGAAGCTGCTGACGTTTGGTAACAACTACACGGGTAACAGCGAAATCTGTACCTTGTTTCTACGCGAAAAATTCCGTGGTGGCTTGAACGGACGTCTGATGTCCAAGTGTCGTTTCTTAATGATGGCAGAGCACCCAGAGCGTTTCTCGGAAACCATCTTTGCTGAAATGCGTGGCGTATCAGACGAGAACGGTAACTCGCCATTCTGGCAGTGGCTTCAAGAGCATTTCTTCTCTATCGATTTTACGCTTGCGGATTACCTAACTGGTATCGGCAAGAAAGGCTTTATCGCCGACTTGATGCCGAAGTTGCCAATCTATATCAACCTACTGAGCCCAGAAGCGCAAGCTGTAATTGGTAAAGTACACGATAACACGCGTCCAGCATTGAAGCTGCTTGAGCGTGAAGGCTTTACCAACCGTGGATACGTCGACATTTTCGATGGTGGTCCAACGGTGGAGTGTGACTTACGTAATATCGAATCGGTACGCCACTCATTCCGCGCGCAAGTCAAAATCTCTGAGCATATCAGCACACAAGACTTCTTGATGTGTAACTCGTCATTCGAGAACTTCCGCGCTGCGGCAGCGAAAGCGGCGTATGACGCAGAAACGCAAAGCGTAGTGCTAGCCCCAGAACTGGCGGATGCACTCTTGGTTGAGGAAGGGGATTTTGTTCGCCTTCTTCCGCAGTAACTGACGACAGAATTTAAGGATAGAAACAATGACACATTGGATTGCAGGTGAATGGGTACAAGGTCAGGGTGAAGCATTTACGTCTCTGTCACCGTACAACCAAGAAGTGATCTGGCAAGGCAACGGCGCAACAGCAGAGCAGGTTAACCAAGCGGTGTCTGCAGCGCGTGAAGCGTTTGTTGATTGGAAGAAGCGCCCATTTGCAGAGCGTGAGGCGATCGTGTTGGCTTTTGCTGAGAAAGTAAAAGAGAACAGCGAAAAAATCGCCGAAGTGATTGCCAAAGAAACGGGCAAACCAATCTGGGAAACACGCACCGAAGCTGCAGCGATGGCAGGTAAAATTGCGATTTCTATTCGTGCTTACCACGACCGTACTGGCGAAGCGACACGTGAAGCCGCAGGCAACCAAATTGTATTGCGTCATCGCCCACTAGGTGTGATGGCGGTGTTTGGTCCTTATAACTTCCCAGGTCACCTGCCAAATGGTCACATCGTGCCAGCACTACTGGCTGGTAACACCGTAGTCTTCAAACCGTCTGAGCAAACGCCATGGACGGGTGAACTCGCTATGAAGCTGTGGGAAGAGGTAGGTCTACCAAAAGGTGTGATTAACCTAGTCCAAGGCGCGAAAGAAACTGGTATTGCGCTGGCGGATGCGAAAGGCATTGATGGCGTGCTGTTCACTGGTAGTGCAAACACAGGTCATGTTCTCCATCGTCAGTTTGCTGGTCAGCCGGGCAAAATGCTGGCGCTTGAAATGGGTGGCAACAACCCGATGGTTATCTCGGATAACTACGGCGACCTAGACGCAACGGTCTACACCATTATTCAATCTGCCTTCATCAGTGCAGGACAACGCTGTACTTGTGCTCGTCGTCTATACATTCCATTTGGCGACAAGGGTGATGCAGTCATTACTAAGCTGGTGGAAGCGACACTCAATATTCGCGTAGACCAACCATTTGCAGAGCCTGCGCCTTTCATGGGACCGCAAATTTCGCTAGCGGCGGCCAAGTTCATTCTCGATGCACAAGCGAACTTGCAATCACTGGGTGGTGAAAGCTTGATTGAAGCGAAAGCAGGCGAAGCGGCGTTTGTTTCTCCAGGCATCATCGATGTGACGAACATCTCCGACTTGCCAGATGAAGAGTACTTCGGTCCACTTCTGCAAGTGGTGCGCTACGAAGGGCTAGAGAAAGCTGTAGAGCTGGCAAACGATACGCGCTTTGGTCTATCTGCGGGCCTAGTTTCGACCGACGACCAAGAGTGGGAATACTTCGTGGACCACATTCGCGCAGGCATCGTGAACCGTAACCGCCAGCTAACAGGCGCAAGTGGTGATGCACCATTTGGTGGTCCGGGGGCGTCGGGTAACCTACGTCCAAGTGCTTACTACGCAGCAGACTACTGTGCGTACCCAATGGCATCAATGGAAGGACAAGAGACGGTCTTACCTGCCACATTGAGCCCGGGTGTAAGCCTGTAATAGAGAAACACGAAGTGGTGACAAAGTATCGCCGCTTCTCTCTGCCGGAGCTATTTACCAAGTTAGGATTCTGGTAAGCGCGCTGGCAAACGCCAAAGGCGAGCTTAAGACTCTCCAGAGCGTGTTGACTGACTGGCACTTATGCCATACATACCGTCACAGGTTGATGGCCGCTCGTTCGTGATTCTGGACAGCTTTAGGGCTGTGAACGAGCGGTCAACTTCCTCTTACCCCTAACTCTACATTTCATAACAAGGAGTCGTTATGACGCCCGATGTGTTATTTGAATCGCTATGGCAAGACTACATTCAACGTCTTTGCCCTTCCGCTGCTAAAGTCCATCAACTTCTTCAAGAAGATGAGCCTCTGATTAATGACCATATTGCGCTACGTACGTTTAATGTCGCTCCCCTAGGCATTGAAACGTTAGCAAAGCCATTCCTAGCGGTGGGTTATAAAGCCTGTGGTGACTACGTATTTGAAAGCAAAAAGCTGGTGGCAAAACATTTTGAGCACCCAGATCCGAAACAGCCAAAAGTCTTCATCAGTGAATTGAAAGTGGATGAGTGCTCACCAGAGCTACAAGCCATTGTTCATAAACTGGTAGAGCAGGTTGATGCTTCTAAACTGACAGGCAGTGACTTCTTGTACGGCGGACGTTTGTGGGACCTTAGTTATGCTGACTTCCAAACTTTGGCGAAAGAGAGTGAATACGCTTCTTGGCTTGCTGCGCACGGTTACGGAGCAAACCACTTCACAGTGAGTGTGAATCAACTCAATCAGCATGAAGAAGTAAAGCAAGTGAACGACCACCTGCGCACCGTAGGCTTTACCATCAACGAGAATGGCGGTGAAGTAAAAGGCACGCCAGAGGTACTACTAGAGCAATCGTCGACCATGGCAGACAAAGTGCCAGTGACCTTTACTGAAGGCGTTGAGGTGATTCCTGGAGGCTTCTACGAGTTTGCTAAGCGCTACCCAATGGATAACGGTGAGTTGTACCCAGGATTTGTGGCAGCATCGGCAGATAAGATCTTCGAGAGTACCAACGGTTAATAGATATGAGGCGAGAGGGCTTCATCTCAAAGGATGAAGTCCGTTGTGAAGTGCAATGCTCTCGACTCTCAATGTCTAACTCCCAAAAAAGAAAAAGCCACCAAACTTGCATTTGGTGGCTTTTAAATTTTTTAAACGTTAATCGAGATTAACGAGTCCCGTAAACAACGATAGTCTTACCGTGCGCAGAAATTAGGTTCTGCTCTTCTAGCATCTTCAAGATACGACCTACTGTCTCACGAGAACAGCCAACGATTTGACCGATTTCTTGACGAGTGATCTTGATTTGCATGCCGTCTGGGTGCGTCATCGCATCTGGCTGTTTAGCAAGGTTCAGAAGAGTCTGAGCGATACGACCAGTTACGTCTAGGAACGCTAGGTCACCCACTTTTTGGCTAGTAACTTGTAGACGACGAGCCATTTGCGCAGAAAGGCGCATTAGGATGTCTGGGTTAACTTGGATAAGTTGACGGAATTTCTTGAAAGAAATCTCTGCCACTTCACAAGGAGATTTAGCGCGAACCCAAGCTGTACGCTCTTGGTCTTCTTCGAATAGACCAAGCTCACCAATGAAGTCGCCTTGGTTTAGGTAAGAAAGGATCATTTCCTTACCTTCTTCGTCTTTGATAAGAACCGCAACAGAACCTTTAACGATGTAGTACAAAGTCTCTGCTTTTTCGCCCGCGTGAATTAGCGTGCTCTTTGATGGGTACTTATGAATATGACAGTGTGAAAGAAACCACTCTAATGTTGGGTCGGTTTGAGGTTTACCTAGAACCATAATATCTCACTTCCTCTGCAGGGTACGCTTGCGCTATCCATATTTTAGCTAAGCCTGAATTGGCTTACTAGAATAAGAGCACTTTTTATATGCTGCAAGCTCTCTTGTGTTTCGGTTAGAAATAGTATCCTTTTTCGGAAACGATTTCTTGATTTTAATCGTGCCATGATTGAGATTTTGTAAGCAAAACTGTGCACATGATCACGGTATGAAAAGTAAACACTCAATTAACGAGGTTTTTAGCCAATTTTCCCAGTTTCGATGAGTTGCTGCAGAATCGGCCTCACTATGAGCTCCATTGCAAAGCTCATCTTACCGCCCGGCACCACAATGGTGTTATGACGAGACATGAATGAGCCATCAATCATAGCCAGCAAGTACGGGAAGTCGACATTCTTGATGCCGCGTAGGCGGATCACCACGAAGCTTTCATCCAAACTCGGGATGCCTTTGGCGTTAAGTGGGTTAGAAGTATCAACCGTTGGTACACGCTGAAAGTTGATATGTGTACGAGAAAATTGCGGGGTAATGTAGTTCAGGTAATCGTCCATCGATCGCACGATCGAATCCATTACCGCTTCTCTTGAGTGGCCACGATCGCGCGTGTCACGAACGAACTTTTGAATCCATTCCAAGTTCACGATTGGCACCATGCCAATTAGAAAGTCAACGTGACGCGCCACGTTGACGTCACCATCTACGACACCACCGTGTAAACCTTCATAGAACAGTACGTTGCTGTCTTCAGGTAAGTCTTGCCATGGTGTGAAAGTGCCAGGCATTTGATTATAGGGTACCGCCTCATCAAAGGTATGTAGATAGCGACGCACACTGCCAGTGCCTTCTTCACCATACTTTCGGAAAAACTCTTCTAACCCTGGGAAGTCATTGGCTTGCGGACCGAAGTAGCTGATGTGTCGACCTTGTTCACGAGCCTTACGGATCTCGACATCCATCTCTGGACGAGTAAAACGGTGGAAGCTGTCTCCTTCAACCCATGCAGGTTTAACGTTCATCATATTGAACATCTTACGGAAGGCTTCTGAGGTCGTGGTTGTGCCAGCTCCAGAGGAGCCAGTAACCGCGATGATTGGGTGTTTAGCTGACATGACAAACCTTGTCGAAAATTACTTACCTGTAAAGTACAACACGCGGATGTTGCACGGTCGATAACCCACTATAGCACGTAACAAGCCCGTGTCATCGAGTGGGATACGGTAAAATGTGAGGACGTTATTATTTTGCTCTAAGTTGAATATCAACCGTTTCATGGAGCTCGGAGAAGACAATCGTTGCCTCCCCCTTCTCGAGCTGAGTTCTAACTTGGTCAATTTTATCTTGTAATGATACTTCTACCGCACCGTAATCCGTCCCTTCACGCAGTACAAATTCGCGGATCAAGTTTTCTAATGTCTCTGGCGCAATGTCTTGCCATGGAATGATCATAAATACCTCAAACGTTTATGATGATGGTGTACTACCTGCCTCGGTTGATACTCGCGAATAGTTTACTGTGTTTGTTGTTTGGATACAGTAGAAAGGTATTCAGCAGCGATACTTTCATAATAAGCTGGCAGGGCTTCCTCTAACCAAAATTTTGGCTTAAGCGCTGTACCAGTAAGAAAGCCGACGTGGCCGCCATTTTCGTAAAGTCGGTAATCAATGTTGTCTGGCAGAACGAATTTTGGGATTACGGCTTCAGTCATAAAAGGGTCATCTTTAGCATGGATGATCAGTGTTGGTAGGGTGATCTGCTGCAGTTTGCTCAAGCCTGAACATTGGTCGTAGTAGTCTTGTGCATCTTTGAATCCGTGCAGAGGTGCGGTGACGAGATCATCGAATTCATACAGGCGAGTAACACGTTTGATCGAACTGTAAGACAGCGCAAGTTCCCCTTGTATCAAGTCGTGTTTTTGTAGCGCATTACGTTTAAGTGAAGAGAGCAAATAGCGTTTGTAGACCTTGGAAAAACCTTGCTCTATGCGGTTGGCGCATGCTGATAAATCCAGCGGGGCAGAAACGATTGTTGCTGCACTTAAAATCGGGTCGTCTCTGTATTGGGCTAAGTAGTTCGCCAACATGTTACCGCCAAGGGAAATGCCGACTGCAACTTTAGGGGTGTTGGGAAACTGCTGATTGAGCTGCTCGAGAAAGAAACGAGCGTCAGTCACTTCACCGGAGTGATAGGCGCGAGCTTTTTTGTTTGGCTTACCGCTGCAACCGCGGAAGTGCATCATCACCGATAACCAGCCTGATTTGGAAAAAGCATTCATTAAGCCGTTAGCGTAAGGGCTATAAAAGCATCCTTCAAGGCCATGGAACAGAACAAAAATGGGCTTGTTACGGGCAATTTCAGTGTCTTGTTGTTCTGACCATGCTAAGTCTAGAAAATCGTCATCAGGGGTATCAAGAGTTTGCCACACAGGGGTAAACAACGCTTTTTTACGAATAAAGCGCGGCAAAAGCGTTTGAAGGTGTGGGTTTTTAATTCCAGCTGCTGCGAAAAATTGGGTCATACTTAGTACCAATCAATTTAAGTATTATTGTTATTCACGTCACTTTGGTCTCTGTGCTTACGCGAATACGGTTTGATGGAGCTTTGCCATGAACTAAGCAGAGATTTTGTGCAATCCTTACCGCTAGTCTGAGAGATTGGTTCTGCTTAGAGCTTCAATGCCAACAAACGTATACTCTTATTTATATAAGTCTAAGTATAGATTTATTATAGATTTATGGATGATGAATATTCGGAACTGGAAGCGAAAATGCTTGTTGAAGGTGTTCTGCGCCCAGCTTTCGACAGTATCTTAATGTTAGTGGTTCACCGTCATTTGTCACTAGTATGAGTGAATTAATGCAGTCAACCAGATCAGACTGTTGTTGCTTTTCAAGCTGTAACTCAAACTGTAATGCCTCACGATAAAGTGCATCATTTACTTGAAGTTTGAGGTGTCGTCGTAGTTCGCGATAGGAGTGGAGTAATGTTTCGCTGCGGATTAGGCAGTCTTGAACAAGAGGCCAATCTTGCTCTTGAAAGATGAACTGCTGCTCATCGAGCCATCTGAGCAGCAGCAGTAGATTCACATTGCCGTGATAGTTATTTTGCAACGACAAGCACGCTTCTTTCACTTCTCGTACACCATAAAATTGCAGACTGAACTGCCAAAGGTGTTCAAGGGTTAAGGTGTATTCAGCGTGCTCTGTTGTCATTGATTAAACTCTAGTTCCATCTGCTCGAGGGTTTCTTGAGCAGACATCCATTCCATCTCTACATCTTCAAGCTCTGCTTTGCTAGAAGCTTGAAGGGCCAATACTTCATTAAGTTTAGCTTTGTTTTCCGCTTCATACAGAGAGTTGTCTGATAATTGCTCTTCAGCTGAAGCTAACGCTTCACCTAACTTATCCATTTTGTTTTCTAACTGTGTCAGCGTTTTGCGAATTGGAGCGGTCTGTTTACGAAACTCTGCTTCACGTCGCTTTTGCTCTTTTTTCGCTGCAGCACTATTCGCTGTGTCTTTCTCAGGCTGTGCCGATTGTGCTTCTTTACGTTCAGCTCTTTGTTGTTCAGTCAGCCACTTATAGTAATCGTTGAGGTCACCATCGAATGGTGCCACTTGACGGTCGTGTACTAGGTACAAGTCATCCGTTGTTGCTCGCAGTAGGTAACGGTCGTGCGAAACAATCACCATTGCACCTTCAAAGGTCTGTAGTGCCATGGTCAATGCTTGGCGCATGTCCAAGTCTAGGTGGTTGGTTGGTTCGTCGAGTAGCAATAGGTTAGGTTTTTGCCAGACCACTAATGCCAATACCAAACGTGCTTTTTCACCACCAGAAAACGGAGCGACTTTCTCAAGTGCTTTGTCACCTTGAAAACCAAAGCTACCTAAGTAATCACGTAGTTGTTGCTCAGTCTGGTCTGGAGCGATTTGCATCATGTGCTGTAGTGGTGTTTCTTCTGGATGCAGCGTTTCTAATTGGTGCTGAGCGAAGTAACCGATCTTCACACCTTGCGAGTAAGTCAGATCGCCACCTTGTGCTTTTAGCTCACCAGACAACAGTTTGATCAAGGTTGATTTACCTGCACCGTTACGGCCAAGTAGACCAATGCGACTGCCCGGGACAAGGTTAAGGCGGATCTTCTCTAGGATCAGGTTGTCACCGTAGCCTGCCGATACTTCATCCATCATCATGATTGGGTTTGGCAGTGCTGCTGGTTCGCGGAACTGGAAGCTAAATGGGTTATCGAACTGCGCTGGCAGCACTTTTTCCATACGCTCCAGAGCTTTAATTCGGCTTTGTGCTTGGCGAGCTTTCGATGCTTTGTAACGGAAGCGGTCGATGTAGCTTTGCATGTGTGACATCTGTTTCTGTTGCTTCTCGAACATCGCTTGTTGCAGCACCATTTTTTGTGCGCGTTGGTTTTCGAATGACGAGTAGTTACCCGTGTATTCATTCAGCTGTTGATTTTCGATGTGAATGATACGACCAACGATTGGGTCTAAGAAGTCACGGTCGTGCGAGATAAGAATCAGTGTGCCTGGGTAGTTTTGTAACCAGCGCTCTAGCCACATGACCGCGTCCAAATCCAAGTGGTTGGTTGGTTCGTCGAGTAGCAGTAGATCAGAACGACACAACAGCGCTTGAGCCAAGTTAAGACGCATACGCCAACCACCCGAGAACTGAGTCAGGTTCCAGCTCATTTGCTCTTGGCTAAAGCCCAGACCATCAAGCAGTTCGGCAGCACGTGCGCGAATGCTATAACCGCCAATGGTTTCAATCTTGCCGTGGATCTCTGCAACCAGCGTACCGTTGTCTTTTTCTTCAGCAATGGCTAACTGCTGTTCCAAACCACGAAACTCGCGATCACCATCAATGACGTATTCAATGGCACTGCGATCAAGAGCAGGGGTTTCTTGTGCTACCCACGCTAGTTCCCAGTGCTGAGGTTGACTGAATGAGCCCGCATCAATCGCCAGTTCATCTTTCAGTAGCGCGAATAGGGTCGATTTACCACAGCCGTTCTTACCAACCAGACCCACTTTATCGCCTGGGTGAATGGTTGCGGATGCTTGGTCTAAAAGAGGTTTACCGCCACGCAGTAACTGAATATCAGAGAAGGTAATCATAGAGTTTTAATTCACTTTGCGCCGCGCGCGTTTCTTGGTCGTTTATCTCGCGGTGAATAGTAGGGCTATTGGCAGGAAAAGTCGATCTCTGCGCTTTAATTGCATTATGCTATACAAAAAAGTATAACAAACTGATAACGATAATTTTCCCTGAGAAATCAATACAAGGATGACCATTTGGCTGTTGCTACGCCCATTCCTCCGAGGGTTCTGGTGATTTATGCTCATCCAGAGCCACAAAATTCCATTGCCAATCAAGTGATGATTAAAAAAATCGAATCACTGGGTCATGTCACCGTGCACGATCTTTATGGCGCGTACCCTGATTTCTTTATCGATGTGAACTACGAACACGATCTGCTGATGACGCATGATGTGATCGTTTTTCATCATCCTCTCTATATGTATTCCTGTCCCGCACTGTTGAAAGAGTGGATGGATCGTGTGTTGGGTAAAGGCTTTGCGTTCGGTGATGGTAGCGCATTAGCGGGTAAGTACTGGCGCAGCGTGATCACTACTGGCGGTAAAGAGGATGCGTTTAGCCCGATGGGGTACAACAAATACCCGTTGGAACAAATCCTCCAGCCGTTTGAACTGACCGCCGCTTTGTGTCAGATGCATTGGATTGAGCCTTTAGTGCTGTACTGGTCGCGCAATGTTTCGGACATCGAACGTTATCAGCATGCTGAACAATATCGTCAATGGCTGAACAATCCTCTGAGAGAGTGGGATGAGCAAGGAGGTCTACATGGCGATAACCAGTGAGTTTCTTCAAAGTAGTGTGGTATTTCTTTCTGCTGCTGTTATTGCGGTGCCGATTGCCCAGCGACTTGGTCTGGGCTCTGTGCTTGGTTACCTGATTGCCGGCGTTCTAATTGGTCCTTGGGGGCTGGGGTTGATCAGTGATGTGGACGCGATTCTCCACTTCGCCGAACTCGGGGTGGTGTTGCTGCTGTTCTTAATTGGTTTGGAACTGAACCCTAAAAAGTTATGGCAGATGCGCGGACCTATCCTCGGTCTGGGTGGCGCTCAAGTTATTGTCACCACGGCGGTGATCGGCAGCATCGTCAGCCTATTTGGTTTGAGTATGCAAGTGAGCTTAGTGATCGGCATGGGCTTGGCACTCTCGTCCACGGCGATTGCACTAAAAGTGATAGAAGAGCAGGGGCAAGCTGGCACGGAAACCGGACAATCTGGTTTTGCAGTGCTGCTGTTCCAAGATATTGCCGTCATCCCGATGCTTGCCATGTTGCCCTTACTCGCTGGTGGTCAAAGCGGTGGTGATTGGTTAGATGCTATTTGGGTGCTGGCGAGCGTTGCAGCACTGCTGGTTGGTGGTCACTTTTTGCTGCGTCCTCTGTTCCGTTTTGTGGTGATGAGTGGTGTGCGTGAACTCTTCACCGTTGCCGCCCTCCTAGTCGTACTTGGCATTTCTGTTGCGATGCAAAAGCTGGGGCTTTCGATGGCGCTCGGTACTTTCTTAGCGGGTGTGCTGCTGGCAGAAAGTGAATACCGTCATGAACTAGAAATTGCGATTGAACCGTTTAAAGGTCTGCTGCTTGGCTTGTTCTTTATTGCAGTGGGCATGGCAGTGAATCTTGGTTTATTAGCCTTGCAACCGTTCGCGATTCTTGGTGCCGTGATTGCTCTCGTGGTGGTCAAAGGTTTGGTGCTGTATGTCTTAGCTCGCACTGCTCGAGTCCGTGCTAAGTCGCGCAGTCGTATGGCGGCGATTTTGAGCCAAGGTGGTGAGTTTGCGTTTGTGATTTTCACCGCGGCAAGCCAAGAAGGTATCTTAACCAAAGAGCAAGTTGCCTTTTTGTTGGTGGTGGTGAGTTTGTCGATGGTGACTACGCCGCTGTTGCTCATGGGGCAGAAGAAGTGGTTTGCTCACACGCTGAACCAAGAAGAGAGCGTGACGACCAATGTGGTGGATCGTCGGCCACGAGTGATCATCGCTGGCTTTGGTCGTTTTGGTCAGATTGTCGGACGCTTGATGTACGCCAATAAGATCAAGGTAACGGTATTAGAAAGTGACGCGAGCCAAATCCACTTGCTGCGTAAATACGGTTATAAGGTGTTTTATGGTGATGCGACTCAGATTGATTTGTTACGTGCCGCGGGGGCTGATAAAGCGGAAGCCTTGGTGATCTGTACGGATTCACCTGATGAGGTGATGGCGATTGTCGACATTTGCCGTGCACATTTCCCGAAATTGAAGATCCTTGCCCGTGCCCGCAGCCGTGTGGAAGCGTATCAGTTGATGAACCATGGCGTGCAAAATTACTCGCGAGAAACCTTTTTGGGCGCATTAGATCTAGGTCGCCAAGCGCTCGTAGAATTGGGTATGCACCCGTATCAAGCAAAGCGGGCAGAAGCACATTTTCGCAAGCTAGATAATGCTATGCTCAAAGACTTATTGCCTCAGCATAATGAGGATAAAGAGCTCGCTCAACGCTCGAAAGAAGCCCGTAAAGAACTAGAAGAAATCTTTGGTCGTGAAATGGAAAGTGACCAACAGTCGCCAAATCATTGGAAGTAGTACCCGTATAGCATCTAGCGGGAAAAGGAACAAAAGTGAAAGCCAAGAAACGTTTTATCGCGGGAGCTAGCTGCCCGCAATGCAGTCAGCAAGATACCCTACGCTGGTGGATTGAGAACAACATCGAGCTGGTCGAGTGTGTCGACTGCGATTATACCGAGCAGCGTAAACCGCAATCTGTAGAAAAAAATAAACACTCGGAACAAGAAATGATCGGGATTTTTAAGCCTGAATAATTGAACTTCGTTAATTGATCCCCATAATACTACCATCTCGGTACTTAACCCCATTCTGGTTAGGTCAATTAATCTCCCTGGAGTTAGTATGAAAATTGAAAAGAACGTTGTTGCAAGCCTTGCATACAAAGTAATGTTGGAAGACGGTGTTGTTGTTGATCAATCAACTTCTGAAGCACCTCTTGATTACCTACATGGTCACAACAACCTAATCACTGGTCTTGAGAAAGAACTAGAAGGTAAAGTGGCTGGCGACAAGTTCTCTGTAACTGTAGCTCCTGAAGATGCATACGGCGACCACAACGACGCACTAGTGCAACGTGTTCCTGCAGATGTGTTCCAAGGCGTTGACCAAATCGAAGTTGGCATGCGTTTCCTAGCAGATACTGACCAAGGTCCAATCCCTGTAGAAGTAACTGAAGTAGACGGCGACGAAGTTGTTGTAGACGGCAACCACATGCTAGCTGGTCAAACACTAACTTTCGAAGTAGAAGTTATGGCTACTCGTGAAGCGACAGCTGAAGAGATCGAACACGGTCACATCCACCAAGGTGGCGGCGGCGGTTGCGGTCACGACCACGATCACGAAGGCGGCTGCTGTGGTGGCGAAGAAAAAGCTGACGACCACGAATGTTGTGGCGGCGGCGGTTGCGGTTCTCACTAATCGCACGCTCTTCACTAGATAACGCTATCTAGTAAAGCTTTAAAAAGCGCAAGTTGAGGTTTCAACTTGCGCTTTTTGTTTATCTGGGGTGTAGTGCCAATCATACAAGGAATAACAGTTGGACAAAGCGATGATGAAACCTTTCTCGATTGCCATTCATGGCGGTGCAGGCACTATCTTGCGTGAACAGATGAGTGACGAACTGCAACAATCCATCTTGGCGGATTTAGAAGCTGCGGTAAAAGCGGGGCATCAAATCCTAGCAACAGGTGGTGAAGCCATAGATGCGGTCGTGGCGGCAGTGAAAGTGCTGGAAGACTCTCCTAATTTTAATGCGGGTAAAGGCTCAGTACTGACCCATAACGAGATGGTCGAAATGGATGCCTCTGTGATGGATGGTCGACACCAAGCCGCAGGGGCAGTCGCTGGGGTGCGTCATATCAGAAACCCCATTGAACTCGCTCGTGACGTGATGCGAAACAGCAACCATGTATTGTTGGTGGGCGAGGGCGCAGAGAAGTTTGCTTTTGAACAAGGTCATGAGTACACCGAGCAGGATTACTTCTTTACCGATCGCCGCTATGAGCAGTTGCTGTCTATGCGTGAAAAAGGATTATTTGCGCTTTCAGAATCTCGCTACCCAGATGACCGTAAGCACGGTACGGTTGGTGCGGTGGCATTGGACCAACAAGGCAACTTAGCCGCTGCGACCAGTACTGGTGGCGTGACCAACAAGAAATACGGACGAGTGGGAGATTCCGCTCTGATTGGTTGTGGCACGGTGGCAGAGAATGGCGTTGTGGCGGTTTCAACCACTGGTGTCGGTGAGTTCTTTATTCGTAAACGTGTTGCGGAAGACGTTGCAGCACGCATGCGTTATTTGCAAGAAGACGTACATACGGCGTGCGAACACATTATTCAGGGTGATTTAAAAGAAATGGGCGGTGAAGGTGGTTTGATTGCGATTGATGCTAAAGGTGAGCTGCATTTTGCGATGAACAGTTCTGGTATGTACCGAGCTGGCATCAATACGCAAGGTGAGCTGAGCGTGAAAATCTACGCAGACGAATAGTTTCTTCCCGATCATTCCTGAGCAATATTTTTAAGTAGCCAATACAACAAAGCCCAGAACACGTTCTGGGCTTTATGCAATTTGTACTTGCACTTTAATAATGCGGTGGTGGTGTTTCTTCTGATGGATCGGCTAAATTCGACGAGTCCATATTTTTCACTTTACCTACCACATATTTCATCTGATCGAGCATCTTGGTAATTTGCAGTTGCTGTTGCGACAAGGCGCCGTTCAGATCTTCAATAGTCTGTTCTTGGAACGCAAGCTGACATTCTAAGTCATTAATGCGTGCTTCCAATTGCTGAATGATTTTATCTGTCATGATCCGTTCTCTAGCTGCCAAGCTTGGGCAATGCCCGCAGAAGTGGCAGTAATTACACGTTGCTTGGAATCAAAGGCTGCATCATACACGACCGCACGAGGAGGGCGAGTATCTTTTTTCGGCTCAACTTCAAATCCATCGACGCGTTTACCGGTTTTAGTGTTCCACACCATCACTCGACCGGAAGGGGTGCCTGTAACGAGCAGGTTACCGTCATCGGAGAAACGCGCCGTTGAGAAGATCAACTGGCGAGACCAACTGCTGAGTTGTGTCACTTCTTCACCTGTCTCTAAATCCCAGATGATGGCTTGATTGCCACCGTCTGAGGTCATGGCCAGTTTACCATCTCTCTGCAAGGCGACTCGAACAACGCGCTGGTCGTGTTCAAAGGTGCGTAGTACCAATCCGGTTTCGGTGTCCCAAAGGTAAGCTTTGTAGTCATTTCCACCTGTGAGGGCGAAACGACCATTAGGGGAAATGGCGACAGAATTGACTTTTTCTTGATGCGCAAGGAACTCTAGCCGACGACCAGTGACTAAGTTGACGTGAATTGCTTTACCGTTGGACAGTCCAAGTAACACCTGTTCACCGTTACTGGTGATATCAACGTCTCGAATCAGCGCGTCATCGATAGACCATAATCCTTCGGCTTGGGTCCATCCGAGATCCCACACAGCGAAGTTCATTTGGCTTGCTGTGACGGCATAGCGGCCATTGTCCGAAATGCGAATATGAGAGACCACATTGGCGGCTTGATCGAGTTCACCCAGCTTTGCGAGTTGTTTATTTTGCGCTAAATCCCACAGTACCAGTTGGTGTTCTTTGGAGTACAGCAGCGCAAATCGACCATCTCGACTGAGCGCAAAGCTGGTGGAACCTTGTGGTTCGAGTGACCAACGTTGAACATCGCGATCGGAAAAAAAGCATCCACTTAACGTGGTGATGACAATTAAATATAGGAATAAATGAGAAATTCTTTGCATCACATCTAATAATCCAGTTTGTGTCTTGAGACATATAGCTAGTATATTGGTATAACGATTGTCTTCACTAGTCTCATAGAAGATTTGTGCACAACAACCAATGGCGCAGCCATTATTTGGAGAATTTAATGAAATCAGTTTTAAAAGTGTCGCTACTTGCTGCAACAGTAATGCTAGCGGTAGGTTGTCAAAAAGAAGAAACAAAACCAGAAGCAGCACCTCAAGCAGAACAAGTTCAGGCAGAAACTGGTAAAGCTGTTCACTTTAAAACAGACGACGATAAAGCGGCATACGCAATTGGTGTTTCATTTGCTAACTACCTAAGCGCTAGTATCGAAAAACCAAGCGAAATCGGTATCGACCTAAACAAGGACCTAGTTCTTAAAGGTATCGAAGACGTATTTAAAGGTAACGCAGCACTAAACGAAGAAGAAACTCGTGCAGCTCTAGAATCTCTAGACAAGCGTGTTGCTGAAACTATGCAAAAGCAAGCGGCTGAGAAAGCGGCTGAAGCGAAAAAAGCTGGCGATGACTTCCGCGCTGAGTTTGAGAAGCAAGAAGGCGTAGTGAAGACAGATTCAGGTCTTCTGTACCAAGTAATTACTCCAGCTGAAGGAGAGCAACCAAAAGATACTGATACGGTTCAAGTACATTACAAAGGTACTCTGATTGACGGTACACAGTTTGACAGCTCTTACGATCGTGGCGAACCTGCAACATTCCCACTAAACCGCGTAATCCCGGGCTGGACTGAAGGTGTTCAACTAATGCCTGTAGGTTCTAAGTTCAAATTCGTTATCCCGCCAGAGCTAGCATACGGTGACCAAGACACACCAAGCATCCCTGCTAACTCAACGCTAGTATTCGAAGTTGAACTGCTAAAAATTGAGAACGACAACGCTGCTCAATAATTGGCATCAGTGATAACTCGATGAAAAAAGGCCCGTTTTACGGGTCTTTTTTGTTCTAGGTCACTAGTTGATGAGTTTGCTAGGTTGCCTTTCAAATTTTCTGATAAACTTACACCAATTTGTTGATTTTTCGCTCGAAGGCTTATGACAACTACAGAAACAATAAATGCGGAAATGTTGCTCGAAATGGAATCTGTCAACGTGATGCCATTTACCGAGCACGATAAAATCATCTTGAGATCTTACGAAGCGGTCGTAGACGGCATTGCCAGTCTGATCGGTCCATTTTGTGAGATCGTTCTTCACTCACTAGAAGACCTCAATACCTCTGCAATCAAAATCGCTAACGGTGAAAACACTGGTCGTCAGGTAGGTTCTCCTATCACTGACTTAGCACTTAAGATGCTGAAAGACATCGAAGGTTCTGAGCGTAACTTCTCACGTTCATACTTCACCCGCGCAAAAGGCGGCGTACTAATGAAGTCGATCACCGTTGCTATTCGTAACGGTGAAAACCGCGTGATTGGTCTGCTTTGTATCAACGTCAACCTCGATGCGCCTTTCTCTCAAGTGCTGCAATCTTTCATGCCAACACAAGAAGCGAAAGAAGCGGCGTCATCCGTTAACTTCGCAAGTGATGTTGAAGAGCTAGTAGACCAAACGGTTGAGCGCACGATTGAAGAGATCAACGCTGATAAATCGGTATCGAATAACACCAAAAACCGTCAGATCGTTATGGAGCTGTACGATAAGGGTATTTTCGATATCAAAGACGCGATTAACCGCGTCGCAGATCGCCTGAACATCTCTAAACACACCGTTTACCTATACATTCGTCAGCGTAAGACTGAGGACGAATAAGCGTGAGTGGATTAACTTACACGCTGGTAGTGAACGGTCCAGTTTACGGCAGTCAATCGGCGCGCAGCGCATATCAATTCGCACAAGCGGTAATTGAACAAGGACATACTCTGGTGAGTGTGTTCTTTTACCAAGATGGCGTCACCAATGGTACGGCTCTGAGCGTGCCTGCCAACGATGAGTTTGACCTAACCAAAGCATGGCAATCACTCGCACAGCAACACGATGTTCGTTTGGAAACCTGCGTAGCAGCCGCTTTGCGTCGCGGCATCATCAGCGAAGATGAGGCGAATCAGCATGGTCTTGAACAAAACAACCTTGCTGAAGGGTTCGAACAAGCTGGTTTGGGTAGCTTAGCCGAAGCCATGTTAACGCAAGATAGAGTGGTGCAGTTTTGAGTCAGCTAACTTACCTATTTCGTAGCGCACCTCATGGTAGCAATGCAGGTCGTGAGGGTGTAGATGCGCTGCTAGCGGCGTCAGCGTACTGTGAAGACATTACGGTACTGTTTTTTGGCGATGGTGTTTACCAACTGCTACTTGGTCAAGATCCTACTGGTATTTTGAGCAAGGACTACGCACCGATGTTGAAGTTGTTCGACTTGTACGATATTGAACAAGTGTTTGTCTGTGCCGACTCTCTAGCAGAACGTGGCTTGGCACAAGCCGATTTAGTCATTGATGCAGAAGTTCTGAGGACCGAGCAACTCAAAGACAAACTGCAGCAAGCAGGTAAACTGCTGTCATTCTGAGGACGTCATGTTACATATCATCAAATCCGTAGCTGCATTAGACGATGCAATGGCACTGTACAGTGAGCAAGATGATGTCTTGTTGATTGAAGATGCCGTGTACGCGGCTAACCCCCAGCATAAGGCGTTCAGTAAGGTAAAAGGTCCATCAGTGTTTGCACTACAAAGCGATATTGATGCCCGTGGCATGAGCAATCGTATCAGCCCATCTATTGAAGTGATTGGCTATGCTGGCTTTGTTAAACTCTCCGCAAAGCAGGCCAAATCTCTTACCTGGGATTAACCCCTTTCTACTGTGGATTGAACTTTACGGACGAATTACCTTAATTGAACAAAAAAGATCCGTATATTTCTTGACACACCTCTCACTGCTGCATAGAATTTTGCGTCCCTAACTGCCAACCGCTGTTAGGGATAGATTTTTCACAAAGCTTACTTTCAAGTAAATCAGGAGCTAGTTAATGGCAACTATTAACCAGTTGGTACGTAAGCCACGTGCAAAGCAAGTTGTTAAAAGCAACGTGCCTGCACTAGAAGCGTGCCCACAAAAACGTGGTGTATGTACTCGTGTTTACACTACTACACCTAAAAAACCTAACTCAGCACTTCGTAAAGTTTGTCGTGTACGTCTGACAAACGGCTTCGAAGTTACATCGTACATCGGCGGTGAAGGCCACAACCTTCAAGAGCACAGTGTTGTACTAATCCGTGGCGGTCGTGTAAAAGACCTTCCGGGTGTACGTTACCACACTGTTCGCGGTGCACTTGACTGTGCTGGCGTTAACGACCGTAAACAAGGTCGTTCTAAGTACGGTGTGAAGCGTCCTAAGTCTTAATGGATTCCGTTAAGTAAGGCCAAACACTAAATTATTTTTAATTTTTTGAAAAAACTGAAAAGTTTTGGATAAAACCTGAAGAAGACAACGGAGAAAATCCATGCCACGTCGTCGCGTCATTGGTCAGCGTAAGATCCTTCCAGATCCAAAGTTCAAATCTGAACTGCTGGCAAAATTCGTTAACATCCTAATGGTTGACGGTAAAAAATCTACTGCAGAGAAAATCGTTTACACTGCACTAGATGCTATGGCTGAAAAGTCTGGTAAAGACCACTTAGCTATTTTTGAAGAAGCTCTTGAAAATGTTCGCCCAGCGGTAGAAGTTAAATCTCGCCGTGTAGGTGGTTCAACTTACCAAGTACCTGTAGAAGTACGTCCGGTTCGCCGTAACGCACTTGCTATGCGTTGGTTGGTTGAAGCTGCGCGTAAGCGTGGTGAAAAATCTATGGCTCAACGCCTAGCTGCTGAAATGCTAGACGCGTCTGAGAACAAAGGTACTGCGGTTAAGAAACGTGAAGACGTTCACCGCATGGCTGACGCAAACAAAGCGTTCGCTCATTACCGTTGGTAATACCTTTTCAGTGCTGCAAGGTTCCTTGCAGCACTTCTTTAGTTCCTATGCCTATGCTAGGAACTATTGCTATATCTAGGGGATAGCTTTTTTAGACATAGCAATAGTCCCTAACTCTCTAAGTATAAGAGGATTCAATCGTGGCTCGCAAAACTCCTATTGAGCGCTACCGTAATATCGGTATCTGTGCTCACGTAGATGCAGGTAAAACAACCACTACTGAACGTATTTTGTTCTACACTGGTCTGTCTCATAAAATCGGTGAAGTTCACGATGGCGCAGCAACCATGGACTGGATGGAGCAGGAGCAGGAGCGTGGTATTACTATCACTTCAGCTGCAACTACTACTTTCTGGCGTGGTATGGAAGCACAATTCCAAGAGCACCGCGTAAACATCATTGATACTCCAGGACACGTTGACTTTACTATCGAAGTAGAACGTTCTTTACGTGTACTTGATGGTGCAGTAGTTGTGTTCTGTGGCTCATCTGGTGTTGAACCTCAATCTGAAACTGTATGGCGTCAAGCTGACAAGTACCACGTTCCACGTATGGTATTTGTAAACAAGATGGACCGCGCAGGCGCAGATTTCCTACGTGTTGTGGACCAAATTAAAAACCGTCTTGGTGCGAATCCTGTTCCAATCCAGCTAAACGTTGGCGCGGAAGATGATTTCCGAGGTGTTATTGACCTTATCAAGATGAAAATGATCAACTGGAATGAAGCCGATCAAGGCATGTCGTTTACATACGACGAAATTCCAGCAGACATGCAAGAGCTAGCTGAAGAGTGGCGCAACAACCTAGTTGAAGCGGCAGCTGAAGCAACTGAAGAGCTAATGGACAAGTACCTTGAAGAAGGTGAGCTGACTGAGGCTGAGATCAAACAAGCTCTACGTACTCGTACACTAAACAACGAAATCGTACTAGCTACTTGTGGTAGTGCGTTCAAGAATAAAGGTGTTCAAGCAGTACTAGACGCAGTGATCGAATTCTTGCCATCGCCAATCGACGTACCTGCAATTAAAGGTATCGACGAAAAAGAGAATGAAGTTGAACGTCATGCAGACGACAACGAACCGTTCTCGGCTCTAGCATTCAAGATCGCGACTGACCCATTTGTGGGTACGCTAACTTTCATGCGCGTTTACTCTGGTGTTGTGAATTCAGGTGATGCTGTTTACAACTCAGTAAAAGACAAGAAAGAGCGTTTTGGTCGTATCGTTCAGATGCATGCGAACAAGCGCGAAGAAGTAAAAGAAGTTCGCGCTGGTGATATCGCAGCTGCAATCGGTCTGAAAGACGTAACAACAGGTGACACGCTATGTGATCAGAACCACAAAGTGATTCTAGAGCGCATGGAATTCCCTGAACCTGTAATTCAGATCGCTGTAGAACCTCGTTCTAAAGCAGACCAAGAGAAAATGGGTATCGCGCTAGGTAAACTGGCTGCGGAAGACCCATCATTCCGCGTGGAAACGGATGACGAAACAGGTCAGACTCTGATCTCTGGTATGGGTGAGCTTCACCTAGATATCATCGTTGACCGTATGAAGCGTGAATTCAGCGTTGACTGTAACGTTGGTAAACCTCAGGTTGCTTACCGTGAGACCATTCGTGGTTCTGCGGAAGTGGAAGGCAAGTTCGTTCGTCAATCTGGCGGTCGTGGTCAATACGGTCACGTATGGATCAAACTTGAGCCTTCAGAACCTGGTGCAGGTTTCGTATTCGTAGACGAGATCGTGGGTGGTGTGGTTCCTAAGGAATACATCAGTTCGGTAGCGAAAGGTATCGAAGAGCAAATGAATAGTGGTGTTCTAGCGGGTTACCCTGTTCTAGATATTAAAGCTACACTATTTGATGGCTCTTACCACGATGTTGACTCAAGCGAGATGGCGTTCAAGATCGCTGGCTCGATGGCATTCAAGAAAGGTTCATTAGAAGCACAACCTGTGATTCTAGAACCAATGATGAATGTCGAAGTAACTACTCCGGAAGACTGGATGGGTGACGTTGTTGGTGACCTAAACCGTCGTCGCGGTATGATCGAAGGTATGGATGAAGGTGTGGCTGGTCTTAAGATCATTCGTGCTCAAGTTCCACTATCTGAGATGTTTGGTTACGCAACGGACCTACGTTCTGCAACTCAAGGCCGTGCTTCTTACTCTATGGAGTTTAATGAGTACGCTGAAGTGCCGAAGACCTTTGCAGAAGCCATCATGGCTGAGCGTGGTTACTAATTGACGATTGAACCACAAAAAGTTTACGACTTTTTGCTAGATCAAGCCGTCGAAATATTGCGCTAACGGACGTTGGCGCATAAAATAACAATTTCTGGCGCGTCGAGATCAATAATGATCGCGGCGAATCATAACTAGGAAGGAACACGATTGTGTCTAAAGAAAAATTTGAA
>NZ_JAHGAI010000051.1:0-501 GCF_030248515.1 Vibrio sp. D401a | reverse complement strand
AAACCAACGCATAGTAAAAATGCCACGCGTTGCGAATCCCTCTTGAACAATTTGTTAGCTTGATATTAACCGGCTCTTTGATACCTTCCATACAGCCATAAACCTAGCAACACTAAACTAGGTAAATACCAAGACATCGAAGGGTCATTGTACTTATTGACCAAAAGGTATACAAAATTAATAAACAAGGTTAATTCACATGCTACGTAACTAACAAATAATGTTTTTAGCCATTCTAAAAGCTTTTCAGTATTTGATTTAAACCATACTTGTTCGTCCAATATAAAGGTCAAAGACACAAAAAACGCAACAAACACGCAAATTATTCGAAGCGGATCTACTTCAAAAAGGTCTATTGATACATTCAAAAGAAAATTACTTAGCAGAAGTAGTTGAAGAAGTGGCATCCCGTCCTCTTTGCAAAAGGGCTTATGTTAAGTTCACCGGTTGTGGTTTTCATGCTTGGAAATTTCGATAGCAAGCTAACGCCTTGTTAAGGGG
>NZ_JAHGAI010000050.1:0-2125 GCF_030248515.1 Vibrio sp. D401a | reverse complement strand
TTAAACACCAAAACCAACGCATAGTAAAAATGCCACGCGTTGCGAATCCCTCTTAAACAGTTTGTTATGTAAAAGTTTCCCAAGGCACGATTACTGACAGGACAGCAATAAACGCAAACATATATGGACTTAAGATGTCCAAATGCTCTCTGTGGTTGATAAATGCATTAAATCTGTACTTAAATTCAATTAGCAATAGTCGTATGTATTTACTAAAAGTCCACTTTTTGTTGAAAGATAAAAGGCTAGAGTACTCATCAAAATGCTCCTCGAACCATTCGCCATCACCACTCTCACCACGGAATACTGAAGGAAAGCGCACCGCTCGACGTAAGAAGCCGCTTACATGGTATTTTGAATCCTGAATACCCGGTTCATCTCCACCCCAAACGTCAAAGGCATCGTCTAAGAAACCGGTTACGACTTCATCTCTTGGATTGTAATTAAAGATCTCTTTATCTTGCATCATCCGTTCCGACCAAAGAAGAAAAAGCTCGTGATGGTATGGTTGGGCATAATTTCGATAACGAACAGTTAAATACAAAATTGCAGCTAGCAGCAAGTAAGTAATTCCCTCTTGATGGGCAAATTCAATTTTGAAAAGAAATGTATTTGCTTCCTTCATCACAGCACCGGTCACATTAAGTGCGATAAGAATAATAGATATGGTTGTGAGAACCTTGCCTTTAGCTGTTAGTTTTTCAACAGCATCGAATCTTTCGACAAGAGTCATTTCTTCTTTCTTCGTAGTCAATTCCATCTCCTTTTACATAACGCCTTGTTAAGGGGTGAAGCACGCAACACCGACGCTACCGCATACCACCTTAATCACTAAAACCAACGCTTAGTAAAAATGCCACGCGTGCTGAATCCCTCTTGAACAATTTGTTATACGCGTTCTAGCGGTTGTACTTAACCTTGTTCAAAACTTCTTTTAATTCATGCGTTTTCTCAAGGTTTACACCGTGAATATTGGCTAAAGCACAAACATAATACAAGACGTCATATAACTCTTCTGCGATTGAACCTTTAAGTTCATCTAGCGTTGGTTGCCCACTTTTACCTTTGCAAATAGATTCCGATAATTCGCTAACTTCTTCGATTAGTTTTAAAAAATAGTGTTCAGATTGCTCTGGCGCATAATCGAATTCTTTTATATGACTTTGTAACTCAGATAACTTCATAACGTCCTTTTTGTATCATTTTCCATAAAGCGTATAACGCCCTGTTAAGGTGTGAGCAACGCAATACCGATGCTTCCGCATACCACCTTAAACATTAAACGCAACGCATAGTAAAAATGCCACGCGTTGCGAATCACTCTTAAACAGTTTGTTAGCTGTTTGTAGCAACAGCTTTACTCAATTGGCGTTCAAGGTGTTTATCGGCCTTTCGACAAATATCCTCGAAAGCTTCATTAAACAGAGCATCAACCTTATTAATTTCAGGCAGGGTGGCGCCTTGGTAATACATGATTTTGTGTTTTACCTGATTGTAGATCTTGTGAAGAACCGCGTCTTCATCGAGGTATTTAACTAAAGAGTCATATAGTCCTGCAGACATAAATGTTTCCTCGTGATCAAAGAGTAATCTTCGGTACGGTTTCATATCAACTCTATAGCGCTTTTGTTTATAAAACAGATCTTTACAAAACTCTCGCCCATCTTCTAAATGCGGAAACTCACTCGGAGCCTCATCAAAAGATAGGTAGTATTCATTTTCAGTTTTTATTCGCTCTAGTAGCTCTATTTCAATTTTTGAGGCAAGACCTAATAAATCTAGATCTTCTAACTTGTAAGCTATAGATTTGGCGTACTTTGCCGCTCCAAGCAGCTGATATTCTTCAAAATTATCGGCTTCTTTATTGGAGCAGTAAGTTCCATATGAACGAAGCAGTTCATCTCTAAGAAGATTATCCATATTTATCCTAATTGCTTAACGTGAGAAACAGCTAACGCCCTGCTAAGGGGTGAGCAACGCAATACCGAAGCCGCTGCATACCACCTTAATCACTAAAACCAACGCATAGTAAAAATGCCACGCGTTGCGAATCCCTCTTGAACAGTTTGTTAGGTGTCTGTTCGCGAATTATGGAACAACGCCTTTAATTCCGAAACAGACAGTG
>NZ_JAHGAI010000005.1:0-607 GCF_030248515.1 Vibrio sp. D401a | reverse complement strand
CCACCGACTTGGAGGTCGAAGGTTTCATCTGGCTCATCGATGGTGTCTTGCGTGGTATCCACTGTTGCAGTGAACATGGTGACGCCCGCTGGGACGGTGATTTGTCCCGTATTAGCGTCGTAGGTCACGCCATCACTGAACACAATGTTGGACACGTTGGTGTCGTAATCATCATCACCTGCCGTGCCGTTGACTAAGCCAATCGTGTAGGTTTGGTCGCTGCTACTAGCGTTACTTAGCGTCACTTTAAACTCAGCAGCTTGGCCTTCTGGTACGGTTTCGCCAACCAAAGCGACATCCGTGATCACAGGTGCATCATCGTCATCTTGGATTGTTGCTGTGCCAGTCACTCCACCGACTTGCAGGTCGAAGGTTTCATCTGCCTCATCGATGGTATCTTGCGTGGTATCCACTGTTGCAGTGAACATGGTCACGCCTGCTGGGACGGTGATTTGTCCGGTATTGGTGTCATAGGTCACGCCATCACTGAACACAATGTTTGACACGTTGGTGTCGTAATCATTATCGCCTGCCGTGCCGTTGACTAAGCCAATCGTGTAAGTTTGATCGCTACTGCTGGCATTACTCAGCGTCACTTTAAACTCAG
>NZ_JAHGAI010000049.1:0-176535 GCF_030248515.1 Vibrio sp. D401a | reverse complement strand
ACATATTGAGAGCAATATCCCTTTAGTCCAATGATTATATTTCTTATCGCAGTTGTGATTTATGTGGGCTTATTGATTTTCATAAAGCCTGCTCCGAGTAGCTTGAAGGCTGAACCAATTACCTATAGTGAAAACTTTAAGTTTGTTTGGGCTTCGATATGTTCAGGGGTTGCAATTCTTCTTATATTTCTGCTGACAACAAACTTTGGTTTCATTTCTATAGATGAGAGCCTGTATCAAACGTTCGCACTGAGTAATGACATTGATCAGTTTTTAACGTGGCCGTTACAGGCCGTATCGCACCTATTTATCCATGGTAACCTGACTCACCTCGTTGCGAATGTTATTGGCTTAGGTCTAGTATCTGCCTATGAGCGCAGAGTTGGAGCCAAGAGATATTTGGCAGTTCTTCTAGTGAGCAGCTTGGCATCTATACCATCTATACTGTTCTATTCGGAAAATATTCTAGTCAGCGGTATATCGGGCGGCGTTTTCGGCCTTGCAGCCGCTTATTTTACAGATGAAGAGGAATTAACCACCAAGGAGTGGCTTTTGGCAATTTCACTGTTCCTGTTTTTGGCAATAATGCTTGCCCTTGATTCAGAGTTCAAAGGTGGTTCTAATAAAGTGTTAGATATGAAAATTGATCACATTGGCCATTTTTGGGGAGCATTAGGTGCAATTTTGTATTGCCGTTTAAAACCTCTGCGTTTGTTAAGCGTATAGAGAAAAATGGAAATATCAACTTCTGCAGTAAGTACTGCAATGAAAGTAGGCATACAGGTTGTAAGTAACCACAAACAACCGATTCTTAAAATATACCATCCAGTTTACATTGCTTAATTTAGGCGCTGAGAGAGCTGATAACATAAAGTTAACTATAAATGATGACTTAAGGAAGAGAGTAGTCAAAGGAAAGTTGCCCTCCAATTTTTCACAACGTTTATCCCCAGTTCGTACCAGGGCAGGTCATTTGTCTATTTAAGTTCACGAATAACGATCTTCTGAAGTGGGAATATGATGGGCCTAAAGGAAAGCCAGTGGGTATGAAAAACGAGAATCTTATCATCACAATGGAGTATGATCCCCCTAACGGATTCATAGATAAGTTATTAAGGTTGTCTTGGAAATTATGAGGAAAACGCAGATATATTGATACATATGAGTTTTTCCCAAGCATGGTTGAAGGAGACTTACCACCGGCGGAATATGCTTAACAAAATGTTCAAGAGGGATTCGTAACGCGTGGCATTTTATTATGCGTTGATTTTAGTGTTTAAGGTGGTTTACGGCGGCCTCGGTATTACGTTGCACACATCTTAACAGGGCGATAGTGGAGAAGTGATGTTCGAATTTCAGAGAAATAAAGCAGAATATTTGTATGACCATACAAAAAGTTATACCGCCATTAACTTTATCCTCAAGAATAACGTTCATTTTAAAATGCAATCAAGGGTGTATACTATATGCCGTTCAGTGGGGATCAAAATATAGGAACTATATGTTTAATAATAAATTACTTTTAGTAGGGTTGTCGTTAGCTGCGTTGGGTGGCTGTACATCTGTTCAATACAATGGTTCGCCAGCGAACTCGGTCACTAAAGTTGACTATCCATCTGTTGGTGAAGTTAAAACAGCTTATGTCGGAGACCATTTGGTTAGCAAAGGCACAATGGCTGAAATGAGCGTATTACGCGTATCAAGCATGATTAAAAGTTTGGCGTATGACATACCTCAGGGTGACTACAATCAACTCGGATACGATAACAAGCAACAGTTTTTCTCTCCTGTAGGCGTTATTAAAGCGGCATTAGCGGACCCTATACAGGGCATTGCCGTCGAAAATCATCAACAAAATGAAGTTTGTTTTGTAACCATCTTTGGTGCGAAGTCGTGTGTAGATGATGCTTATGGTAAGTTTTCTATCACTAAGAAAATGTCCCAGTTCCAAGACAGTTTCCAACAGGCTTTGATATACAGCGGTAAGGTAGGAAATAAGATCAATATTAGTTACCGTGAGTTTTCCAATGACATGGCAAGACCAGCTTTTAATAATGAAGCAGAGTATGACCTAAGTGAGTCGAATCAAATTGGTTATAAGGGCGCTGTGATTGATGTTTTGGAAGCCGACAATACCAAAATTACATATCGGCTTATCAGAAACTTTCCAAACTAAATATTAGCCCTCGAAAGATGGGCTGATACTTTGTTCGTGATCTAGAATGCGCCCTTGTGATTGTTCGTAATGAATAAAAACAAGGGCTTATCTATATGGGTAGAGTAACAATACCATTCGAAGCAGAGTTTATTCTAAATTCTTCATAGATTTACTGTGCTAACTGAAATAATTTGCGCTCTGCTTTCCCTTAATCATGCTCCTACAAAGCTAAAACAGTGATGTGCGCATCTCCTCCTCCCAAACTTTGGGCGATTGAGCTGTGATGGCGACGGACTTGCCGGTGATTTCCACTAGAGTGTCATAATTATTAAGTGACGATTGGCTTTATTTTTTAGTTACCGATGTAATTAATTTAAAATATTGAACGATATCGTGATCGAGACGCCTTTTGTTTGAAGTTCTAAAGCTAACCCTATGAATATAAGCAATAAAAAAGGGAGTCGAGTCAAATCAACTCCCAATTAAAGTATCAGCCCATGAAGAGGTATAGTTTTTGGGCATGGTTGTACGGACTCAGATATCTCTTCAATTTGATCTGCTCCAGTCAGAGTGGACACTGAACTTAACTGAATTTTCGATACTTGAAGTTATTCGTGTTTTGCTACTTTAAGTAGAAGCTCTAAGTAACTTCTGTCCAGAAATGAGTTAGCCACTCAGTGCAATTTTAAAGATAAGCAGCTGCGATTAATTGCTTTATTCTCCGCTGCAACCTTCCTCAACTTTATTCAAATCGACCTCTGCCGTTGATTATCACATTGATGTGCGAGGTGCTCTGAGCCAAGAGTAATGGTAAGGGGCTTGAGAGCTTTTTAGGGCTCAAAAACGGTGAAACTTCGTTGGTAGGTATAGAGAACCTAATTCCTGAAATAGCCAAGCCCAAGCAACTGTGTGGCTTGGGCTCGGGAGTCTATATATTGTCTGTTACGGCTTGTGAGCCTTGCTTGAATACAAATCGCCAGATGAACAGAACCACGGCTATGTATGCTAACCCCACCCCAAGTGCTTGCCAGTGCATGCCGTTATACATCGCGATTGGCATCAATGAGATGATGAAGATGTCAGTGATTGAGCCCGGAACGTAAGCGATGGCGTAATCATCAAGTACCTTGCTGCGCATTTTCGGATCAACAATGCGAAGTAGGGCAATACCCATCGCAACCGTACCTGTTAACCAACCCCAAGAGAAAATGCCTTTCTCAAACCAATCTTCACCCATGACTCGTGGTGCTACCCAAAAGATTAACCAAAGTGTGAAACTTACACCGCCAATTGCTAGTACTACCATAGGCATTAAGTACTGGGCTAAGACGGTAATCTTAATGGCTGAGATACCAAAGATAATCAAATAATCGGTACTGATGCCCGCAGCGTGTTTGAATGCACCGTCACAAAGATAGCGTGAAGCTTTCGTTTGTTTCGCGATGATTCGCACAAGCATGCCGCCAAGGAAGCCAGTTACAAACGTAGGAATTTGCACCTTATCGTGGAAAGAAGACAAGTAGTTGGCGGCGACATAAGAGAAAGCGGTTACGACAACCACTAGCGCAGCGTGAATCGCGAAAGAATCAACCGACAGGGAAGACATGGTGTCTTTCATTACCGGTTCTTGATCATCAGGCTTAACAAGGCCTTTGCGTTCGTGTTCGTCCATGCTGTCGAATGTCGTAAAGCTACGAATCCAACCCATCTTCAATGCGAATTGCAGCATGAGCATGCCGACAGAAATCGAAATGAAAATACCCACGGTTGCGAAGGTTAAACCTAGTGTGAAGCCATCTTCCCAGCCAAGCCCCGTGAAGATTTCACCAACAACAGAGGCTGAACCGTGACCGCCCATAAAGCCTGCAGACATTGTCACACCAAAGCCGGGATTAATCTCTGGCCAGAAGAAGGTAGTGATCGCAAGACCAAACATTGCCGCAAACAACCACTGAGAAACAGAAGCGATTTGGTTGAATGCCCACAATGAGCCAGCGCGTTGTGCGACGGTTTTAGGTGATGGAACATCCGTTGCCAGACCTAACGCAGAAAAAAGTGCAGCAGTTAACAGGCTTGCGTTAGCGGTAAAGGTATCGGTCCAAGGCAGTACGTCTAGCAGGGCTGGTCCAAAAATTAGACCGAATAATCCCGCGAGAACCGCCGATGGAATGTACATACGTTGCAGTAATGGCGTGTGAACGCGAATGACTTTTGCCAAAATCAATAGTAAGCCAGCAATGGCTAAGTCAGTCAGCATTAGACCTTTAGGCATCTTATCCTCCAGTAAATGCAGTCAAGGGGTAGCGTCCTTGTGACCAACCTTGATTGAAAAATCACTCCCAACGAAAAAAGTCACATACGTGACCAAAAGTGTTGAGAAATCAATGTCGTTTTCATAAGCAAAGGAATGCGCTTATGCAGTTTGAAATGAGTGCAAATGTCGTGATTACGCACGAACTTGGAGAGAAATTAGATTAAATTTCTCGATGTTATTTTGATAGTTCACTCAGGAAAGGCGGCAATCCTAGTCACTTTGTCAGGGCAATGCAATTGATGGGAATCAATAAATTATGTTCATCAAATGAGCGTTCTGTACTAACGGTATGAAAAATAAAGATAATTAATGAGAAATAATATTTGTCATATCGACAATAAAAACTAATTGCTTGGTTAAATTACAGCCGTTTTGTCTGTTTGTATTATTGGCTCACATGAGAAAGAACAAAATCGACGAAGGTGCGAATTTTAAGGGAAAGCTGTTTTGAACGGTAAAGCAGGTGGATCGGCTTTGGCTTGGGAGTATGTTGATGGAGAATTTCCACCAATGCGCCAGATTGGATTTCTTGTTCAACTAAGATCTTTGGTTGCAGCAGAACGCCAGAGCCTTTTAACGCGGCAAACTTCAGCACGTCACCATTATTCGAGGTCAATCGGGTGTTGCGGTTTCCAAAGGTATTAGAAGGCATGTTGACCACTTGTTGGCTTTCCCCTTGATGATAGTGAAAGCCCAAACAATGATGATGTTCTAAATCTTCAAGTGACTGGATAGGCTTATGCTGCTCAAGATAAGAGGGGGAAGCGCAATAAGTCATGTGGTATTCACCCAGCTTTCTTGCGACTAACGACGAATCGACTAACTCTCCGATTCGAATAATCACGTCTGTTTCGCTTCGATATGGGTCAATCAAATTGTTATCCAACATCAGCTCTACGTTCAAATCGGGAAATTCTGCTAAGAAGTCAGCCACGATGGGTGCAATGACCTTTTTGCCATAAGTGACAGGGCAGTTAACTTTCACCGTTCCGGTTGGACGGTTAATCAGTGTCTGGATCAGGTTCTCTGCGTTGGTGATGTCTTCAATGATGCGGTGGCACTCTTGATAGTAGAGCCTGCCAGCTTCGGTCAGGGACTGTTTGCGCGTGGTGCGATGAATCAGCTGTGTACCTAAGCTTTGCTCAAGAAAGCTCACGTGCTTGCCAACCATGGTTGGTGAAATATCAAAGTGGTGTGCGGCGTTACGAAAGCTGCCATGTTCGACCACGTAAGCAAAAACTTTCATGCTTGTTAATTTGTCCATTGCACACCCAGAGTTAATAAAGAAATAACTAAAGCAGAGTTTATCAATCATATGAGGTTAATTACAGTGGCGGAATGATTAAGAATGGAGAAAGAGATCCATCATGAGCGAGACGATTTTTGTTACCGCCGAACTAAAAATGAATGCAGATAACCCAAGACAACAAGTGGTTGAAGCCATTGAACAATTTTGCCTTGATATGCAGAGCGAAGCGGGATGTTTGCAAGCGAATGCGACCTACGATTCGAAAGACCCACTGCGTGTGATTCTTTGGGAGCGATATGAAAGCCGCACCGCGATTGAAGCACATTTTGCTATGCCGCATACACAAGCGTTCATTGCTGCTGAAATGGCGGAGTTAGTCCAAGCATTCGAAACCCAAGCTCAATAGGAGACGTGAACATGAAATGGGGCATTTTAGGCACAAGCTTTATCTCAGGTGTCATGGCTGAGGCAATCCAAGGCGATGACAAGAGTGAGTTGTACGCGGTGGCTGGGCGTTCGGAGCAGAATTTAAAGACATTCGCTGAGCAATATGGCATCGAGAACACGTTCAACGATTACGATGCTTTGATTGCCGATGAGCAAGTTGACATTATTTATATCGCATTGCCAAATCACCTTCATCATGATTTTATCGTCAAAGCGGCGGAGCATGGCAAAGCGATCCTGTGTGAAAAGTCACTTTCTGTCGATATGGAAAAAACCGAGCTGGCACTTCAAGCAGTAGAAGCGCACAAGGTGTTCTTTGCTGAAGGCTTAATGTATTTACATCACCCGTTGAGCAGCGAGTTGGTTTCGGTGCTTAAATCGGGAGAGATTGGTGAACTTCGCTCGATTCATACTTCTTACATTGCATCGATTGCGCAGTTTGTGAATCCAGACAGTAAAGGTGCTTTGTATAACTTAGGCTGTTACCCAATGTCATTGGTGCATTTGGTGGTGAAAACCATGTTGGGTGAACAAGCCTTTGGAAACCGCTCTATGACGGCGATTGGCCGAAGAGGCCATGACGGTAATATCTGTGAATCGAGCTTGATGATGCAATTCGGTGAGCAACAAACGGTGAGCGTACACACTGCCGAAGATCATGGATTGAAACACCAGTTCACTATTCTGGGTAGCAAAGGCTGTATTACGTTAGACTCGAACCCATGGCTACCAACGCAAGATAACCAGTTTAGTGTGGAAATTTACGAGACGTCGAAGCGTGAAGTGTCTGTTCCGGCGGCAGGGGATGCTTTTTACTATCAAGTGCGCAATATTCGCCAAGCGGTTGAAGCAGGGTGTACATCGTTAGAGAACCCTTGTGCAACATGGGACGATTCTCACCGTATCATGCAGCTACTGACGGAGTGGGAATCACTGGCTTCAACGTAAGTCGGCACTTAAGTGAAATAGAGCAATGAATGTAAAAACGGCGCACTAACAATGATCAGTGCGCCGTTTTTATTTTGTGTTCAGTCTGGATTAAATGCGGTTGTCGCCGGTACTAAATGCAATGACTTGACTGATTTCAGTCAGACTTCTTCCGCTTTCTTGCTGCCATTGAACAAACGCTTTGTTGGTTGCGTCGAGCGATTTCTTAGTATCTTTGCCACCTTCAATGATCTTGCAATTACGCAGGTAAGCTTCAACGTCGCTAGACAGTATAAAGGTATCGACGCCCATTTGACGCAGTGTGTAAGGGCCAGTATTTCCGCCTAAGCGATTACCGCGTTTCTTCAAATATGCCCACAAGTCGGTGACTTTTCCTTGTGGCCAATCTGCGACCATTTGACCAAAAGAGCCGTGTTCAATTTTTGCTTCGTGGATCATACGAGCGTTGGCAGGGATCGACATGACTTTGGTGAGGTGGCGAATGATGCGTTTGTCGGTTGCTTTGGTTTCCCATTGTTCATCAGACAGCATCAATAGCGGCTCGATTTTAAAGCCGAAAAATACCTCTTCGAAGTTCGGCCACTTGTTGCGAACCACACTCCAAGAAATTCCACTTTGGAATACTTTCATCGAAAATGCCGCTAGCCAACGGTCATCAGGAATCGCTGCCAGCTCTTCTTTGCTTAGTGGATGAGATAAAAGCGCTTCAAGTTGATCTTCACCACCTTTACGCTCGGCAGCGCGCTGATAAATCGCGTCAAATTTTTCGATACTCATAAAAGAAGTTAGTCCTAGTTTATGTCGATATTTGCGAAACATACTACGCTTAAGTGGCTGAATCGTAAATTGATGGAGTGTCACAAATGAAGAAGGTCACAATAACGTTTGTCGGGGAAGGTTCGGATCGTATTGCAGAAAAATTCTATGCGTGGATGACGGACGGTGGGTTAGAAGACAGCATGATTGAGAATTTATCTGACCGTGAAATCTCAGTTGTTGGCATCAGTGATATGGATAATGAAACGCGTGACGTGGTGATCAATACGGAAATGAACTAACGAGCCGACTTTTGTCAGCAAGTAGAATCAGATAAAACAAAGCCCTTCACGAGAAGGGCTTTGTTGCGTTTATAAGCGTGAGAGCCTAGTTATTTACCAACGTCAGGCCGCTTGGGAGTGCATCACCGAAGATACGCTTCGATTCACTCTCAGATAGCTCTTTGACTTCTTCAACCAGCGATACCCAAGATTCAGGCACCTTGCTTTGCTTCAGTTTAGTGAGAACTTGTTCACGGTAGTCGTCAGAGATATCGAATAGGCGGTCGCCCGTCTTACGACAAATCATTACGGCTGCAAACGCGATCATTGGCTCTTTCTGCCAGTTCTGCTCTAACAGCTTAGGTAGCCACTGTTCCGCTTGTTCGCGAGGAATGACATTGTGCTGGCTGCCATACAAAGGGGTACGTGATGCTAAGCGACCCATTGCCCACCAGTGCGCTTGTTCGAACTGGTTATGGTTGATGGCTTTGCTCAAGAACCACGTTGCCAATAGAACCTTGTCTTCGACTTCTAGATGCTCTAGAGAGGCAGATAAGCGCACCATTGATTCGTAACCCATATCTTGTGCCGCTTTGGCGGATTGTGGGTTTTTCATCGCACCAGGATGTAGGTATTTCGCGATGTCCGCCAAGATGGTCTCTTGCTGATCTTGGCTTAAACCACCAGCGATACGACGCCAGAATACCCACCAGTCAGTCCAACCTTGATGGTTCTTAAACTGAATGTTTTGCTGGTAGAGACCCCAAACTTGCTCAATGCGCCATGAGTCGGTTGGATCGCCAAAGCCCGGACGCAGTGCAAAACCTGCCAAACGAAGCCAGTTTTTCTCGTGCTGTTCAGAACGACGGCGACGCTTACGACCTTGTGCAAAGGTATCGAACAGTTGACGTAGGGTAGTGAAATCCCACTCGTCGCGCTTGCCAAGTTTCTTCTCAAGATCTTTGGCTAAGGTTTTGATCTCTTTGCTTTCTGCGCTTTTCTTGTTACCACTGTAAAGGCGAGCGATCAGCTCCTTACATTCGTTCAGTTTAGGGTGAAGCTTAACTTGCTCGCTGTCGTCGGTTTGCTTGTTACGAACTTCGAACTCAAGCTCCCAACGTTTGCTGTCATCTTCTGCGCTGACACATTCCATCTTAAGCGTGCCGACTTCAGTCAACTGACACGCCAGTTGCACTTCTACGCGCTCTTTCTGGTTGGCTTGCAATTCGGCGCCTTCACCTTCAAGGGTGGTGATATAAGGGGGCAGAGGAGCAAACAAGTCCGGATCAACGTCAACCATCACACCGTTTTGAATGGCAGTGTTATTGGTTAAGGTGTCGTGGGTAGAAGTCAGCAGGTTAAAGCGAACGGGTTCACCTAGGGTAAGCGAGAAGCGACGACCACTTAAGCGGATCTCGTGTCCTTCTTCTGTACCTTTTGCAAGCAAACAGATCGCTTTGCCCATCTTGTTCTTTTCTTGAAGATGCAAGAAGTAAGAACGGGCTGCACCACCACCAATTTTAAGCTGTGCACCACGACGTGCTTTACCAAAGGCAACGGCACCCAGCGCAACAGACCAATCTGGATGTGGGTTATCTAAAACCGTAACCGGAGCGCCGCGCCAATCGGAAAGTAGGGTAGTGACACGCTCAGTGACAAGCTCACTGTTGAATACACCACCATTGAGTAGCAAACCGACTGGAATGGCATTTTGTTTGTCGTCTTCAATGCCAAGAGCGGCACGAGACACTTGCTGATGCGTGGTTAAGAACTCGGCAACGTGTTTGCTCACTGCTGGGTCAGCAACGTACGGAAGACCAAACTCGACAACGGCGCTGCGGCGTTTGTCTGGTACTTCACTGAAATCAGAAAGCGGGAAGAAGCCATCTAAAGCGATTTGGTGCACTTCTTGTTTGCTCAGCCCAATACTCTTTGTTCCGCCAAGAAGTTTTGAGCCGCTGCCCAGCATGGTGATTTTCACTTCTTCAGGTGCATTCGCTGAAAGCAGGTTCTCTTTCGCTTTACGCGTTTGCTGAATCAGCTTAGTCAGGCTTGCTGCGGTGAGCTTCTTACTTTGATTGAAGCGGCTTTCCGCAAGATGCGCTAATGCTAAGTCGAGGTTGTCACCACCCAGCATCAAGTGTTCGCCAACGCCAATACGATCAAGGGCTAGCTGATCTTGAGAAGAGAAACTTGCTTCAATCAAGCTTAAATCGGTGGTACCACCGCCCACATCGCATACCAGAATCAGTGGCAGCTCTTTGAGCTCATCTGCAGCGGTTTGCTGGTGGCGCGCGTACCAGTCGTAACATACCGCTTGTGGCTCTTCGAGCAGGACGATTTTCTTTAAACCCGCCAGCTCAGCGGCTTCAAGCGTGAGTTTACGAGCGGTTTCATCGAACGATGCAGGAACGGTCACAACCACATCTTGGTCTTCTAGCTTGTTGCTAGGGTGCCGGTAGTTCCACGCTTGGCGAATGTGGTTGAGGTAGCTTGCACTGGCAATGACGGGTGAGACTTTATCTACGTCTTGCGCGCCAGCCCAAGGAAGAATGTCTGAGCTACGATCCACTGCTTGGTGTGATAGCCAGCTTTTTGCACTGGATACCTGACGTCCTTCTACCTTTGCGCCTAATTCACGAGCCCATTCACCCACGATCACATTACTAATGTCGCCAGATACAGGTTCGTTTTCCCAAGGGAGTGTTAGGTCAGAAGGGGAGATTTGACCAACCGCAGGGTGGTAGCGGAAAGAGGGCAGCAGTGGCTTACGAACCACTTCACCCGGACCAATCAATTGGTCGATGTCGAATAGGGATACTTCGGATTGTTCAAGGTTGTCGGTGATTTCACAGTACGCCACCACAGTGTTTGTGGTGCCAAGGTCAATACCAACAAGAAAACGAGGAGATGCCATACAAACCTTCGTGTATTTAAAAACGGCACCCGATTGGATGCCGTTTGATTTTCTATTTATTCTTCTTCGTTTGAGTCGCTTTTCGCGTCTTCGCGCACATCGAACTCAACATGCCATTTTTGACCGTTATCAGCGGCAATGGCTTCTAAGTAAAGCGTACCAAGCTCTGTCACGCGAGAAGCTAGAGTTACTGGAACCACTTCACCTTCACGACGACCTTCAGATACAGGCAGCGTTACTTGAATTTCTGGAAGCTCTTCAAGCTCTTCTGGTGCCCAGTAGTCTAGGTGAGTACCTGCTAGGTCATCACGACGAACGGTTGAGCCGAAGAATTGGAAGTTAACTGGCTGACCGATGATCAAACCAAACTCTTGGCTTGGTACGTCAACGCTTGAACCTTCTTCCATACCAAATGGCGCAACACAAAGTGCTTCCATTGGCGGCGCCATACCCGGAATCGCTGGCATTGCACTTTCGATACCCACGTAGTACGCCGAAGCAATACCACCACGGATGCGAACGCCTTGACCACGGCGTACAGAGCCGTAGTAAGCCGCACCGCTAGCAACCGCAAGGTCTAGATCCACACCTGTTAGGCGTTTCGCCATTTCTGCATTTGCTTCAAGGAGCCATTCGTTGATCGTATCTTCTAGACGAGTTGCTAGAAGTTTCGATTTCAGAACGCCACCGTTGAATAGGATTGCCGTTGGCTTGATGAAGTCAGCCGACTGCGCTGCATCCGCACCTGGCATACCAGGCATGTTAGCAAATGGGTTGAAATCTTGAGCTGCTGCTTCGCCGCCATTTCCTGAAGCAGAAAGGGCATTGGCTTGCTTAGACAAGAACGCTGCAATGTGACGAGTAATACCCGCATCTTGCGCGTAAGGCAGACCCATTTGCGTTAGTGCACCACGGTTACGTTGAACAGGGTGGTCCGTAATTGCAACTTGAGGGAAGAAACCATCAACCAGTGTTTGTTGTACTTCTTCTTGAGTCAGTTCTGTTTTCAGCGTTGCGCCAAGCAGTTTAGAACCACGGCTTGGTACCACGATTGGCACTGACTGAAGTTCGCTGTCGTTCAATAGCGCTTCTTTCGCGTCACGACATGCGTGCGTCATCGCCTGAACTTGCCATGGCTGTAGCTCTTTGCCTTCTTGCGCTAGCTTCATCTTCAAGCGGTACGCAAGTGCAAGATCCATGTTATCACCGCCAAGTAGGATGTGTTCACCTACCGCGATGCGGTTCAGAGTTAGGTTGCCATCGTCTTCAGTTACTTCAACCAAAGAAAGGTCGGTTGTACCACCACCGATATCGACCACAAGCACGATGTCGCCAACTTCAACTTCGTCGCGCCATTTGTCGTTACTGTTATCAATCCAGTTGTAAAGCGCAGCTTGTGGCTCTTCTAGAAGCGTTAGGTGCACGAAACCAACGTTGCGTGCTGCTTCTGCAGTTAGATCACGAGCAGCAGGATCGAAAGAAGCAGGAACCGTAATTGTCACGTCTTGATCGGCAAGGTTGTGGTTTGGATTGGTGTGATTCCAAGCGTCTTTTAGGTGCTCTAGGTAGAGCTCTGTCGCGCGAAGAGGGGATACTTTTTCCACTTCTTCCGGGCTACCCGCTGGTAGGAATGCATCACGACGGTTCACACCAGCGTGGCAAAGCCAAGATTTCGCACTTGCTACAAGACGAATTGGTGTTTTTGAACCTAGGTTACGTGCAATTGCACCAACCAGAGCTTTTGGCTCGCTCGACCACGGAAGAACGCGTGATTGCGGGTTCATTTCGTGCTCGTGCGGTTGGTATAGGAAAGAGCCTAACTGGCTGCGAGTCTCTACCGTGCCTGGCGCAGTAAGTTGCGGGATAGGCATTACTTCAACGCGAGCGTCTTCATCGTGTGTATCAACAAAAGACATCACACAGTGTGTTGTACCCAAGTCGATACCGACACTGAATTTAGGCGTCTGTTGAGTTTCAACAGACGCTTCTTGAGAATGGTTTTCTTGGTTCATGTGTTCCATTAAAGCTCAACCTCAGCTGGAGCGATCACAGATGCGTCGTAGTTCTCTGCAAGTTTAGGCAACGTCATTGATGTTGCTTTCCAACCTTTGTGAACTAGTGTGCCGTTGAATGGCGCGCTACCTGTTACGTTACCTGTTAGGCGGATTTCTTGTGGGTTGAAGCCTTCTTCAACCGTAATGCGAGTTTCTTCGTCTTCGTTGCGAACGTGTGCAAGCGTCACGTAGTCGTTCAGTACTTTCTGACCGCCAGTGTGAATTACGCGAGCAGCTGCGCCCACCTCTTCATCAGAGAATGACGTTAGGTCTTCTTTTAGGAAGTCAATCAGACGAGCTTCTTGCTGCATGATAGAAAGTAGCTGCATTGCAGAGTCTGTAGATGCCGTTGCAAGTTTCGATTCAACTTCTACAACACGCTCTACGACTTTCTCAACTTCCACTACTTTTTCTACTTCAACGATCTTCTCGACAGGCTTCTCAACCTCGACGATTTTCTCGACCGGTTTTTCTACCACTTTCTCGACCACTTTAGATTTACGAGATACCGCGATAAGAAGAAGTAAAACGCTCGAAGCCGCAAGGCCTGCGTGAAGCATATCGAACGTTTGAGGAATTAGGTTCAAATCAATGTTCATGACATTTTTCTCTTTCTATTGATTTATTGGCGCTTAGTATTGGCTCATATTTATTAACTAAAAGGATCGGCTTTGCGATCTGCACCAAGTTTAGACACTAAAATGATGGCGGATGTTAGCATATTCAAGGCTTAAGACTGTAATAATTCATGAATATACCTCATGATTAGCATGAAAAATCAACGATTAGATATAGATAAGTGCAATGTTGCTTGATGTTTACACACCTCTGGCGCAGTATCGTACAGCAAACGACGTTAAACACGCTTTTGACGTGGATGGGGCATGACTAGAAATACACTTCAAGAACCTTTTTTCTCTCGCTACAAAGCAACATTGTCTGCCTTTGGTGCGTCCGTGATCATTACGTGGGTATTTGTTTTCGTTGCCTATGTGATTCAGCAAAAGTACACCGTTACCATTTTTGATAGCTTAGCTCAGAGACAAGCTGAGTCTTTAAAAACTTACGTAAAAACTGATTTGGCCTTCATCGGTTCTGGCGCTAATTTCTTTCATTCGATAGACAAAAAGCACTGGGACAGATTTCCTATTTTTGCTCGCCAAGTTATCGATAGCTCTCCGAGCTTAATCGGTCTGCAGTGGATGCAAAAAGTCACGCCTCAACAGCTACCTGAACATGTAAAGCAAGTGCGAAAAACGTTCCCGAATTTTGAGGTGTTTACGGTTCCAAAAGATCAGCCCAAGACCTTCGGTTACATTCTTCCTGATGACAAACCTGTTTATATCGCTTCTGATATTTACCCTAGAACACAATCAAATATCGATTTACTTGGCTTCTATTCCTCGAGGCTAAGGTTTGATTTGATTCTGGAAGACATCATTGCCAGTGGTGGGGCTAACATTTCAGATAAAGTTCGCCTTTTACAAGATGGCTATGATCGTTCGTTAGATAAAACAGGGCTCTTGGTCTATCACCCAGTTTTCGAGCAGGAAAGTAGGGATCTGCTAGGGGTTGTTGTTGGGGTAGTGCGTAGTACTGTTTATTTCGATGATTTGATCACTAAAACGGCGACCGAACTAGAGATGCTAGTGAAAGTAAGCGATCTTGGTTTTGACGCATACGATGATCCGGTGCTGTTTCAAAGCGAAGGTTGGGATTCGCACGATGGCGCTATCATTAAGAAGACCATACAGCTTCCTAATCGAGATTGGTTAATTGAATTCAAATTAACGGATATGGTTTCTCCTTGGGATCGCTCAGTACTTTATGGTATCGCCTTTGGTGGTCTTATTATTTCTGTCCTTGTCGCTTACATTGTTAACTTACAATCCCGCGAGAAGGAGCGTCTTGCGAAGATGTTAGAAGCCAAAACTCGTGAGTTAACATCGATGGCAGAGCGTGATCCTCTTACACACTTATATAACCGACGAGCTTTTAATGATCATTTGCTGCATTTCATTAATGACGGCGTTGGCTTTACCTTAATTGGTTTTGATATCGATTGTTTCAAGCAGATTAACGACAAGCACGGCCATTTGGTTGGTGATGAAGCGTTAATTCATGTGACTAAGCTTGTCTCTGCTAATTTGAACAAAGGTGATAGATTTTACCGTTCCGGCGGTGATGAGTTTTGTATTCTTAGTCGCGTGACGGATAAACCGAGTTTGGAAGCCTATCTTGAAAAACTTCGTGGTGTCGTTGCAAGTTCACCAATGGAGTATTCAGAGAGTATCGTGTTGTGTTCTCTCAGTATCGGTGCTGCACTTCATGATGGTGAAGATCCGGAAGCTCTTTTTCAAAAAATGGATGTACAACTCTACCTTAGTAAGAAAAATGGACGAAACTTAGTGTCGATTGCTGATTAATTCAGCGAGCAAGTTCGAGTTTTGATATTGGTTACGGTAGAATCCATCGCTTTCAAATTTACGCTAGGAATCAAGACAAACTATGAATCATAACCGTGTCGTGTGCTTTGATTTAGAAATGTGCTGTTGGAGTGAGAACGGCGTTGGCCGCACTGGAGAGATCATCGAAGTAGGTCTAGCGGAAATAGATTTGTCTAAAGGCGAAATCGTCAAGCGCGCACAATACTACGTGAAACCGGAACATGATGAGGTTTCACTATTTTGTGTTGAGTTAACCGGCATTACCCCTCGTAAGATTGAAAAGCAGGGCCGACCTCTAGAAGAAGTGCTTAAGTCGATGTTGAAGAACTTCGGTGGTCGTAACAAGATCTATGCTTCTTGGGGGCGTGATGATCTTATCCTGCTTGAAGAGTGCGAACAGAAGGGCATTGATGCTCCATTCACTGAGTTCATCAACCTAGCTACCTTGTACCGAATTCAAAATCGCCTGAAAGACAAGCGCATTGGCCATAAAGCTGCACAAGAAGCAAAAGGGATTGAGTGGGAAGGTCGCCAGCACTCCGGTTATGTGGACGCTTATAACTTAGCGAAACTTGCACTGACCATGCTATAGAGATCTAAAAAGGGAGCGATGAGCTCCCTTTTCTATTTGAAGTGATTAAATTGCATTTTACTGCTTAGCTTTTTTGCACTTTGGATACATTTTCAGGTTATATTCCGCGGCATATTGGGTTAAAAGCTTACGTTTTTCTAACTCTTCATCATCTCTTACAGTATCACTTATTCCTTGGATGATTTTTACCCCGCATAACTTAGCAGCGAACGCTCTTTCTTCAGTCTCTATACCCGGAAGAACATTACCACGTCCAGGCACCTGAAAAAGACGGTAATCTTCCGCGTTGAGCGCTTTCTGTGTATCCGCTTCTACTTGCTTCTCGGCAGCACAACCAGTCATGGCAACCAGAGCAAAGGGAAGAATTACTTTAATCATTTATTTCTCCTCACCCAAAATGCTGCAAGCATGAGTAAACTGAACCAGTTTAAGCTACCGCCGCTGCTGCTTGAAGATGATGAACCACCACCAGTGCTCGGCTTTGTCGCAACATTGATTGTTACCATTGCGGTAACCGTTTGAGATGTCTCGTCGGTGATCGTGTAGGTAAATGAATCAATACCCGAGAAGCCTTGTGCAGGTTGATAGCTGACTTCTGTTCCTGAGTTAATGACTGAGCCACTACCAGTGTAATGTATTGCACTGATCGTTAATGTACCTTGCCCCGCATCATTCGCTAATACATCGAGTACTGTTGCTGAGCTATTGTGGTCAAGATCATAGCTGTCATTTAGTGCTGAAATCTCGGCCGTGTTGGAGTTAACAGTAACTGTCAGTGTTCCTGTCGACGTTTGGTTAGCACCATCAAGGATTGAATAAGTGATGGTTTCACTCCCAACAAAGCTCGCTTGAGGTTGGTAGTTGATCACTGTATCTGTATGAGAAACCATACCTGCACCACTGTAGTTAGCTGCAGTGATCTTAAGTGTGCCTTCACCTTTATCGTTATTAAGTACGTTGAATGATGTTTGAGCGCTGCCTTGAGTAATCGCGTAAGCATCATCAACCGCTCTTACTTTTTCTGGTACCGCAACTGAGAAACCTTTCGAAACAGCAAAGAAGATATTGTCACTACATTGGATCATCAAACGTGCATTGTTAGACGCTTGAGCAGGGAAGCTTACCGATTCCAAACCATCATTATTGGTCGCAGAGAGTAAGGTTTGGTCGAATGTCACACCGCCATCGGTTGATAGTCGGATATCAACGGCAGAACAGTTTATCGGGGATTGAGCTGTGCCAGCTACGTCCCATTCGATATTTGAACTCCCCAATATTGTTGAGCCTGCTGTAGGTGTGATCACAACAAAAGGTCCGCTGTTACGATCGACTGTTACCAAAGTATCATCACTCGACACACCACCATTACCATCTCTTACTGTGAGCCTGAAGTTTAAATCTCGGCTGGTTGTCGCGTATGTTTCACCTTTTGTCAGTGTACCATCCACCACATCTTCCAACCTTGGTAGATAACGCGTAGGCTCGGCTGTTGGCATCCAAGAACGAAATAGAGGGCCGCTGCCATAATCGTTCGTCAAATTTGAGGAGCCCGTACCAGAGTCCATCTGCTCCCATACATAAGTCAGACTGCCAGTGCCCGTTGCTGAGCCAGTTAGTACCAGAGGTGTACTGGCTGGAACGGTATAGTCGCTACCTGCGTTGACTTCGGGTACTTTGGTTGCGGAAGTATTTACGGTTCCACAGCTTTGAGTTGCAAGATAGTCGTTGATCTCTTTGATACTGGCGGCATGGAAGTAGGCATCTGAGTTACCTTGTAAATCATCATCGCCACAGATACCAGCATATCCCATGATCGTGCTACCACTTCCGGGCTCGAAAGCGGTTGGATTGTTGCGGTTTGAACCTTCGCAATTCCACATATTGCCGTTGAATGTGTGGTTTGCACCAAACTGGTGACCGAGTTCATGGGCAACATAGTCAATATAAAATGCATCGGTTTCCGGGACGTCACTGCCTGTGACACCTGCCCCTTTCCTAAAATCATCACATACTGAGCCTAGTGCGGCCAAACCACCCCCACCAGTGGTAAAGATATGACCAATATCGAATGCGTCACTACCAAACTTCCTCGTCAGATCATCATGGTTGCGATCAATGTCGATCCCTGCATCAGAGTCGGTAAACGGGTCCGTCGCTGCATTGGTATATATATTGAAATTCACTAGCTCAAGCTGCACGGCTAAGTCTGATTTATATACCTGATTTACTCGGTTGATGGCTGTCGTGATCGCAGAGCGAGTCAAGGATTCTGTTCCACCATGATATCGTGAGTATTCACCAGTAGCAGAGACGATCAGCCTGTAAGTACGTGACTCAATATTTTCGCGGGAAGCAAGCCGATTTTGCGCCGTTTTTGCTTGGTTATTCTCTAAAACCTGATCCTGGAATGGGCTAGAGAGTTTGTGGTTGTAAGACACATAGTGGCCTGAACCATCAGGCTTTGGTTCCACATAAACATACTCGCCATTGTGGAGAAACATGCCGTGAAACCCTTTCGGCGTGTAATCGAATCGGCCTTGTATACTGGTATCACCAACGGCATGGCCAGTGTACGTTCTTAACTCTGGATATTTTGCCTGCATCTCAGGTGAGAGAATGGAGTCGTAGGCTAAAACAAAGTCAATCAGCTCTCCATTAGGTAAAGGCACCTGAAGCGTTAAATCACTCCTAGCTTGACCATTTGCAAAGTGACTTTTTAACTTGCCCGCATCAACGGCAAAGGTCGTTGATGATTTGCTACTTGTTGATTTTTCGGAAAAAACAGACTGCCAAAGATCGTTGGATAAGGCATCCGCACTGAACATCAATGACAGGGATATTGCGCCGACTAACTTGTTGTACTTCATTACCATTCTCTGATGTATGTATTGTATGAGTTAAATGTCTAACGAAAGTATTATAGATGCGGCGAATGATCAATAATTTATAAATACAACCAGTGATTTACGTAATCGAGTTCTAGATTTTTCCCTATTTAATGTGCTTACAGAATAGTAGCAGCTAAAAACAATGTTGCTGCCGTAGGTTCAATGAAAAATTGGTCACTTTTAGCTGCCTAATAAGGGCGTTTTCTCTTGTTTTGATTAGCTTTAAAGACGTTTAGCCGTGTGCTAATTCGCGGATAGTTTTGCACGAATGAACTCACTATGGTCGACATAGAGCAGCTCTGCTGTTTTGCGAATGACGGCATCTTCCAATGGATCAATTTCACCATCAGCGTACGCCACTTCCCACATACTCTTGATAAGTTCATAGCGAGTTTCTTGTGAAAGCTCGCGCAGTTGTGAAGTAAAGTCATAAAGAGAAGTCGATTCCGCTGACTTACTTTGAGCTTGAGTAAGCAGTGTACTGGCGTCTTCTTCCGTCAGCGAAAGTAACTTCATAATTAAAGAGTGTTTGCTAGCTTGCTCTTTTTCATCGATTTGGCTGTCTGCCCCAGCTACCTCGCAAAGGAGACATGCTATTGCCATATTGGGTGACAGCGTGTTGGATTGGCTAAGGTCTGAGCCTTCAATAAGTTGTTTAAATAATGAAGTAAGCGAATTAAACATGTTAAGCACCAAGCTGTTATCTATTTGTTTAAGATGGTATTGGTTTGAACAAATCTCAAGGTCTTGATGAAACTTGATCAAGATCTCATACGAATGAGAGGACATTATTGTTCAATACAGAATTTGACCACTAAAAAGTGGATTTATTCCTCTACCTTCGTTGGTGGGAAATGTATTGAGTTACCTTCACCAGTTAAAATACTGATATTACTTGGCTTACCATTTTCATCTAATCTCAGTTCACCAATTGCGCTTTGATTTACTAATCGATAGAAGTTGTGATTACTTGGGGCTCGTTTAAAAATTTTCAGACGCTTACGTTTAGTAAACCAGTTCAACGGTGAGCGGGGGCTGTACAAAAGTCTATCCATCGCATCACAAGCTGACAGCAATTGAGCAGGAAATTGGTTCTTAATCCCGCTACAGGTGATTTGGTAGATGTTCGGACTATTGCGGCGAAAACGCAGTTTGATGTCGTACGCGAAAGAGTAGTGTACATCTCCGGAAAGAATCACAAAGTTGGTCGGCGTTTTAGTGTGAGTGAAAATACTGATTAAGGTATTCGCACTGCCCGGATGAGCCATCCAGTTTTCAGCATCAATCAGCAGCGGTTGGCCACAGCTGGTCATGATGCGTTGCAGTGTTTCAATAAACTTTACACCGAACATTGGCGCAGCCGAGACGACGATCACTTTGTCTTGATGCATCAGTTCTTGCTGGAACTCGATCAAGGCTTCCCAATCCATCAAGCCAGATGGTTTGTTCATGCGTGATTCCGAGCGCCAACGACGAGTTCGGGTATCTAGCACCACCACTTTGGGTGAAGTGTGGATGGTATAGTGCCAGTCTTCGAATCGATATAAGTATTGGATGAAGTCGTCTTGAGATTCAGGCGTTAGTTCATCAAAGTAACGGCGTGCCTGCTCAATAAAAGGTGCATCGAACTTTTCTGGTGCGTTCCCCCAACCTTGGCATAACCAATACGCAATTAAGCTGTTACCAATAATACGATTGGAGAAGCGATTCTCATAGGCGGATTTTTCCCAGCCAACGGTCAGATTCCAGTCGTCAGTAACGTCATGGTCATCAAAGATCATGTAAGTTGGGACGTGTGCCAACAAACGTTGAACTTTATCTAAGCCTTCGATAAATGCATCGATATGGACTTTCTCATCACGCCAATGTTGCTGCCATTTTGGCTCGAGCGCTTTTCCACCGGTCGTGAATTGTCTATCCAATAAACGTTCGCGATTGACTAACGTCCAAGGTACTGGAGACCAAACGAGTAGGTACATTGCAAACAGTTCAGCAAAGCTGATTAAGTGGTTTTCACATTCACGCGAGCTGAAAATTGGTGTTCCCCGATGAGGGAAAAGCTTGGTGAGTAAACTGCCATCATCTACGTAGTGGGGCAGAATGTTATCTCGGCCATAAAAGCAATCTGGACTTTGATACAGTTCTTGCGTGTTTTTAATCGGCGCTTGTTCGAATTCTTCATCAGGCAAGCCTAGTAGCTCTACCAATTGTTCGATGGCATCCAGCATCGGCCCCGCCACATGATCGGCATAGATTTGGTCGCCGCTCATGAGCAGCATGTCAGGGCGCTCAGTGATTTGCTGGCTGGCAACCTTGGCGTCTGCTTGGACTAGTGTGTCTTTACTAAAATGATGTGGGTTACGGCAAGAGCCGTGCAGTACATAATCAGCTTTCTCGCTAATTAAAAATTCGACACCTTGCGCTGCTTGCTTGTCTTCGCCATAGATAAGATGGGGCATCAACTCGGTTAGCAAGCCCGATTGAGTATCGAGCTGATAACGCAGTGCTTTGTGGGTAGGAAATTTGCCTTGAAGTGTCAGCATACAAACCCAAGCGCGTTCGCCAACTTGCAATAGATGCTCTGTTGATACTGGCTGGAAATAGTATTGTTCACCAGTGCTAGCATCGCTGATTTCAACCAAGCCTTCGAGAGGTTGGGTTGTCACCAACCAAATGTTCACTTCCGTCGCGGTGACTTTTCTTAAAATCGGACCGGCAACAATCAGAGGAAGGGAGGAAAGTTCGTTGGTATTGAGCAATGTTGGCAAAGCGGTTCCTTATTGTTCTGAATCTTCTTCGAGTATTTCGATAACTTGTGAGCTGCTAAGTTCATGTCCCATCAGAAATAAACCTAACATCGCGTCAGCTTTTGAAGCATTGTCGCTATCTTCATCGAGAATTTGTTGCAGGCGAGTGCGAATCAGATCGATTTCATGCTCAACAAATCCGCGACCTTCCTCCTCTCCTTGTATTTCTTCTGGAGCGTTATCAAATTGAAGAAAAAGAAGATCACCATCTAATTGTGTACTAACTAACCGTTCGGGTAGCCAGGATTCTCCCATTACGATATCTGGATCGTTTTGTTGAGATAAATCGTTAAGAACGGTGATGAGTTCGGAAGCTTTCACATTAATTTCATTAGGTTGGGTTTAATCTATACGCATTTCTATAAGCACTGCGCTCTAGTCACTTGACAATGAACAGAACACTTATCTCTTTACCACAAAACTTTTTGGCACATTTGTTTACTAATGCACCAGACATAAAGCCTGTGAAGTTAGCGCAATATTAGTTACGATTATTGTAACGGCTAATACTTAAATAACATAAGCTTAAAATAGCATTCTGAGAACGTTTGGCTTTTTATCAACCAATTTTCCCTTTGGAACCTTATGAAGAAAACAACACAAGTAGTGGCTCTTTTGGCAACATCTGCTGTTTCCTTGCCCGCTTTATCCTCATCAGAACAAGAGTGGGGGATTGCAGCAATGTACCGTACAGCATCGATACCTTTTTATACAGCCAATGATGACTCAACGGTAAGCACGTTTGTGCCAATGATGTTCTTTGAAAACGAACACTTGTACATCGACGGTATCGAAGGCGGTGTGTTCTTATTTGATGAAAGCGATTCTAACTGGCGTACCAGTGCCATCATGCGTTTACGCTTTGTTGATATTCCTAAGTCCATTCAAAATGCGTTTGAAGGGGATCGTGTCGATTTCGGTGGCCAAATTCGTTATAACTTCGACGAAAACTGGCGCGCAGAATTTGAAGTCATGACGGATGACGAATTCCAATTTCATTCTAATTACCGTATCGCTGCTAATTATGAATTGGGCGATTGGGAGTTAGAACCCTCTTTTACCATTCGTTATAAAGATGCCGATTTCAACAGTACTTACTACTCGTTTGATGAAGTAACAGGCGAGAAAATTGGTGCGGGTATTGATGCGAATTTGGGTATCAAAGCACGTTACCACGTAATTTCTAACCTGTATCTATTGGGTGAAACCAGCATCACTCGTCTGGATAGTGAAGCGTACAATAGCCAAATCGTGGAAGATCGTTACCAAGGTGAAGTATTCGTTGGCTTTGGTTTCTTCAATGATAAAGGCAAAGATCGTAAGTCAGATTTGCGTAATCGTCCGTATCTCCGAATTGCACATGGCTGGGCAACGCCTTCTAACATGGGTGACATCTTTAAGTTCAATGCTGAGAAAGATGAATACAACAACCAACTGACGTCCTTCTTCTACGGGCATCCGCTGACAGACGAGCTATTTGGTTTACCTCTAGATATCTACCTAACCCCAGGTCTTGTTCACCATTGGTCGTCAGACGTGCAATCTTCTAGCACTGAATACGTAATGGCGATTAAAGCGTATTACACCTTTAATTGGCCTACGAAATGGCGTTTTGGTGTTGCAGAAGGTATGTCTTACATCGATAACATTACTTATATCGAAGGGACAGAGATGGAGGAGAAGGGCTATACACCAAGCAACCTGCTCAACTATCTCGATTTCTCATTGGATGTAAACGTCGGTGACCTGTTCAACCAAAAAGATTGGGAGAACATGTGGGTCGGTTACTCACTGCATCACCGCAGTGCGATCTTCGAGAACGCCTCTCAGTTTGGCCGCATCAAAGGTGGCAGTAACTACAACACGATCTACTTCCAGTACGATTTTTAAGCTTAGCTAAAAACATATATGAATAAGCCTCATCTTGACATGAGGCTTATTTATTTCCTGTTAATTGGTAATTATACTTATTTCTATTCTTCTGTATTTGTAATTGTTATCCATTCAATTTAAAAACTATTCTAATATTTAATTGAATTGACATCTCTCTGACCTATTAATATTTCATTCATATAAAACGTTGAAATGAAATATAAGATTGCATTTTGTGTTTTTTAATAATTGACTGTGGTCAAGATTATCACCCCTTAAATCTACAAGGATATTAATAGTGGCGGGTGGCCATGCCTTAGTTGCTCAAGGCTTGTGCTATCTAGCTTAATTGATGGTTTTGTAGAAATGTTGCTTTGATTTGCCTTGTGTATTAATTAAAGCGAAATTAGATATTTTCAATGAATGCCTATTTTGAAAATACAATCTCTATGTCTTTTATTTCTAACGAGTGTTCTTTCCCCACTTAAAGCCATTAATTAAGCGCCACGACCAAATTCAAAAACGTAATTTAGGAAAAAACCATGAGTCAAAATGGTAAGTTTAATATTACTCGGCGTGATGCTTTAAAGGGCGGTTCTGCACTTGGCGCTTTGGCGTTAGCAGGAAACGCGCTTTCTCTCCCGTTTGCAACTAAAGCGGTTGCCAAAGAAACGCCAGCAAAACCAAATGAAAAAATTGTCTGGTCGGCATGTACCGTTAACTGTGGTTCGCGTTGTCCGCTTCGTATGCATGTGGTCGACGGTGAAATCAAATGGGTAGAAACCGATAACACGGGTGATGATGTGTATAACCACAACCATCAAGTACGTGCTTGTTTGCGTGGTCGCTCTATGCGTCGCCGTGTTTACTCGCCAGACCGTTTGAAATACCCACTTCTTCGTGTTGGTAAACGTGGTGAAGGTAAGTTTAAACGCATCACTTGGGATGAAGCCTTTGACCTCATTGGTGACAACCTAAAACGCATCATTAAAGACTACGGTAATGACGCGGTTTACCTAAACTACGGTACGGGTACCTTGGGTGGTACGGTAACTAAGAGTTGGGACCCAAGCGCGACATTGGTTGCTCGTATGATGAACCTTTGTGGTGGTTACCTAAATCACTATGGTGACTACTCAGCAGCGAACATTGAATGTATGTCTGAGTATTTCTACGGCACTTGGGTAGACAACAACTCGATTGACGACGTGCAAAACGCAGATCTTTGTCTGATGTTTGGTAACAACCCTGCAGAAACTCGTATGTCGGGCGGTGGTCAGGTTCATAACTACGTGGACGCCAAAAACATCAGCCACACACGTACGATCTGTATCGACCCTCGTTACACCGATACTGCCGCGGGTCGTGAAGACCAATGGGTACCAATCAAGCATGGTACTGACGCTGCACTGATCGCTGCTATCGCACATGTATTGATCAGCGAAGATAAAGTCGACCAAGACTTCCTTGACCGTTACTGTGTGGGTTACGATCGCAAAACACTGCCTGCGTCAGCGCCAGAAAACGGCAGCTACAAAGATTACATCATGGGAACAGGTCCAGATGGTATCGAGAAAACGCCAGAGTGGGCACAGCCAATCACAGGTATTCCTGCTGATGTGATCTTGAAACTTGCGCGTGAAATCGGCGATGCAAAACGCATTTACATCACCCAAGGTTGGGGTCTACAACGTTCAGCAAATGGTGAGCAAGCGTGTAAAGCGATCATGATGCTGTCTCTGCTCCGTGGTCAGGTTGGTCTACAAGGCGGTGGTACTGGTGCTCGTGAGGGTAACCACTCTTACCCATTCCAACGCTTCCCGAAAGTACCAAACCCGATCAGCGCTTCTATCCCAATGTTCCTTTGGACAGACGCGATTTTCCGCGGCACTGAGATGACCGATCTTACTGATGGCATCAAAGGTGTAGAGAAGCTGCAAAACAACATCAAGTTCATCTGGAACTATGCAGGTAACTGCCTGATTAACCAACACTCGGACATCAACCGCACACACGACATTCTTCAAGATGAAAAAGCGTGTGAAATGATTGTGGTGATCGACAACCACATGACCTCTTCTGCGAAGTATGCCGATATCGTACTGCCAGACTGTACAACCTCAGAGCAATCGGATTTCTGTATGGATGGTGCGGCTGCATCAATGCCTTACTTCATCTTTGCAAGCCAAGCGATTCAACCTCGTTTCGAATGTAAGCCAATCTACGACATCATGTCTGGTGTGGCGAAGCGCATGGGCGTGTTTGATGAATTTACTGAAGGTCGCACTCAAGAAGAGTGGCTACAGTGGATGTACGCTCAGACCGTTAAACAAAACAACGATCCAAACCTGCCGTCTTACGATGAGATGAGAAAGCAGGGCATCTACAAGAAGCAATTCGACCGTCCATATGTGGCGTTTGAAGATTTCCGCCGTGACCCAGAAGCGAATCCGTTGCCTTCACCGTCAGGTAAGATTGAGATCTACTCAGAGACCCTCGCGAAGATCAACGAAGAATGGGAACTGGACGAAGATGAGTCCATCAAGCCATTGCCTGAATACGTTTCGACGTTCAACGGCTGGGATTCGCCAGATCGTAAAGAGTTCCCGCTTCAGTTGACGGGTTTCCACTACAAAGCACGTGCGCACTCTACGTACGGCAACGTCGACATCCTAAAAGCAGCAGCACCACAAGAGCTTTGGATCAACCCAGTCGATGCCGCTTCTCGCAATATTGATAACGGCGATTTAGTGAGTGTTCGCAGCAAGTTCGGTGAAATGAACGTTCGTGTAAAAGTGACCCCACGCATCATGCCGCATGTGGTTGGCTTAGGTGAGGGCGCATGGTACTCACCAAATGGTAAAGGTGTTGACCAAGCGGGTTCAATCAACGTATTGACGACACAACGTCCAAGCCCGTTGGCAAAATCAAACCCGAGCCATACCAACCTCGTTGAAGTGACGCTAATTAAGAAAATGGGGGCTAAATAATGAGCACAGCGAAGCAGTATGGCTTTTACATTGATTCAAGCAAATGTACTGGCTGCAAAACATGTCAGCTCTCTTGTAAAGACAACAAAGATCTGGGTATCGACCGCAACTTCCGTCGTGTTTACGAATACGTAGGCGGCAACTGGACGGAAGAAAACGGTGCGTTCCGTCAAAACGTGTTCGCGTACTACCTATCGATCTCTTGTAACCACTGTACTAACCCTGCGTGTACCAAGGTTTGTCCATCAGGTGCAATGCACAAGCGTGAAGAAGACGGCTTTGTTGTTGTCGATGAAAGCGTGTGTATCGGCTGTAAATCTTGTCACATGGCATGCCCATACGGCGCACCTCAATACAGCGAAGAAAAAGGTCACATGACTAAGTGTGATGGCTGTTACGAACGTGTCGCAGAAGGCTTAATGCCAGTGTGTGTTGATAGCTGTCCATTGCGTGCGATTGAGTTTGGTCCAATTGATGAGCTACGCGCGAAATACGGTTCAAACGCGGATGTGGCACCATTGCCAGACTCTCGCATTACGAGCCCGAACCTGATCGTGAAGCTAAATCCAAATGGTCGCCCAACCAATGACCGCACTGGTTTCCTACAGAATCCAAGAGAGGTGAAATAATGTTATACGAAGCACCATTAGTTGCCTTTACGGTTCTTGCTCAAACAGCGGTTGGCGCGCACCTAACGGTTAATGCGTTCGAGAAATTCGGCAAGCCACCACGCGTGACAGAACCTCGTATGAACATCGCACGTTTCGCAATTTTGGTTGTAATGGGATTGGGTTTCTTGTTCTCAACCACGCATTTAGGTAGTCCACTTCGTGCCTTCAACGCATTAAACCGTGTTGGTAGTGCGGCGCTATCTAACGAGATCTTAACGGGTGCAAGCTTTCTGTCTCTAGCGGGTTTGTACTGGTTGCTAACGATTCTAAAAATCGGCAGCGAAGGCGTTCGCAAAATTGTGAACTGGTTGTCTATCGCGGTTGGCGTGATTTTCATGTTCGCGATGGCAAATGTTTACCAAATCGAAACGGTACCAGCATGGTACTCACCAATGACAACGGTTGCGTTTTGGTTCACGGTCGTGACTTCGGGTCTGATGTTTGGTTACACGCTGATCAACGTATTGGACGTGACGGCTGAGAAAACCAATCGTCGCCTAATGTGGGCTGGTGTGAGCTTGATTGCGCTGAACCTAGCGTTCTCAGTAATGCAGACGATTTACTTCGCAGGTATCTCAACGGCGATTCACAGTGGCTTGGATCAAATCACCATGCTATCTGGCTATGTTGCTGGTCACGTATTGTTGCTTGTGGTTGCTGCTGCTCTTTGGGTATTCGCTGAGTTGTTTACCGCTGAAGGTCGTCAGAAGAACTTGCTGGCTATCGTGGCATTCGTTGCCTTGTTCGTTGCAGAGATTCTAGGTCGTAACGTGTTCTACGGCATGCACTTTACATCTGGTTTGTACTAATAATCGTTGTTTGTACTGATAACAATTAGCAGAGTGGGGCGAGTGTTCGTCCCACCTCTTTTCCGTTTTACTTAATCGAAGAATAAAAACACCAGTCATCAAAGGTACTTCATGCAAATTTCTCAACTTGAACCACAAGATACCAGCATCGTTCTTAAGCTGTTTGGTGCACTGTTTTACTACCAGCCAAAAGATTACCCAGCGGCAAATTTCGATACGTTGTTGAGCAATACTGATACGCCAATCGAAGCGCTCAATGACATGCTGCGCAGCTTTCAAAACGAGAGCGAAGAGACACTGCAAATGGAGCACGATCGCATGTTTGCCGGTATTGGTGAGATGCCTGCGCCACCTTGGGGTTCGGCTTATCTAGATAAAGAAGCGGTGTTGTTTGGTGAATCAACCATTGAATATCGTTACTTCTTGCAGCGTTGTGGTTTTGCTTTGGAATCTGACCAACGTGAGCCAGAAGACCAGATCGGCTTGATGCTGATGGTGTTAGGGATGTTGCTAGAAACTGACCAACAAAAACTGGCGGCTGAAATGCTGCGCGAGCACCTGATGACGTGGTTTGGTTTTTTCAACAAACGCTTCAAAAAAGCAGTGACTCTTGCGCCTTACTCAAAATTGTCGAGCCTTACTGAAGAATTGCTTCAATCCTTGAGTGAGCAATACCAAGTCGTTGTGCCAGCAAAGAGAGATTACTCGGATGCGCCAGTCTGAATCGGTTGATCTAAGCAAGCGACGTCTGTTTTCGTTCCGTTGCGCAACAGTAGAGCAAGCTCAAGAGCCTCGTGTAAAAGCGAGACCGCCGTATGCGGTGGAAGAGTCGATGTTCACAAGGCTATGTGATGGGTGCGGAAAGTGCGCTTCTGCATGTCCGAGCCAAATCATAGAAATGGTTGATGGCGTTGCCGCGTTAGACATCAGTTACTCGGCATGTGATTTATGCGGCGCGTGTAAGTCGGCGTGTCCTACATTGGCGCTTTCCAATCAAACAGAGTCTACAGGCTTGATTGCCACTATCTCGAACAGCTGCGAAAACTTATACGGTTATTGCGGTAGTTGCGAGGACAGTTGCCCTTATGATGCTTTGCAATGGCAAGATGATATGAAACCTAAAATTGACGCTGCCAAATGCAAAGGTTGCGGACAATGCGCGCAAAGTTGCTACAACAGCATGATCAGCTTTGACTTAAAACGATAAAAAAGGGATTGGCGCGAACCAATCCCTTTTTGTTTGTATTCAATGCTATTCAATCTTACGCCAAGGTTGCCAATTGGCTTTGTGCGTCTGAGATGCCTTTCGCTGCTGCGTCTTCGCCCATGTTTAGCGCTTCTGCGTAAACAAATTCCACATCCGTGATACCAACAAAGCCCAATACTGTGCGTAGGTATGGTGTCATGCTGTCGGTTGGTGAGTCTTTATGAAGACCACCACGAGTGGTGACTACGATTGCTTTCTTACCTTCAATCAGACCTTGAACGCCATTTTCTGTGTATTTGAATGTCACGCCTGCACGAGCAATCAAATCAATCCAGTTTTTAAGCTGGGTTGGAATCGTGAAGTTGTACATTGGTGCTGCGATAACCAAAGTATCTGCTGCTTTGATTTCTTCAATTAAGGTATTAGATAGATCAACCACCGCTTGTTGCTCTTGCGAAAGATCTTCTGTTGCACGTAGTGCTGTCGCAACGGAAAAGTCTAAAACTGGCAGTGGATTCGCAGCTAAATCACGAACTGTTAGTTTATCTTGGTCTACATTTTTGATGAAGTCTTCAACCAGTTTGTTTGATTGAGAGTAATCGCCAAGGATGCTTGACTTAAGAGCTAGTACACGAGACATATGGATTTCCTTTAATGAGTGCTTTCGGCTATGTGATGCATTATAGGCAATGCTCATAGACTCAAAACCCGATGGATTTGCTTAAGTTGTTCGAAAAAATTGAATGATTGCTGGATACTGCTTTCCGTTATCTTGTTCTAGCCCTTATGTGCTACAATCCGCGCAGTTTTATGTAATGAAAAGAATAGGAAACGCTTTGACTTCGTCACAGCCCCCAAAAAAGAATCCCGCTGAAGAGCAAGCGACACCGTCAAATGGTGCGCAAAATGCCAAAGCGAAGCAGGCTAATGCATCTCAAGCACAAGCTTCTCAGAATGCTGCGCCTCAGGCTCAAGTAAATAATGCGGCGTCACTACGCAAGGCACTTAACCAGTGCATGATGCGTGACCGCTTCCGCTTGAGTAAACGAATCTCTGGTGCAAGCAAAATCAAAAAAGATGCAGCGCGTAACGCTGTATTTGATGAAATCGCATTAGACATCGCCAAATCCATGATGGTTGTGGAGCAACGTAGTAGCTACAAACCAACGATTGAATACCCTGAAATTCTGCCAGTCAGCCAAAAACGCGACGACATTGCGAAAGCGATCGAAGAAAACCAAGTGGTTATCGTTGCAGGTGAAACCGGTTCAGGTAAAACCACTCAGTTACCAAAAATCTGTGCTGAGCTTGGTCGCGGTAAATTCGGTCTGATAGGTCATACTCAGCCTCGTCGTCTTGCGGCGCGTTCGGTTGCGAACCGTATTGCCGAAGAGATGGAAACCAAGCTTGGTGAGTTTGTTGGTTACAAGGTTCGATTCAACGATCAGATCTCTGAAAATACCCAAATCAAATTGATGACGGACGGTATCTTGCTGGCTGAAATTCAGCATGACCGTTTCTTGAATCAATACGACACCATCATTATCGATGAAGCGCACGAGCGCAGCCTGAACATCGATTTCATCTTGGGTTACTTGAAAGAGTTGCTGCCACGTCGTCCTGATTTGAAAGTGATCATCACGTCGGCAACCATCGACCCTGAGCGTTTTTCAAAACACTTCAACAACGCACCAATCATTGAGGTGTCAGGTCGTACTTACCCAGTAGAAACGCGTTACCGCCCACTAAGTGGTGATGACGATAATGATCGTGACCAACTTGAAGGTATCTTCGAAGCGGTAGACGAACTGTGCGATGAAGGCTTAGGTGACATTCTGATCTTCATGAACGGTGAGCGTGAAATCCGCGATACCGCTGATGCACTGTCTAAACGTAATCTGAAGAGCACGGAAATTGTGCCGCTTTACGCACGTTTGTCGGCGGGTGAACAGAACAAGATTTTCCAACCTCATGCTGGTCGTCGCATTGTACTGGCAACCAACGTAGCGGAAACCTCGTTGACGGTTCCGGGCATCAAATACGTTATCGATCCAGGTACGGCACGTATCAGCCGATACAGTTACCGTACTAAGGTTCAGCGTCTTCCAATCGAGCCAGTTTCTCAGGCGAGTGCGAACCAGCGTAAAGGTCGTTGTGGTCGTGTGGAAGAGGGTATCTGTATCCGTCTGTACTCAGAGGAAGATTTTGAGTCACGTCCGGAGTTTACCGATCCTGAGATCCTGCGTACTAACCTAGCGTCGGTTATCTTGCAGATGACGGCTCTTGGTTTGGGTGACATTCAAGCCTTCCCATTTGTGGAAGCGCCAGACAAACGTAACATCCAAGACGGTGTTCGTTTGCTGGAAGAGCTAGGTGCGATTAACGCAGAAGCGAAGGACGCGAAAAAACGCCTAACCAGCATTGGTCGTCAACTTGCACGCCTTCCAATCGACCCTCGTCTAGCACGTATGGTATTGGAATCACCAAAGCAAGGCGCACTGAAAGAAGTAATGATCATCGCGGCGGCATTGTCGATTCAAGACCCGCGCGAGCGTCCAAGTGACAAGCAGCAATCATCTGATGACAAGCACAAACGTTTCTTCCATGAAGACTCAGATTTTCTGACGTTTGTGAACTTGTGGGATTACATCCAGAAGCAGCAAAAAGCGCTGACAGGCAACCAGTTCCGCAAGCAATGTAAACAAGACTACTTGAACTACTTACGTGTACGTGAGTGGCAAGATGTGTACTTCCAAATTCACCAGTCGATGCGTGAAATGGAATTCAAACTTAACGATGAGCCTGCGTCTTACCATGGCGTACACAGTTCAATCCTAGTCGGTTTGTTGTCACACATCGGTATGAAAGACCAAGAGAAGAATGAATACCAAGGCGCGCGTAACGCTCGTTTCCATATCTTCCCAGCATCGGGTCTATTCAAGAAACAACCTAAGTGGATCATGTCTGCTGAATTGGTGGAAACCTCTAAACTTTGGGGTCGTATCATCGCCAAGATTCAACCTGAGTGGATTGAACCGTTAGCGAAGCACCTGATTAAGCGCAGTTACAGCGAGCCGCATTGGTCGAAGAAACGTGCAGCAGTCATGGCACACGAGAAAGTGATGCTTTACGGCGTGCCAATTGTACCGAAGCGTTTGGTGAACTATGGCAGTATCGATCCAACCGTCAGTCGTGAGCTATTCATTCGTAGTGCGCTGGTGGAAGGTGAGTGGGAAACTAAACACGCGTTCTTCAAGCAAAACCGCAAGCTTCTTCAAGAAGTGGAAGAACTTGAACACAAATCTCGTCGCCGTGACATCTTGGTGGATGACGATGAACTGTTTGATTTCTACGACCAACGTGTTGGTACTGAAGTAGTCTCTGGTAAACACTTCGATACGTGGTGGAAGAAAGCGTCTAAAGACAACAAAGAACTGCTGAACTTCGAGAAAGAGATGCTGTTCAAGGGCGATGCAAGCCACGTTACCGATTTGGATTACCCGAACTTCTGGCATCAAAACAACCTGAAACTTAAGCTGAGCTACCAGTTTGAGCCGGGTGATGACAGTGACGGTGTGACGGTACACTTGCCGCTGCCGATCTTGAACCAAGTCGAGCCTGCAGGCTTTGATTGGCAGATCCCAGGTCTGCGCCATGAGCTTGTGGTGAGTTTGATTAAATCGCTGCCGAAGACGGTGCGTAAGAACTTTGTTCCTGCGCCAAACTACGCCGATGCTTTCTTAGCTCGTGCAACACCGATGGAAGCGCCGCTGCTTGACTCGTTAGAGAAAGAGCTGCGTCGAATGACGGGTGTAGAAGTTCTGCGCGAAGATTGGAATATGGATCAAATTCCGGAGCACTTGAAGGTGACTTTCCGCGCGGTTGACCATAGAAATCGCAAGTTGAAGGAAAACAAAGACCTTCACGAATTGAAAGAGAGCTTGAAAGACAAAGTTCAAGAAACCCTTTCAAAAGTTGCGGATGACGACATCGAGCAAGAAGGTTTGCATACGTGGAGTTTTGGCGAGCTGCCTAAGGTGTACCAACAAAAACGTGGCGGTTACGATGTTAAAGCGTACCCAGCGATTGTGGATTCTAAGGACAGTGTTGAAATCAAACTGTACGAGACCGAATACGAGCAGGTCACGGCAATGCAAGCGGGTCAGCGCCGTCTGATCTTGTTGAACGTGCCGTCGCCAATTAAATACCTGCACTCTAACTTACCGAACAAGTCGAAGTTGGGTCTGTACTTTAACCCTTACGGTAAAGTGCTGGATCTGATTGATGACTGTATCGCGTGTGGTGTCGATAAGCTTATCGAAGAGCAGGGCGGTTTGGTTTGGGAGCCTGAGAAGTTTGATGCGCTGAAAGAACACGTTCGTGCTGAACTTGGTGATACCGTGGTGGAAATTGCGCAGCAAGTGGAAACCATCCTGACGACCGCGTTCAACATCAATAAGAAGTTGAAAGGCAAGATCGATTTCACCATGGCGTTTGCGTTATCGGACATCAAAGCACAAATAGAAGGACTGATCTTCAAAGGTTTCGCAACAGAATGTGGCTGGAAACGTCTGCCAGATATTCTACGTTACATGCGCGCGATTGAGCGCCGTATGGAGAAGTTGCCGATTGATCCGAATAAAGACCGTTTACACATGCTAAAAGTGGAGTCAGTAGCCAGTGATTATAAAGAGTTGCTGAACAAGATTCCAAAAGGCATGGTGATTCCGGAGAATGTAAAAGAGATCCGTTGGATGCTCGAGGAACTTCGTGTGAGCTTCTTTGCTCAACAATTAGGCACTCCATATCCGGTTTCTGATAAACGTGTCAAAAATGCGATTGATGCTTGCTAAGCGATCAGTACAATAGCGGCGGTTTTTCTTGTGGGGATTACTGACTAATCAATGGTTTGTCCAGTTATAGGCTCTATTGGTACAGTAATTGCAGATTTTTGGCCACAAGTGATTTTTAGTCATAAAAGAGGCAAAGGTTCGCCTCTTTTATGTTTGCAGTACCAACCTCTGCCCAAAGCAGAAGTGGGTAATAATAAAGAGTAAAGGTTGATGATGAAGAAAACTCTATTGGCAGTAGCACTTCTTGGTGCTTCTTCTGCAGCAATGGCAGACTCATGGATTTACGGCGGAGCGTCTGTAGGCCAGTCTGATTTTAAAGGCGAAAGTGACACTTCTTACTCAGTACACGTTGGTACAGGTATCCTGCCTATCATCGGTATCGAAGCAGGTGTAACTCAGCACGGTGAATTCAAAGTAGATGGCAAAGATACTAAGCTGACTTCTTACTACGCAGCACTTAAGCCAAGTATCGATTTCGGCCCGCTACACGTGTACGCAAAAGGCGGTATCCACCAGTGGGATAAGAAAGTTTCTGGCGGCACAAACGACGATGATTTCGATCTAATGTACGGTGTGGGTGCGGAATACTTCATTTTCGGTCCTATGTCTGTTGGTGCAAGCTACATGAACTACACAGCGGGTAAAGACGACATCGGTACTTTCTCTCTAAACGCGACACTGCACTTCCTATAATCATCGAGTTCTTCGAAGGTTTATTTGTAAAACGTCGGCAACATGCCGGCGTTTTTTGTTTGTAAATCACACAAATAAATATTGCTTATATTTTATTCGCCCACTTTTCGAAAAACGAGCTAGCTTTCTCATATAGTCTGGCTAGAAAAGCATAATAGACGCGAAAACACTCGTCTTATAGGCCAGTCTGGAATCCAATCAGAAAGGTATCACTATGAAAACAAAACTCTCGTTATTGGCTCTGGTGCTTTGTTCAAGTTCAGCGTTTGCTGACTCTTGGATCTACGCTGGTGGTCAAATTGGTCAGTCTGATATCGACAGCGAAAATGACACAACTTACGGCATTCATGTTGGCACGGGGATCTTGCCATTGATTGGTATTGAAGTTGGCTACTTTAACCATGGACAAGTTGACCTATCTTTAGGTGGAAACTCCGGCAGTGTGGATTTTTCTTCGTTCTACTTAGCTGCAAAACCTAGCATTGATTTTGGCCCTCTCCACGTATACGGTAAAGCGGGAATTAACGCATTTAATGTTGAATACAACGGATCATTAAGTTCTTTGGACAAGGATGATGGTGTGTCATATGTGGTTGGATTTGGTGCTGAATACTTCGTTCTGGATAACATTTCAATTGGGGCGAGTTATCAAGCTTTCGGCGTGGATATTGAAGGAGATAGTGATAGCTTAAGTAGCATTACTGGCAATGTAACATTCCACTTCTTGTAATACTGGTTTCGCATCACCCCCAAAGCACCTTTCATAGGTGCTTTTTTGTTTTTTGTTGCCTTTCTTCCGTTCTGACCTTGTACTTTTAAACCGGACTTTTGTCCTGAAACTTTGTCCCGCTTCCTCATTATGATTGCGCCATCAGAACGAACGAGGAAAACATTATGACTGCTCATATCGCAGGTTCTGCAGAAGATTTTGCTTCAACTGTTATCATGCCGGGCGACCCGCTGCGCGCGAAATACATCGCTGAAACCTACCTAGATGACGCCAAACTGGTCACGGACATTCGTAACATGCTGGGTTACACCGGTTACTACAAAGGCCAGCGCATTTCAGTCATGGGGCATGGCATGGGCATCCCATCAATGGTGCTTTACGGTCACGAGCTGATTAATGACTTTGGTGTGAAACGCATTATCCGAATCGGTAGTATCGGTGCGACGCAAAAAGACGTTCACATGCGTGACGTAATCTTAGCGCAAGCAGCAGGTACGGATTCACCAACTAACGCTAAGCGCAGCAGTGGCTACCACATGGCAACGTCTGCAACGTTTGAACTGCTGCACAATGCTTACATGTCTGCGAAAGAGAAAGGCATTGATGTCAAAGTGGGCAACATTTTCACTGGTGATCTTTACTACGATCCGGATGAAGACATGATCCCTGCACTAGAACGCTTTGGCGTGCTTGGTGTGGACATGGAAGTGGCGGGCTTGTACGGCTTGGCGCACCAATTCGGCATCGAATCGCTGGCGATTTTGACCGTGTCTGATCACTGCATTACTGGCGAAGAAACCACAGCAGAAGAGCGTCAGCTTTCTTTCAACAACATGATTGAAATTGCGCTAGAAACTGCGATTAAAGCTTAACCCTACGATTAAGTTTGTTTTGAGAGCTAGCTCGCTGGCTCTCAATCATGATAAGAACATCTATCCAATGAGCCCTTGGAGTGAACTATGAAAAATAAAATAACACTCACCGCAATTAGCTTTCTCGCCAACTTCATCATGGCGGGTTTTGCGACCCAATTTGGTATGTTGGTCGAACCGCTTGCCAACACCTTTGATGCGAACGTTAACGAAGTCGCGTCGATTTTCTCGCTATTAAATGGCGGCGCACTTGCCGGCACTATCGCTGCTTTCTTTTTGATTGAGAAAGTCGGCATCAAACGCATGACCGTGTTGTGTTACGGCGCGATTGCAGCTTCTGCATTGAGCCTATACGTTGCACCATCTCTGTTTATCGTGATGCTTGGCATGACAGTCATTGGTTTCTGTGGTGGTGTCGGTCTTTGTATCGCGGGTACTATCGTCGTATCGGTATGGAAAGACAAAATTCAAAGCACCATGCTGGTGGTTCAAGACGCGACCTTCAATGTTGCGGGCGTTGTTTTCCCTTTGATTACCACATATGCACTGACCAATGCCATGAACTGGAGCATCAGCTACCTGAGTGTGGGCGTGGTAGCGCTGGCAACTATGTTTGTTGCGCTGCTGACCAACTTTAACCAATGTGGCGGCGAAAGTGGCTCTGAGCAAGAAGCAAAATCTGAATGGAACTTCGGCATCATCAGCGGTGGTGTAGGTTTGTTCCTAGGTATGCTTGCGCTGTACACCTTCCTAACTTGGGCACCAATGTTCGTGAAAGAGAAGTTTGATATCCCATTTGAGCAAGCGGGCAACATCATCACTCAATACTGGTCTGCCGCTCTGGTTGGTGCGTTGGTTTCTACCGTGATTGTTTCGCGTATGAAGATTCAGACTTTCTTACTGACTATCATCTCTGTTGCTATGGTGATCACTAGCGTTATCGTTACTACGGATAAACTAGAATGGTTGTCATACCTGACTTACGGTTACGGTTTTGCGTGCGCTGCGCTTTACAATGCCTTTATTGCTTACGGTGTATCGTTTGTGCGCAATGCAACCAGTAAGAACGTGTCATACATTTTAATCAGCGGCAGTGCGGGCGCGATGTTTAGCCCAGCCATCAGTTCGGTAATGGAAAGCGTGGTTGGTCTGCAAACCGTGATGTACGCTATCCCAGTTATCTACGCAGTAGTCGTGGCAATGTTAGTGGTTTCAATGAAGTTTAAAACGGTAAGGCAAACGCAAACCGCTTAAATGAAATTAAGTACGAAAACAAAAAGGTCTGCATTGTGCAGACCTTTTCTCATTTACGATTAAAGAACTCAGCTATTCGTCGACAAAATTACGCAGTCCGTCCAAGTCGAGAATACGTAACCCTTTCTTTTCTTTGGCAATGAAGCCTTTGCTTTCAAGCTCTTTCACTGCGCGGCGATACACACGATCTGAGGTGGCAAATCGCTCAGCTTCCAAGTAGTTCTTTTGGAACCCATCCACTGGCAGGTCATTTAAATACTGATGATAAATGTCGTATGCCACGTTATAGGTGATTGGGTAAAGTAATCGGCGAGAAAGAATCTCCACCGTATCTTGGTAATCAATCGCGATAGCACTGGCAAAGTAAAGCGACAGTCGAGGCTGCTCTAACAGGCACTTTTGCAGCTTTTGCGCATCAATAATGGCAACTTCAACTGGCTCAACTGGGATAATATCCATTTGGCAACGATAGCCAGTAAAGAACTCCATTTCACCAAAGACTTGTTGTTCACACTCAAGCGTGCCAAGCAGAAAGGTTTTGCCGTTTCTCGCCGTGACTCCCATGGAGATGCGACCGGAATCGACCAGATATAAGTTCTCGACATGCTCGCCTTGGGTGAGGAGCTTTTCGTTTTCATCAAAAATTCGGCGCGTACAGATGCAATCTCGGATCGTTTTTTCGATAAGATGTTTATCTTCACTCCATTGCGCCTCGAAGCGTCCTTTACCTAGGGTTTGTAACTGCATCGACGTACCTTAAATGACAATACCTGCGAGCTCAAAACGTGCCATTAATGACTTGTTCTCTAGCTGATACCAACTTGCTGGCATGTTGGTTTTAAGCTGGGCTTTTTCTTGTTTGCTGATCACAACATAGCGCAAAAATGTGTCGAGTGTGCTCGTCATTATTTCAAAGCTCATATCGCCATCTTTGCTGATGGTTTTTAATAGTCCAACGACCGTATCTTCCGGTATCAATGGTTCGATAACCGCATGTTTGCGTTCGGTAATCGTCTTAGAACAAGGTAGTGATGCACGGGCTGTTTCCCAACACACTTTATTGGTTTTACTCACGAGGTTGTGTTTGTAACAGTAATAGCTAAACAAAAAGCGTGACAGGTTCTGCCAGCGCTCAGCTTGGACTTCTAACCAAAGGTGTTGCAGCTCGATATCAGCGTCGGTCATGGGAATGAATCAGAAAAGGAAAAGAGGGCGTAGTGTAACTCGGTTTGAGGGCAACACCAAAAAGACCGCTGGAATAAAATAGAAAGACTCCCTACACAAGTCTGAGCTTAGGTAGGGCGTTAACGTTAAATGATCATGCTACGAACATTTTTACGAGTTAGAACTGGCCGAGATGTTGCCAATCAGCGTCAGAGGTGTTTTGAACTGGCAACGCGATGTTCACTCCCGGGCGTTTTTGCATAAAGTAGCGGCGTTCACCGTCTGCATCGGTATCGATGAAAATGGCGTTTTCCGATTCACCCCATGCCGTTGTGCCTGCTTGTTCCCATGTCAGCAACTTAGACTGATTAAAATAGTTCGCTACTCGCTGTGCATTGTCGATGCTACTACGATCGATTTTCAGTGGGTTAAAACCAAACTGAACATGATTTTCTGCTGAGCCTAGGTACTTCCAGCCCCAGCTTGATGGTGGAATCAGATTGGAACCTTATGTCCAAATTTGTCGTTATCTATCTAGTCAAGGTGTTGATTTTTATGTAGTTGGCATCTTAATTGAGCGAAGTTTATAAGCGTTTAGGCTTTTTATTAAAATACGTTGGTAGAAGGAGAGTAAATAGCCAATGTTCAGCACAAAAACTGATATTGTGGCTATCTATTTGTGGGTTTTTAGTGACAGTGTCACAAAGTTGTGGGCGGGTTTATGGCACTAGATTTATTTACAGTGAGCACAATCTAGTAAGTGAAGTACGCAAAGGTATCTAATAAAAAATCCCCTTCAAGCGTAGGGCCGGAAGGGGATCAAAGTGATTATCTGAATTTAGGTTTGCAGTGAGCTTATTTTACTAGGAAGTGTTTTACGAACTCTGTGATTTTCACCATGTCGTCCACTGCAATGAATTCTTCCGTGGTGTGTACTTTTGCCATACCTGTAGAAAGGTTTACGGTTGTTAGCCCTTTCTTATTGAAGTTGTTCGCGTCGCTACCGCCACCTGTGCCTTTTGTGAACGCATCGATGCCCATGTCAGCGAATGCCGCTTTGATTGCTGATACGTGTGCATTGTCTTCTTCGATAACAAACGCGTCGTATGCACGGCTTGATTCGATTTCAACTTCTGCACCATGTTTTTCGCTCACAGACTCGAATGTAGAGATCATGTGGTTGACTTGCGCTTCTAGCTTCTCGCCATTTAGAGAGCGAGCTTCGGCAACGATTTTTAGCTCTGGCATTACGATGTTAGTCGCTTGACCACCATTTACCATACCGATGTTTGCTGTTGTTTCTTCGTCGATGCGAAGCAGGTTCATCTGATTGATGGCATCTGCCGCGACCATGATTGCACTGATGCCTTCTTCAGGAGCTAGACCCGCGTGTGCTGGACGGCCTTTGATTGTCGCAACGATTTTTTGCTGACCAGGTGCTGCTGTCACGATAGTGCCGATAGGACCGCCTGTGTCTAGTACGATCGCTTCTTTAGACGTTACGTGCGTCATGTCGAAGTACTCAGAGCCGAACAGACCGCCTTCTTCATGCACAGTGAATGCAAGCTCTAGTGTTTTGTGCTCAAGGTTTTCTGCTTGGATGCAGCGAACCGCTTCCATGATTGCCGCAATACCAGACTTGTCATCGCCGCCAAGAATTGTATTGCCTTTAGAGCGAATGATGCCGTCTTCGATGATAGGTTCGATGCCAATACCCGGAGTTACTGTATCCATGTGGCAGCTCATTAGGATAGAGCCTTCTTTCTTACCTTCTAGACGCGCGTATACGTTAAAACCGTTAGAAATGTGTTCTGGTACAGGTAGCTTTTGAACTGTAAAGCCTAACTCGCCCAGTTGCTCAGCTAGAGTTTCTGCGATTTGTTTTTCATTCATTGATTCGCTATCGATGCGAACCAGTTGGCAGAAGTGTTCAACTAGACGTTCTTGATTGATTTGTGTCATTTGGGTGTCTCTTTCTTTCTGGGTCGAGACCGCATCCGTATCGTGCGGGCCCGAAAGGGAACAGAACACCTCTTATTACACACCTTAACCCAGTGAAAACTGTCTTGAATCAAAAAACACCGCTGCCTGACATTGTTCTGACCAAGAGAATTCTGAATCTCATAACACCGTCACGAATTCGGTTAATTCTTGAAAAAGTACGCTAGAGGTGTAAATAGTTCTATCAATTGACTTTCAACCCTGTCCATTAAGGACTCACTTTTTTTCCACACTTCCACTGATAATTTATAGGTCCAATCAAGAATTGCGTTAACTATTAACCATACTTTTGGTTAACGTTTTGCTAAACATCATGGGCTTGTGCGTTGATATCAGTGGTTTCTAATTATTTGAATAGAGCAATCTGCACAGGTCACTTTTGGTTCATCAGATTTGAGATAACTAAATGAATAAAAGATCTGCACTAATACCGTTGTTTTTCCTATCAAGTATTGCTCATGCCTCGAGTGATTACGTTGTAGGTCAGTTAATCCCTGAAAAAAGTGTCGTTGTTAAAAGTGAGGTTGCAGGAGTCGTCGACTCTTATGTTTATGACAATGGCGATTTGGTGACTCAAGGCCAAGAGTTACTGTCTTTGTCGTCGCAAGACTATTCGTTGAGCTTAGAGCTTGCGAGAAACGAGCTTGAAGTAAGTCGCGCTGAGCTCGATATTCAAGAAAAGCAATTGAAGCGCTATCAGTCTCTATTAAAGAGCAAAGGCGTGTCCGCGAGTGATGTCGATAATCAAATTCGTGTGACCAACATTGGCCGAGCTCAATTTAATGTCAGCAACACCCAATACAAAATTGCCGCAAGGACGCTAGATAAAGCAACGCCAGATGCTCCATTTGATGGCGTCATTATTGATCGTTCTGTAGAGATGGGGCAGTTTATCTCGGTAGGCGATCCTCTATTTACTATCGCAGATATGGATATGTTAAAGGTCAGTTTCCACCTATTGGAAATTGATTTTAACAAGTTCACAAAAGGTGAAGCGGTGAAAGTCGAAGTCCCTTCAGTGAATAAGACGTTAGATGGAACAATTACCTTACTTTCGCCTGCGTTTAAAAACAGTGAACCAGGCTTCCTTGTTGAAGTCACCGTCCAAAACACTGATGGTTTGCTGAACCCTGGCATGGAATCTTATGTCTATTTCAATGATGAGGAGGCGATGTGAACTTCTTCTTAGAACTACTCTCTCATCGTAAGTTTGCCTCTAAAATACTGACGATTTTGATCATCAGTGTAGGGGCGCTAACTGCGTACAACCTGCCGCTGGCGGAAAAGCCGCGATTTGATCTAGGTAAAGGTAATATTGTTACCGTTTATCCCGGAGCAAGTGCGAAAGACATCGAGAGCAATATCACCAGTAAGATTGAAAAAGAGTTGCTTTCCATTTCTGGCTTAAAAGAGTTCACATCTACCTCTGAAACTGGCATTTCCAACATCAGTGTGGTGTTGGACCGTAACGTTTCAGACCCAAATGCGGTGTACCAAGACATTCGAGATGCCTTGGCAAGAGTATCTGACTTGCCTGCAGGAGTGACTGAAGCGCCAACACTTTCGATCAAAAAATCGTACAGTCTAGATTTCATGGTAGTGGGTATCTCAGGTGATGTTGGCTACAAAGCACTGCGACAGAAAGCCAAAGATCTTGAGCTCGCGTTGCGCCGCGTTGAGGGGATAGGTGAGGTTTATACCGTTGATTTACGCGCTCCTGAGTTCTTAATTCAGCTTGAACCAATTTCATTGCGCCGGTACGGTCTGACACTCGACCAAGTTGCAGCACTGATTGCCGAGCGTAACACTTTGATCAGTGGAGGACGTCTAGAGACGCTCAAGAACAACCCAGAATTAATGACATCTGCAGAGTTGGACAGTCTTGATGAGCTGAGAAACATGTTCATTTCATTCAGTCCCAATATCCAGCTAAAAGATGTCTCAGGTGTCATTGAGGATGGTTTTGAAAAAGGTGATGTTTACGGCTCGATAAATGGTAATAAGAGTATCCTATTTGATCTCAGGACCAATGAAACAGCCGATGTCATTAGTACTTCCAATGCGGTTAAAGCATTGATTGATAGCCAGCAAAGCTTGCTAGGGGATAAGTACACAATCGCAATCGGTTCTGATTTATCTGGAGATATTCAAGAAAAAGCGCGTATTGTGAAAGACAACGGTTTGGTAGGACTTGGTTTAGTGCTGATTACTCTGGCGCTGTTCCTAGACAGAAGAATCGCGTTTTGGGTTGCGGTTTCCATTCCAGTTTGTATTTTTGGCACCTTGGCTTTACTTCCACCTTTTGGCCAAATCCTCGATGTGTTTACCATGTCGGCATTGATTTTAATCGTCGGCATCATTGTGGATGATGCTGTCGTTGTCAGTGATAAAATCGTCGCGTTAGTCGAAGAGGGATACCCTGTTGAAACCGCTGTAACTCAGGGGGTGAAGAGCGTATTTCCTGCGGTACTGGCTAGTATTCTTTCAACTATGATCGCGTTTGTGCCGTTGCTCTTTTTACCTGGTAACAGTGGTAAGCTCGTTTATGTTATTCCGCTTACCGTGATTGTGGCGCTGTGTTTCTCATTCGTTGATGCACTGTTCTTTATTCCTGCTCACCTAAAAGGCATTTTAACCAAGCGCAACCAACTCAAAAAGAAAGCCTTCTTAGATTTAACGATCCTTAATAGATTGATTGAGTTTGTTATTCGCAATAGTAAGTTGGCGTTACCATGTATCACTGTTGTGATCCTGAGTTTAGGTGCAATTTCTTATAAGAGCTTGAGTTTTCTGTTCTTCCCTACGGATGGCGCGTATCTGATCGAGATAAGTGCTGAGTCGAATCCAGAACTGGATTTGGATGACGTTTGGCAAGAAACTCAGAAATTAGAGTCACTGATTAAAAATACGGAAGAGGTAAACTACTGGTACGGAGAGGTGAGTTCACCAAATAGCTATTGGGTTATCTCACTAACACCACCTAATAGTCGAACCCGAACGGCAGAGCAAATCGTTGAGGAGTGGGAAGAAAAAGCCACACAAATTACCGGTCTCGCGCAGATCGAATTTGATATTGATGGTGGTGGGCCACCAGTTGGACGCCCAGTTGATTTACGTGTTGTTGGCGGAACGGACGAAGGTCGTGAGAACTTAGCCAATGACTTAACGGCATATATTGATTCTCTCGACGGAACCAGTCGTGTGCGTCGCGATTTGAACGCACCTGCACCGCAGATCCAAGCAGAACTACAGCACCATTGGTTAAAATATTATGGTATTAGCGCGAACCAAGTAGGTGACATCATCAAGTTCGCGATTGATGGTCAGCGAGTGACTCGCATCTTTAACGGTGAGGAAGAAGTGTACTTCCGAGTTGCGTTAGAAGAGGATGACAAGTCACTTGAGGAGCTCAATAACCTGTTAGTTCGTGCAAGTGATAACAAGCTCGTGCCTTTGAGCGAGTTGGTTCGATGGAAAAATGCAGACTCAGAAGCGCAGATCAAGCACTTTAATGGTGAACGAGTTATCCGCGTTTCTTCTGGGGTAGATGCTACGGTAACAGACCCTGTGGCGGTGTTTGCTTTGGTGCAACAAGAGTTTGCCAATAAAGAGTACGGCGGTGCATCGATCATCGCTACTGGTCAAATCCTTGAAACCCAGGAAGCACAACAAGGCTTTATCATTGCAATCAGCGTGGCGTTTATTGGCATCGCTCTGCTTCTCATCTTGTTGTTCGATAGGATGAGAGAGACGTTAATTGTCTTAACGGTGATTCCTTTTGGTATTGCAGGCGCGTTGTTCATTCTGTTCTTACACAATCAAGTTTTAAGTTTCTTCTCGATTATCGGGATGATCGCCTTGATTGGTATCATGGTGAATAACAGCTTAGTGTTGATCTGGCACTTTAAAGAACACGAATCGGATTGTAATAAAAGCAACTTATTAGAGTTTGTCATTCAAGGGACTCAAAGTCGCGTTCGACCAATAACATTAACGACCATCACGACGGTTGCTGGTCTAATTCCTTTGGCGTATGGGTTTGGTGGTTATGACAATTACATGTCTCCAATGGCGTTAGTAGTAGGATGGGGCTGTGTTATCTCGATGATAGTGACCCTTACGGTTATTCCATCCATCTACCTTTGGACTCATCGTAATAACGGCGTGCAATCGCCTAATGAAATGGATGAAAAGACAAATGATGCGATACTGGTTAAGTAGCCATTAAAAACAAAAAGCCGAGCAATATGCTCGGCTTTCTTTCGATTTGACTGTTAGAGGTAACGACCAATCAAATGATCTTTAAAGTGCTTAGCGTTTAAGACTTCACCAGTCGCTTGTGTGACCAAGTCATCAGTAGATAGTAGGCTTCCTTGGCTCCAAATATTGTCAGATAACCATGTGAAGATTGGTGACAGATCACCGGAGCGAATTGCGCCATCCACGTCCACGGTTTTCTTCATAGCAGCCATAAATTGTGCCGCATACATTGCGCCTAGTGTGTATGAAGGGAAATAGCCAAATGAACCATCGGTCCAGTGGATGTCTTGCATACAACCGTTTTTGAAGTTCCCTTCTGTTGATAGACCAAGATAAGACTTCATCTTTTCATTCCACAACTCTGGCACGTCGGTATGTTTGATTACGCCATTCATCAGATCGCGCTCAATCTCGTAACGTAAGATGACGTGAGCTGGGTAGGTCAACTCGTCAGCGTCAACTCGGATAAAGCCTTTCTCTACGTGAGTGTAGATTTTTGATAAGTTATCTTGTGCAAACTCAGGGCCTTCAAAGTGGTTCGAAGCCAGACGTGCTAGGTGTTCTACAAATCCTTGGCTACGACCGACTTGCATCTCAAAGAACAGAGATTGAGACTCATGGATTCCCATTGAGCGTGCTTGACCTGCCATAGTGCCCGCTAGCGATTTAGGTAAACCTTGCTCGTAACGCGCGTGACCAGTTTCGTGCACGATACCCATTAGAGATTGAACAAATTCGCTCTCGTCATAACGAGTAGTAATTCGTACATCGGTTGGTACACCACCACAGAAAGGGTGAACACTTTCATCGAGACGGCCATGCTCAAAATCGAACTGCAAAAGCTTCATGACTTCTAGACCCAATGCCTTTTGCTTTTCAGCAGGGTAGTGGCCGTTAGGCAGTAGAATATTGTTCGACTTTTGTTTCTCGATAGCGTCATCGATTAGATTCGGTAGCCACGTTTTAACGTCTGCAAATAGAGCATCGAGTGAAGCGGAAGTTGTGCCAGGTTCATAAATATCTAGCATTGCATCGTAAGGCGTAGTGCCATTGGCTTCCGCTCGGATTTGCGCTTCTTCTTGAGAAAGTTTGACCACTTCTGCCCAGTTCTTTTCGAACCCCGCCCAGTCATTGTCACCACGCTGAGTACGCCAAGCGTGTTCACACTTTGAGCCCGCTAGGGACTGAGCTTGAACTAATGACTCTGGTAATAGGTTAGCCTGCTGCCAATCACGTTTCATTTCGCGAAGTACGGCTTGCTCTTTAGCAGATAGTGACTCTTCTTCTGCTTGAGCAAATAGGTCACCAAGGTGTGGCTGAGTCATTAAAGAGTGGATGTGGACTTCTAATTCTGCCACTGCATTAGATCGAGCTTCTGCACCGCCTGCGGGCATAACGGCTGCCTGATCCCAACCAACAATGGATGCTAAATGACCGAAGTTGAAGACTTTATTTGAATGTTCGACGAGTTTTTGAAATGCGCTCATGTGACTACTCTTTTGTATTTTCTTTCCTTAAACGCCCCAAAGGGGTCCTTGAACCTAGGGTTCCTTCTCTTGGTGCTGGATGCAGAACAAGATAAAGCATCAACAAATCACCGATAGCGAGATTATTTGAATTTACTATTTTTTAACAAATAATTCAGGTCTATTGTGCACAATTTCAGTAACTTGTATAGAGGTAGGATGCCTTTAGAGGGGGGGGCAGCATGTGCGGTTAAGTACACCTAATACGTTAGTGTGGCTTAAATTCGTAATGAAACGGTTGGCTTGCTTTCTGAACGGCTTCTTTTCGGTTACTGACATTGAGTTTTTTGTACAGTTTATAAACGTGGGTCTTTACTGTGCTTTCCGCAACAAATAACTCTTCCGCGATTTGCAGGTTAGAATGGCCTTGAACGAGCCGATCAAGTATCTGCTTCTCACGTTTGGTTAGTGTGGAGCTGATATCCTGGGAGTTCATTGCATAAGGGCGAATGTCGCTGAGCATTTTTTCCATGACTTTTCTCGGTAGCCAGAGCTCTTGGTTTTCGACCGCTTGTATGCAGCGCGTTAAGTGCTCAATAGGGGCATCTTCATAAAGCATTCCCTTGAGATTTAAACTCGCGGCGAGTTTAAGCTCGACAATACCATTAGGTACGTCGTAAACGATCAGGTCTGCCTCCGCTGTGCAGGCAGAGATAAAGCCATGATAATCATACTTTTCTAATTGTGCGTAGGATACCAACACAATGTCGAACGAGCCTTGGATAGTTAAGTGACTGAAATCATGAATGCTTTTCCTTGTGAACTTATACTTATTACTTTTCTCTATTTCGCGGCGTAAAAACTGATTCTGTATACAATGATCTCCAACCAAAAGAATACTGAGTCGGCCGCTGTTGTTTGCCCTACCGTGCATGACTAGCCCCAAAATAGTAATTTTGTCTTAGCACTTAATGTTAACAATATCACCATAGTCCACTGATATTGCCCTTGCCACTCTTTACTGTCTCATCATTGGGAATGCCTATGGTTGTTGTGAAAGAAGTGGCTCAATAGATATATCTAGAGTATCGCTATACTTTCCTCCCGGTCTGTTGAACGTGTCACCAATGACAAAGTTAAGAGCAATAGGCAGCCCAGAAGTCATTTCACTTTTGTTCACTTGAGCCTCCAAAAGGTCTAAGTCAATCACTTGGCTATCAAACGAAAGTTGGTAATCGATGTCCCACTGTCCATCATTCGATTGATGCCTTAACTTCCCTTGGTGGCTAGAAGTAACGGTAATTTGATAAGGACTGTTACTTTGAACCCATAAATTTGGCGCATTACTGATCACTTTGTTTGAGTACAAGTTACCCAAATCTAAGTCGTATTGCCTCTGAGTTAATCCATAAAATTGTATTTTTGCAATCGGGTTAACCGTGACATTCACAGTCGTGATTGCAGGCGATAATGGTGTTTGGTTCAACATTGAAGAATAAGCTAACGCGAGCTGTAGTGTTCCGCTGTAGGAGCCTGCCGGGAGCCACTGCTTTGCTGGGTAACGCATTTGTATGATGGCCGAGGGCGATTGTTCTGTTAGTACAAATTGCCATTGGTTTGCAACGGACGTACCGTTGCCCCCAGCCCATGTAAATGCGAGAGTTTGCTGGTTACTGCCCGCTAATGTCGTCGTTACATCTTCCATTTGCAGTGACATCTCAACATGACAATTTTCGCCTACAATATCTGCGGCAGCTTTATAAGAGTTGGTCATCGCATAAGGTCCATTGGCAAAGACATCATAGCTATAAGGCGTTGCAATAGGCTCAATGCTCAGTGAGTTTATTTGACAACCTACCACCGAATTGGATTGCAAGGCTGTAATAAGGGAAATCAGGTAAAAGGATGATCTAATCAACATAGAGCTCTCCCAGTCTTATCAGGACTTCTTGTTGTTCACTTAAATCAATGGTGACGGTTTGCTTTTGTTTGGTATCAAGTTCGAGCTTATAGCGCCCAGGTTTCAAGCCAGATATCGCAAATAAGCCATTTCTATTCGTAAAAAACTCAATTGGCAGCTGCTTTCCCGTTCCTAAGTAGCTTGCTGTTCCTGCCACAAGAGGGATGGGGCTGCCACTTTGTCTATCTAAAAGAGTGCCTATAACGGTTAAGACGGCATCGGAACCAATCTGAAGAGCGTACCCTTGCTTGTTTCCGGGATTGAGCCAAAAGGCACCTTCTCCAAGATCATAGCCGGGAGGAAGATCTTCTACATCGTAACTAATCAGTTGTGTGTTGTAGGCGACCAGATCCGGGATTAATACGTTATGTTGGTTAGTACTGTAGACGCGGGCGTAGTCACCATCTTTAGTTGGGTCTATCGCGATAGCGTTATCTTCTAAGCTTGAATGCTTGCTTACAACCGCAAATGCTTCACGTACAGGGCGGCCAATCGTAACGGAGGTTCCTGCAAAGGCGAGGGCACTACCAATTTCGATTCTTGTGGAGTGATTTCGTCTGTCCTCGTCTAGATCTTCAAGGCGTGAAGAGTGGTCCGCAATGAATTGGTATCGATTTGCGGCATAGTTAATGCCGAGGTCGACGCTAGAATCCGTCTCTCTGTCGGTAACGACAGATGCAAAACCAGAGACCCCGCCAGTATTGCCAACGTTGTTTTGATAGGTGTAGTCGAGCGAAGCTTGATCGATTTCAGTAGAGTATCGGCCGACGACGCGAGACTGTTTACTAAGCGGCCAACTTAGAGTTAGTGTTGTGTTGACTTCATCTGAGTCTACCTCATTATTCTGATAGTTTACGCGAGCACTCCAAGTAGCAGGTGTGCCAAAAAAAGGACCAGATAAGCTCGGGCTGACTGACCAATAATCATTGTTTTTATCGAGGCCAGAGCGATAGTTGAATGTCACTGCGGCTCTCAAACTATCGTAAATGTAAACAGCAGCAAAAGCTGACGCATAATGTGTGGTTAAATTTAATGGTGATTGGGTTGAGTCAAGGTCACTGACGCCAGAAAAATTCTCGGATTGATATTCGTAAACCAGGCTAAGTTGAGGCTGCCATGAATTGGCGTCAGAAAACTCCGCATCAAACGCCACTTTATAGGCGTGTCCATTGCCAAACTCGGGATGGTGGCTTTGGGAGCCAGAAAGTTCGGTAATGCCAAGAGAATTCGCAAATAGAGCAGAAAAGCCATATTGATACAGCTTTTCTCTTGTCTGAGCGTTAACACCGAGTGTTAACCAAGGCGTCACACCAAAATCTAGGTAACCATGAGCAAGTCTTTGATCTGAAAAATAATCTATGGCGCCATTGTCGAAAAATGAAGGCGCACCATACATCAGGCTATATTCAAACTCTCCGCTGTCCAATAAGTCGTTACCTGTGGCAATCGAAAACTGGATGCGTTCTTGTTGACCGGATGAGTCAGTAATCACGAGTTCTACATCGTTCGTTCCTTGAGCCAAGGGGATGTCACTCAAGTTATAACTGCCTGCACCAAGCGTGAATCGTTGCACAACAATACCGTCAATCACAACGTCAACACTTGAGGTTCTTTGCAGCGTAAAAGACTGATTTGCTTTTGGTCGAACATTTCGGGTGGGGATAAGCGTAAAGTCTCGCGTAATGCCGAGCCCAAGAACGTCAGTGCCATCTTGAAAACTAGTGCCGGGATTGTACATGTCACCGACGACTAGCCTTGTTCCTTGGGTAGGGAAGTCGACATTGAGCCGCGTCCCTTCTCTATTGTATGTCGATTCTTTTTCAGAGCCATTTTCAAAGATGGACTCATACTCAATGTTAAGTGAACCAATGTTTAGGCCAGAATCTAGTCGAGAGCTATAAAGGCTGGTTCTAGAGCTTTGCTCATCAAATGATTGGGTTTCATTTGCGTTTAGGAAAATGTTCAAATAACCACTGTAAAAGCTTGGCTCGTTGTAATTGTAATGATCGTTATTATCGGACAACGAGATTTGCTGTGTGAGGCTTAGCTCATTTGGGACGGCGATGATGCACTCTAGGGTTGAAAGATCGAACTGTAAGCCCAGTCCGACTTTTTCAAAGTCAACTTGTGTGAGCGTTTCGAGGTTGTTTACGTCACGAAGCCTCTGGATGGCTTGCTGTGAAACTGAAGAAGATAATAGACCTAGTGTGCTTTCTTTGGGTAATACAATGGAATCGTCTGCGGTGATGGTGATAGAAGCTTCACCGAGTACAGTATCACTGATCCTAACTAAAGAGACCAATTCGATATCCCTGCCAGTCGGGTTCAGAACGACTTCTCGACTATGGGAGACACTATTTGTTAGAAACAGTGAGAGTAGGGGTAGAAAGAAGAACTTCAATAATAAACTCAATTCATTGTTCTTTTCCATGATATAGACCGGCAGGTAAGGTTGAAGTTGACGGCAACTTTATTAATGAATGAGGAGGTAAGAATTGCTGCCCAATTTCGTTTTGCAGCAGATCATTTACCTCAGAATTTAACTCACCAAAATGAACGAGTGATGAAAATGTGTATCGAGAGCCTCTATTTTGAAGTGTAATGGCACCGAGTTCATCAATATGGGCGTATACATTGGGCCTTAATGTTTGGTCGAACACGTGAACTAGCGCGTTATAATGTATATTTAAGTCAACGTCGGTTGTTAGGTTATTGCTACGTTGAGTTTCTTTATTGTCTTTTACTTTAGCTTCACTAAATCGAATGAAATAACTCTCTGAATGATTAATAGGCTTATTCTTTAACCATTGCACTCGAAATGTTTGTTTTTTCCCTGGCATTAACATTGCTGCTGGTGGAAAAACTAAAATTTCTTCGTGACTGATATTATTAGTCGAGTATTTCCCATCTTCATTGAATACAATTTTTTTAACGGTCACTTCAATAGGTAATTTGATATTTGAGTTATTGGTGACAATCAATTGAGCATTATTACTCTTGCTTGTATTCAGTTCTAAAACCGTGGGTGAAATAACAATGGCTAACGATGGGTAGCTCATGACTAGTAGGAGAACGCCAAGTAGACTCATTATTCTCATTGTTATTCGTCCTGATCGATCTCGATTGATACCTTAGATGCATCAAATCCATCCAGTGGCTGCATGTCAAAATAGCGTGTCGAATGTGGTAACACTAATGTCCCCGCTATCAGCTTACTAATGTCGATGCCCTTGAGGTATTTAGAATGGTTGCCATCAGTTACTCGCCAGTTAGTTTTCGTTAATCTGCCATAACTGTTTCCAGTATTTTCGACTTCAACGATCCACTTATTTTCCCCTTCTTGCACACTCTTAATATCAAGAGCTGGTGCTGTATTCTTTGGTCTCACATTGACAAGTGTATTGAACTGGAGCAGTAACCCAAGTTGACCGTTGTTGCCATCACCTCGCTTAACCTCTACTTGCTTAACGGCAATACGATACGATTTTGATTGAGTGATCGATGGGTCGCCTAAGTATCGGATCATCACAGACTGGGAACGACCTGGTTCAATAATGGCGGTTACGGGTATGACAAGTAACTCGTCATCCGCTGCTCGGATGGTTTCTTTTCCGTGCTCATCCATTGTCATAGAAAAAGGATAGAGCTCAACGGTGAGGGGCGCTCGGGAGGTGTTGTCTATACGCATGGACATCTGTGCTCGTTTACCGAGAGGTTCCATTTCTGCAACCATAGGCTCGACTTTATAAGCGTGTGCATAAGAACAAACTAAAGATAGTACTACTAAATTTATCCAACGAGACATGTTGAGCTCCATCAAGTTCATCGGTGTTGCTGTTGTTATAGGGAGGCCCGTGCCTAAGCCTCCCATTGGGGGGGGAAGAATATCGATTAGTTTGATGTGATATTCACAGTTAACGTATCAGAGTAGCCGCCAGCCCAAGCCGCTGTTTCAGTCGTTGCTACCGTTAAGGTCGCGCCAACACCACCTGCCAACGTTGATGAACCAGGGTAGGCAACATCTACCGATACATCATTAAGACCAGGACCACCAGGTGCATTCAAAACCAGAGGAGACAAACCGGTAGGAGTAAACGTAGCAGTGTATTCCAGCGCAAAGTCCTCATTATCATCAGATTCCAAACCACCTTCTGAGCTGGTTAGAGAAACGGTTGCACCATCAACATCATTACATTGCATACCCAGGTTGAGGGATACAGTTTGAATATTCGTTACATCGCCGAAATCAAGAAGTTGAGTAGCAAGCCCTGTAACTTCACAAACAGGTGAAACATAACCAACTAATTGAACATCGCCCGGTGCAGCATTGACCTGAGTACCAAATAAAGCAGTAATTGCTGCTGCGCAAATCGTTAGTTTTTTCATAAGAAGATTCCTTTAACTCAAGAGATAACATTCATGTTTAGCTCAAATCCTGCCGAGCTAGCTTTTCTGCGAAATTGCAGATTTCCTACTTCGTGACGTTATTTATTGATGGGTAGATATCAATTTCAATGACGTCTTTATAATAGCCTGCGTATAGCAAGCCATGCTCAAGCGTTACTCCTAGTTCCCCAATAGTGGAAAAAGGAATAGCGCCAAAACTGTCAATTTGTACTGGTGTGGTAATATCCTCACTGTTTAACTCTGTAGCGATATTTATTGAGCTAACATCCAAATTGATGGAATAATGAGTGAGGTTTACAAGTTCATTATCTTCGTGTTTAAGACCGCCGTATTTTGAACGAATAGTAAGCACTATTGGTTGGTTGCAATATATGTCAAAAGGTAGTGTTCTTGATATTTCATTAGAAAAGTCCATAGTGTCATTAGAACCAAAATTTACTTCACATTGATCACCGATATAGCCAGATATATTCATCGATAAGCTGTCAGCTTGGACATATCCCAACATCCAAAACTGGGAAATCGTCAAATAAATCAAATTAGCTTTGAGTCGGCACATCTGACGTCCTTTGTGAATTAATACGTTTGAACTAACAAAACTATAAGTCTCCCTATGAATAATGAAGTAGTAAACAAGTTGGAAGCGATACATAAAAGTTGTAGATATAGTTGTAGTTTTGCATTTTTCTGGTGAATTAACTCAAGGTTGAGAGCAGGGGTAAGCAACTGATGCAGAGGCCGTTGCCATGGAAAATAGCCATTTTCATTGGTGGGGTAGAGGCTTTACATGCTGATTTATAAAAATGGACTTGCAGAACACACTGATTGGCGGTATTGATGGGTAATTCTCAATAACTCAATCAATGATATGGATATTTTAAATTTTGAGGCCTTTTTGGTTGCCATTACCATTTTGACCTTAACGCCTGGTTTGGATACTGCTTTGGTGATCCGTAATACCAGTCGCTCTGGACTGAAAGATGGTTGCACGACCAGTTTAGGGATTTGTTTTGGGCTGTTTGTGCACGCTTTTTTCTCAGCGGTTGGTATCTCTGCCATTCTTGCGCAATCTGCGGAGCTTTTCCAAACCGTGAAAATGATTGGCGCGGCGTACTTGATATGGCTTGGTCTAAGTAGTTTAAGAGCATTGATGAAGGCCAATGGTGGTATTGCAGTCTCAGAGCAAGTTCATCAGGCCTACAGTGGGAAACGATCTTTTCGGGAAGGTTTTCTTTCTAACGTTTTGAATCCGAAAACTGCCGTATTTTATCTTGCGTTCTTGCCGCAGTTTGTGAACCCAGAAGGTTCACCGTTGTTACAGTCGATGACGATGGCGATGATTCATTTTATTATTGCGATGGTTTGGCAATGTGGTTTGGCCGGAGCACTTAATTCGGCGAAAAGTTTGCTGAAAAATGCGAGCTTTATGAAGTGGATGGAAGGGGCAACGGGTGCGGTATTAGTTGTTCTTGGTGTTAAGTTACTAGTAGAAAAGCCAGTCTAATGCGTTTACTTATTCAATTGATATTAATTCTCCTCCTTTTTCTGGCAGCGATGGTTGGTGCTGTCGCTTGGAAAGCCGTACCTCAGCTTCAATTTGAACAGAGAGACATGGACTGGCAGTGGCATTGGTCATACTTCCATCCGTTTTCAAATGGTATCCAACAAGCTAGAACACAAGACACAAAGCAGCTTTTACTAAGACGCGTCTATCTAGAAGAGTCATTGGCTATTTATGTTATGACGACACTGGACAATAAGTTTGAAATTGATGTGGTCAAAGAGGAGAGCTGTAAGCCTGACTCTAGTATTTGGGCCATGGTATCGATTAACAGTGAACCCGCATCCCATGTTCCTATGGTGTGTGACAGTAGCGGAGAAACCTACTTTCATCGTCATGTCAGACCTAAGCTTGTGTCGCTTGAGTTTGGTGTAGAAAAAGCAGTTATCAATGAAGACTTTAAACAGTGGCCTATTGATGACATTAAAGTCGATCAGTTTAAACAACAGCACTCTTCATTTTTTGAAAAGCAAGGGGAACAGGTCGAACACCAATGGCTGAGAGATTAGCAAAATAAAAAAGCCCGCTGAAATCAGCGGGCTTAAAGTTTCTAGCTCGGTTTATGCTTTCACTGCATCAAAATCATCAGATTGAGACGAGGATTTGAAGAACAGCTTCGTCTCTTCCAACACGACATGGCGTAGAGCAATCAAACCAATCAGGTTAGGGATTGCCATCAAACCATTCACAATATCAGCCAGCAGCCAAATCATGTCTAAGTGAAGGAAAGCTCCTGAAGCTACCAAACCAACAAAAATCAGTTTGTATGGCAGCACTGCTTTAGTACCGAACAGGAATACCACACAACGCTCACCGTAGTAGTTCCAACCAAGAATGGTGGTAAACGCGAAGAACATCAGGCCGATAGACACCAGCATTGGACCAAATGTCTCTGCGTTCAAGCCTACAGCAAATGCGTGCGTTGTCATCGCTGCACCAGAGAAGTCACTTTGCCAAGCGCCTGTCAGGATCAACGCTAGACCTGTCATAGTACAAATGATGATGGTATCGAAGAAGGTACCAGTCATTGAAATCAGACCTTGTTTAACACAAGAGTCTGTTTTCGCTGCCGCAGCTGCCATCGGTGCACTACCCAAACCAGATTCGTTTGAGAATACACCGCGAGCGATACCTGACTGGATGGCTAGCATAATGCTTGCACCCAAGAAACCACCTGTCGCTGCGGTTGAAGTGAAGGCAGACACCAACACCAACTCAACGGCGTTTAGCAATTGGTCAGCGTTCATGATGATCACGCTCAAACAAGCCAGTACGTAAAATACTGCCATTGCTGGAACCACTTTACCTGCAACACTCGCGATGGATTTAATACCACCCAAAGTGACAAACGCAACCAATAGAGTCAGGATGAAAGCAGCAAGTTCACGGTTTACACCGAGAGAAATTTCGCTGGCATCAAGAATCGCGTTCACTTGAGGGAAGGTACCGATACCAAAACACGCTACACCCAGTGCAAATACCGCAAACATGATCGCAAGCGCTTTCGAGCCAACACCATATTGTAGGTAGTACATAGGGCCACCAATCATTTGGCCTTTGTCGTCAACGCGACGGTATTTCACCGCAAGAAGACACTCCGCGTATTTGGTTGCCATTCCGAATAGAGCGGCAAGCCACATCCAGAATAGGGCACCAGGGCCACCAAGTTTGATTGCGGTAGCAACACCAACGATGTTACCTGTACCAATTGTTGCAGACAGCGCAGTACACAGCGCAGCAAAGCTAGAAACGTCACCCTGTTTATCAGATGACTTATCTTTACGAAATACCATCGCTAACGCAGTTGGTAGGTGCTTAAACTGGATCAAGCCTAGGCTAAAAGTGAAGTAAACACCGGTTCCCACAAGCAAAAGTAGCAGTGGTGGACCCCAGACAAAGTTATCAATGGTTTGAAGTAAAGATTGTAGGTCGTTCATGATTTCCCCTTAATAAAACAACTAATAAGGAGAAGAGGGAAAGGACGAGATCAAAGATCTCTAATAGAGCCAAGCTATTTAAATTAGGCGGGAACGCCAAATAGTTAGGTTGTTACTTTCCACTCCTCTGTCCTTTTGCCTGAGAGTTTCACCCTACACAAATGTGCAGGACTTGCTCCTTCGGCGACCGATTTAACGGTTCTCTCCAGAGGTTCCTCCAACTACAGTCCCCGCTACCTAAGTAGCACCTGAAATAGTTAATTCTTCGGCGAGTTACCCTAACTAAATGTTAAAATTTAGTTAATAACCACTCTCCTGCAGTCTTCATCGGAACATTTACTCAATCAAATGAGTAAAGGTTAGTTAATGATGCTGGTCACCATTAACGTGTGAACTCTATCATGTTTTGTTACCATTTCAACACCAAATGAAGATTTATTTTCAATACATTATGCGGATGTTGTGGCTTTGATTTCATAGGTTTGTTGATTAATTAAACAAATTACGTGCAATTGGGTTTATTCTTGGTGTGTATGGAAGGTCGGGGAAGGATTCTAGGGCGCGATGGGATTTCGATTGGCTGATGATATGTTGTTCAAATTAGAACATTAATTTGATCAAAACGGGAGCAATCGCTTTAAATTCTACGCTATGTTGACCGTATGCTCCGTAGAAATAGGTTACAATGAGTTTTTGCGAGACTGTCTATGGAGTCAGATAGGTTCTCAGAGTTGGACAAGGAGGCAGTATGACCAGATTGTTAGCCATTGCAGTATTGGTGGCGTTAGCGTTTGTGTTATTTCGTTATCGTACCAATGAAAAAGTCCAAAAAGCGACCGTCATTACCTTGATTGGCGCATTCTTAATTTATACCGCATCAATCATGATTGCGGAACTCACTCGCTAGCAAATCAGTAGATCCCTTGGAGTAAGATACGGTGACTTCTCAGAACAATATTGAAGATCAAGACGAAGTAGTTGTCATTGAGGAGCGCGATAAGCGTACTCATATTTATATTGCGATTGCGGCAGTGTTGGGTCTGGCATTTGGTGGTTTAGCTGGCTCGGCAATGACAGCGAGCAAGTGGGAGTCCACGTATCAAGTGTTGGAAGAAAAGTACCAAGCACTGACACAAGACAAAACTGACTTGGTCTCTCAAGTAAAAACACGTGAAGCGAGCCTAGATCAAGAAGTTGATGCAAAAGTAGCGACACTGTTGGCAGAGAAAGAAGAAGCTCATAAAGCCGAATTAAAAGCACTTCAAGAACAGTTAACCGAAGTCGAAAAAGTGAATCTTGCACTTGAATCACAGGTGAAAGAGCAGAAAAACAAATTAAGCAGCACCAAGAATGAAAACGACAAGTTGAATCGCCAAGCCGATATGCAAGCGACGATGTTCGAGCGTTCTCGAGAGGTGTTCCGCAAAGAATTACAAATATCGCAAGAGCTTGAGTCTCTTGAGAAAGAGCGCGAAGCACTATTGCCTAAAATTGAGAAGCTAAAGAAAGAGTGTGATGTTTTCTTAGAAGGCAAATCTTGGGATGTGAAATCTGACGCCTGTGATAAATACGATGAAGCAAACTCTCGTTTAAGCCAAGTTGACCAGCTTATTGAAGTCAATAAAATGGACTTAAAGCAGATTAAAGATATTACTGAAGACATGGGTTTATAGCACCATCGCTTCGGTAGTGAACCACATATTAAAAAGGAGCTCACTGAGCTCCTTTGTTGTATCTAATACCGTCTTAGTAAATAACCACTAATCAAAAATACTAGCCTTGTTTTCAGATGTTTTTCCTGCGCTAACTCCAGTTACTTACTGTGATTGGTATAATTTTACGCTTTCCCTATTTTCATAAGCGTTAACCCTATCAGCCATTCAATAGTCTTATAACATGGTTGGCTGAGCTTATAAGCGACTAAGCTCTCTACCTGAGAGGTTAGCTCATAAACGTAAGGTTGATGATGTCTGCCTATCGTCATTTGGAAAGCGAGGCGCCATATCGCCAAGAACTGACCGTCTTCGAGAGCTTTCTGCCAACTCGCTATAAACACCGTCTCATTCTTTGAGAGATCTAACTTTTCAACCATCAGCTTGAGTAGGCGACCTTGAAGCGCACATGGAATATCTACTTTCTTTGCAAAGTGGTGGCTGATCCCCGTCCTCGATATCCCTGTCTGCTCACTCAACGTTGTGTAAGACATTTTCTCGTAACCAAGCGTTATCAATTGCTCTGTTGCAACATCGAGAATGGTGTTGATGGTGATTTGGGTATCTTCTTGTGTTCGGCGTGCCATAACTATTGCCAGTGTTGTGATTAAAAAAAGATACTACCACTTATCGTCTACCATTCCATATCGGAAACCTAATATTGACGTTGTTCGCATGAGAAATGCGCATAACTGGCCAAAAAAATAGCCAAGGTAACAACTTGTTTACATTTGCTTGTGGTGTGTAAATTGCTGATGGATATGATAATGCATTGATATAGCTCGCTTTCCGTATAATTGTCGTAAACGTTTGCTATTGCAAAATTGTGTGTAACATAAATTTTACAACTGCCATTTAAAACTGCGTAAAGCCAGATTTCCACTCATGTATTCCAATTTTTCTCCTCCTGCGCCAAGTTAGAAATATCGAACGAGAACGCATGTTCAAATACAGCAATGACATAAGGAGAAAGTCATGGTGGACACCTACAACCCATTAGGAACGGATGGATTCGAATTTGTGGAATACACAGCGGCGAATAGCGAAGGCATTGAACAATTAAAAGCGCTGTTTGTATCGTTGGGTTTTGCAGAGATCGCAAAACACCGCTCTAAAGAGGCTTGGCTGTACCGACAAGGTGACATCAGCTTTATCGTTAACGCCCAGCCGCACAGTCAAGCAGAAGGCTTTGCTAAAGTTCACGGCCCATCGGTTTGTGGCATGGCATTTCGTGTGAAAGACGCGAACGTCGCATTAAAGCAAGCGCTGGATAACGGTGGCGTTGAGTACAAAACTGAAATTGGTCCAATGGAACTGAGCATTCCAGCGATATACGGTATTGGTGAAAGCCTTCTGTACTTCGTTGATCGTTACGGCAAGCAGAGTATTTACGATGTCGACTTCCGTTTCTATGACGATGCCGACGAACGTTTAGCGAAAGCCGACGTTGGTATGTATGAAATTGACCATCTGACCCACAACGTGAAGCAAGGCAATATGGATGTGTGGTCAGGATTCTACGAGCGCATTGGTAACTTCCGCGAGATCCGCTATTTCGATATCGAAGGTAAACTGACCGGTCTTGTTAGCCGCGCAATGACCGCACCTTGTGGCAAGATCCGCATTCCAATCAATGAGTCTTCTGATGAAAAATCGCAGATTGAAGAGTTCATTCGTGAATACAACGGTGAAGGTATTCAGCACATCGCGCTGACCACCGATGATATTTATCAAACCGTTCAAACGCTCCGTGATCGTGGAATGGAGTTTATGCCGACGCCAGACACCTACTATGAGAAAGTGGACGAGCGTGTGAAAGGGCACGGAGAAGATGTTAGCAAACTACGTGATTTACGAGTTTTAATAGACGGCGCACCGACCAAAGACGGCATTTTGCTGCAAATTTTCACTCAGACGGTAATTGGCCCGGTGTTCTTTGAAATCATTCAACGTAAAGGCAATGAGGGCTTTGGTGAAGGTAATTTCAAGGCGCTGTTCGAATCGATTGAAGAAGACCAAATCCGCCGAGGAGTACTAAGCGATGCATAAATGGATCACATTCCCTCATCGGGAGGGAGTGTGCTCCAAGCAAGCACATGCTGATTTCCCGGAAGAGGCAATTTACGAACGTGAAGCAGGTCGAAGTGGATTCTTTGGCCCAGCAGCACACTTTCATCATCAACATGCACCGACAGGTTGGTCTGAGTGGGAGGGGGACTTACGTCCGCGCGCTTTCGATTTCAACCTAGTTGAAACGGCGAGCCAGATTTCGCCTTGGGCAGTGCCACATCTTCTACACAACGCCAACTGTAAGGTTCGAGTGTGGCGTATGGAAGAGAAGATGGACTTCTTGGTCCGCAACGCTGATGGTGATGAGCTGCTATTCATCCACCACGGAACGGCCGACCTTTATTGCGACTATGGTCATCTCAAAGTGAGTGAAGGGGATTACGTGATGATCCCGCGCTCGACCAGTTGGCGATTAGAACCAAGTGAGCCAATGTTTGTTCTGATGATTGAAAACACCGATGCCGCTTATTCTCTGCCAGAGAAAGGCATGGTGGGTAATCATGCTGTATTTGACCCGGCGGTTCTGGAAACGCCTTCGATTAACGACGCATTTCGCGCGCAATACTCAGAAGAACTGACGCAGGTACAGGTGAAGCGCCATGACAAAGTCAGCGTCATTACTTATCCATTCAATCCACTTGATGCCATTGGTTGGCACGGTGACTTGGCAGTGGTGAAAGTGAACTGGCGTGATATTCGACCTTTGATGTCGCATCGTTATCACTTACCGCCTTCCGCACATACCACATTTGTTGGTGCTGGATTTGTGGTGTGTACGTTTGTACCTCGTCCGATCGAAAGCGATCCTGGCGCATTGAAGGTGCCGTTCTATCATAATAATGACGATTATGATGAAGTCTTGTTCTACCACGCGGGGGACTTTTTCAGCCGTGACAACATTGAAGCTGGTATGGTGACTTTCCATCCGGCGGGCTTCACACACGGCCCTCACCCGAAAGCGTTCAAAGCTGGTCAGGAATACAAGAAGAAGTTTACCGATGAAGTGGCAGTGATGATTGATACACGCCACGCGCTCGAGTTCTCTGATGAACTCGATAAGGTTGAAAACAAAGAATACGTCTATAGCTGGCAAGAGAAGTAAGGGGCAAGGATGAAATTAGCAACCAAGAAAAATGGTACTCGCGATGGCCTGTTGATGGTCGTGAGCAAAGACCTAACAATATGCGTACCTGCAACCGAAATTTTCCATGCAATGCACCTCGCGCCAACCATGCAAGTGGCATTGGATAATTGGGACAGAGTTGCGCCACAACTTGAAGAGCTTTATAGCGCATTAAATAGCGGTGACGTATCGGGATGCGAAGAGTTTGAATCCCACTATCTAGAGTCACCACTGCCTCGTGCATATCAATGGGCAGACGGAAGTGCGTACGTCAATCACGTCGAGCTAGTGCGTAAAGCGCGCGGTGCAGAAATGCCGGAAAGCTTTTGGGCTGATCCGCTTATGTATCAAGGTGGTTCGGATGCGTTTATTGGCCCTTGTGACAACATTGAATTTGCCAGTGATGAATGGGGTATCGATTTCGAAGGAGAAGTCGCGGTTATCACAGGTGATGTTCCGATGGGAGCAAGCATTGCCGAAGCGCAAGAATCGATTCGTCTCATCATGTTGGTCAATGATGTTTCGTTACGCGGTTTGATCCCAGCAGAGCTCGCCAAAGGTTTTGGCTTCTTCCAATCAAAACCGTCATCGGCGTTCTCTCCCGTTGCGGTAACACCAGATGAACTTGGCGATGCATGGTATGAGAATAAAGTGCATCTGCCGCTTGTCTCAACCTACAATCACAAGCCGTTTGGCTGCCCGAATGCTGGCGTTGATATGACGTTTGACTTCGCTGATTTGATTGTCCATGCAAGCAAAACCCGTCCACTTTCTGCTGGGGCGATCATTGGTTCTGGTACGGTATCGAACAAGCAGGGCACCGAGCATGGTACCTCTATCGAAGAAGGTGGTGTGGGCTACTCGTGTATTGCAGAGGTGCGAATGATTGAAACCATTTGTGATGGTAAGCCATCGACAAGGTTTATGTCGTTTGGTGACGCAATCAAGCTAGAGATGTTTGACGCAGATGGTAACTCGATCTTTGGCGCGATTGATCAGCAAGTCAGCCAATACCTAAAACACTAACAGTGAGAGGTAAGGAAGCGATGAGCGATAACATCACCCTCTATGGCTACTGGCGTTCTTCGGCGGCTTATCGAGTTCGCATTTGTTTAAACTTGAAAGCCTTGGGTTACGATTCAAAATCGGTTCATTTGGTACGTAATGGCGGCGAGCAGCACAGCGCGGAATATCATGAGTTAAACGCTTCTGAACTCGTGCCAGTGCTGGTGGATGGTGATGTTAAGTTAAATCAGTCTCTTGCCATCATTCAGTATCTCGATGAGCAGTATCCTCAAGTACCTGTGATTCCAGAGCAATCGCCGCTGAGATACCAAGTATTAGCAATGGCCCAAGATATCGCGATGGAAATTCACCCTCTTAACAACTTGCGCGTGTTGCAGTATCTAGAAGGGGCGATGTCTTGTGACCAAGAGACAAAAATCGAATGGATTCATCATTGGGTAAATCAAGGCTTTACGGCATTGGAAGAGAAGCTAACTCAGTATCGACAACAACATGGAAACTGTACCTACAGTGTGACTGACGTTCCCTCTGTTATTGATATTTGCTTAGTACCGCAAGTGTACAACGCGTTGCGATTTGGCGTGGACATGACACCTTATCCTGTGATCAATTCGATTGTAGCGGCGTGTAATCAACTGCCAGCGTTTATTGATGCCATGCCAGAGAATCAAACTGACGCAAACAGCTAACGCTTTCTCTGTACCTTAACGATTAACAAACGGGCTCCAGTTGAGCCCGTTTATATTCTTGTTTGATTAACGCAAATCGCCCGCTACTGTTATTATCACCCCGCAATTTTTATCAGTTTTGTTGCTCTGCTGTAGTTTTCCCATTAGGCTTTGAGTAACTGTTTGTTTTGGGCGCACTTTATCTATGACCAACATCTTTATCATTGTTGTTCTTCTGGTTGTTTTCTTCTTTATTATTCAAAAGTATGTTGTGAAGCAGGATGATACGAAAGATTACCCGTATCGTTCTAAAGGGCCAGTATTGAAAGGGCCAGAAAGCGCGTTTTTCAATGCATTGCGAGCTGCGGTAGGTGAGCATGGAGTCGTACTTGCCAAGGTTAATATGTCCAACGTCGTTGTTCCAAAGGACATTAAAAACAAGAAACAGTTTTTCGTTGCGAGTAACAGAATCTCACGTAGTTACTTTGATTACGTTATCTGCGATCCGAGAACGTTAGAGCCAAGAGTGATCATTGAACTGGACAATGGTCAGCAACTCCATAAAGGCAAAGTCGAGCGCCAAAAGTTGCTGATGCATGTATGCAAATCGGCGAATTTACCTTTGATTGGCGCATCGGTAAAACACAGCTACCAAGTCGGCCGTTTACGCCGCTTATTGGCCGCGCATATTGATTTGATTGAGCCTGATAAAGAAATACGTTTTTGTAAGAAATGTGGCAGCCCGATGATCATTAGAACGGCAAGCCAAGGAGATTTTAAAGGGAGACGATTCTTTACTTGTAGTCGTCAACCAAACTGTACTTACACCGAAAACTATAATGTGGTGTTTGATACAGAAAGTGAATAGATGCTGTTAGCATGTCGCTTTTAAGAGAGGCTTCGACTCATAGGTCGAAGCCTTTTTGTTTATGTAAGGCTATAAGAACCGCTCTTTGCAACAGTGGCTCCGATAGCTCCTATACTTTGATAAAGAAAGAAGAATAGGGACGTGTTATGCGATATGGATGGATTCTTTCTGCACTGCTACTCGCATTCAGTAGCAACGCTCAGCAGTCACTCAAACCACTTGAATGCCAACTGATAGACACACCGCAAGACCACTTCTTGTTTTATCGTGAGCAGATGGTTTACCACAGCGAGCAGTTTGCGATTTTCCAGAACTTTAAGGGGCGGGTGAGTACACAAGTTGATCTTAAAACTGGCGAACTGATCCGCACGACATACATTGGTGAACCGTTTGAACCGAAATATCAGATTCTGTTTGGCTACTGTCCAAATGTGTCGCAAGTTCTGCAGATTTGGATGCTGAATGAAGTGCCTTATGATAATTAATCTAAAACACAAAAGTTAAGTAGATCACACTTTTACGCCCAGTCAGGCGTGGCTTTGACGATAAAATCGTCTGAAAACGGGCGTTGAGTTTAGATTTTCGCCAAACGATTCAAAGTTAGTTAATTTATACTTGCACCCCTCATAGGATATAGCTAATATCCTTCTCGTTCTTAAGGAATGGGTCCGTAGCTCAGTTGGTTAGAGTACTACCTTGACATGGTAGGGGTCGGCGATTCGAGTTCGCCCGGACCCACCACTCCTTAAAGCCATACTAAAACCAAAGTATGCTGAACATTAAATTTGGGTCCGTAGCTCAGTTGGTTAGAGTACTACCTTGACATGGTAGGGGTCGGCGATTCGAGTTCGCCCGGACCCACCAAATTTAGTTCTTCGTGAACAAACGCAAAGCCCGCTAACTTAGCGGGCTTTGTTGTATCTAACTCTTACTCTATGTACGTTTCTCTCTCAGAATTCGATAAATCCCACTAATACATATGAAAAGCGGGATTGCCTTATTAATCTTGCGTTAAGGCAGTTGCATTAGCTAGGCTCGGGAAACCAACGAACCTCTTTTTGATATGCCAATTCGTTGCTGAAAACCATTAACGAAAATAAGCTTCCCAGTTCGCTGGCGTGCCGATGACATCTTGGACGATGTCGATAAACTCTTTGAGCAAAGGTGAATGCTGTCTATGGGTGTACATCGCGTAAATATCGCCATGTGTTGGGATATCGTAATCCGCCAATAGCTGAACTAACCCCATTGATTCCAACTCTTCATGCACCATGAACTGACCAATCTGCGCGTAGCCGAGCCCAGCTTTTGCGCTTTCTATGATCAATTCAGGCTCATTGACGCGGTAAGCGCTCGTCATTGAATACACATCCAACTGGTCTGGCTCTGTTTTAGAAATGAACTTCAATTTGTCTGCGTTAAAGTTTCCGTTGGCATACACAATGGAAGGCAATAAAGACAGCGCTTGAGGGGTTTTCGGTTCACCATGTTTTTCAATAAAAGATTGAGACGCCACAATGGCGACTTTGTTCTCTGCCAGTCTTTTCGCGACGAGGGTAGAGTCGCGCATCGGACCAATTCGAAACGCAATATCGAAGTTGTTGCCGACTACGTCAACATGATGATCATCTAAGAGAAGCTCAATCGATGCTTTAGGAAACTGCTCCAAAAAGCGCTGAATAGCAGGCTGCAAATATTGGCGCCCAAACATAGTCGAACTTGAGATCTTTAGGTTGCCACTCAAATCCGTTTGGAATGAAGAGGTCAGTTGCTTCGTCTCGTCTAATAGTGTCGAGATTTGCTCGGCTTTCTCAATCACCTGTAAGCCAATTTGAGTCATGGAAAGAGAGCGAGTGGTGCGGTTTACCAGACGAACGCCAAGGTATTCTTCAAGCTGCTTGATATGTTTGGACAGAACAGAACGGTCCATGTTCATGCGATCAGCCGCTTTGGCAAATGATCCCGCTTTGGATACTTCTAGCAGCAGTTCGAGTTTGTTTGCTAAATCCAATGGTGTGCTCCTTGAGTCGTTGGATTCACGTTATAAAGCCTTGTTTAGGTGAATGTCTAGTCCGATTTGTTTCGTCAGGCTTATTGGTATCAGTTAACGCAATGAAACTTATCGATAAAGTCATAAGTAAAAAGGAACCGAGCAATATCGGTTCCTTTTTCTATTTCGTGGTGAACTAAAGCGTTAACTCTGTTTTCGACCTTTACTGACGAGCATGTAAAACACTGGGGTGAGTAGCAAACCGAAGAAGGTAACACCCACCATGCCGGAGAACACAGCAATACCCATCGCTTGACGCATCTCGGCACCGGCTCCACTGCCTAACACAAGAGGAACAACGCCTGCCGTGAAGGCGATAGAGGTCATTAAGATTGGACGCAAACGCAAGCGACACGCTTCCAAAATCGCAGACAAATGATCTTTACCACTGCCTTTCAACTCGTTGGCAAACTCGACCATGAGAATGGCGTTCTTACATGCGAGCGCGACCAACACAATCAATGCGATCTGGGTGAAGATGTTGTTATCGCCTCCAACCAGCCACACACCGCCAAGAGCAGAGAAGATCGTCATCGGGACAATTAAGATGATCGCCAATGGCAACTTCAAGCTCTCGTACTGCGCAGCAAGCACCATGAACACCAACAAGACAACCAATGGGAAAATATAAACCATGGTATTGCCCGCCAAAATTTGTTGGTACGTAACGTCAGTCCACTCATACACCATTCCTTCTGACAAGTTCGCTGCTAGCACATCTTCTATGGCTTTTTGCGCTTCGTCCGAGCTGTAACCGAAGGCTGGGCTGCCATTAAGCTCGGCACTTGGGTAGCCGTTGTAATGCATCACACGATCTGGACCAATGGTTGGCGTAATCTCAAGTACAGCGCCAAGTGGGACCATCTTGCCTGATGCACTTCTTACTTTGTAAGACAAGATTTGTTCAGGGTCGAGACGGTAATCAATATCGGCTTGCGCATTTACTTGGTATGTACGACCAAACATATTGAAGTCGTTGACATACAATGAACCTAAGTAAACTTGCAGTGCGTTGAAGACTTCTTCCAATGGAATGCCTTGTAACATGGCTTGCTCACGGTCAACGTTGATATCCATTTGAGGCACCTGAATACGGAACGTTGAGTAAAGCCCCATGAGCTCTGGGCGTTTGCTTGCTTCTTGAATCACTAGGTTCAACTGCTGGAACAACTGGTCGAAGCCTTTATTACCACGGTCTTCAATCTGCAATTTGAAGCCACCTGTCGAGCCTAAACCTTGAATTGGCGGTGGTGGGAAAATAGCGACGAACGCTTCATCGATCACGGCAAATTTCTGGTTCAATGCTGCGACAATGGCATTGGCACCTAAACTTGGATCTGTTCGGTTTTCAAATGCATCCAACGTAACAAAAACAATGCCGCTGTTTGGGCTATTGGTGAAGCCATTTACAGACAACCCCGGGAAGGAAATGGTCTGTGAAACACCAGGCGTCGCCAGAGCAAGCGTCTCCATCTCTCGAATCACTTCTTCCGTTCGATCTAAGCTCGCGGCATCAGGTAATTGAGCGATGGCAACCAAATACTGTTTGTCTTGTTGTGGAATAAAACCACCAGGTACGGCGTTAAACAGCGAGCCTGTACCACCAAGCAGAACGAGGTAGGCAGTAACGACAATCGCGCTGAAACGAACCAGTTTCTTCACCAAAGCTTCATATCGGTTTGAACCATAATCAAACAGCTTGTTAAACGGCTTGAACAGGAACTTGCCAAACACGGCGTCCAAAATACGCGTTAAACGATCGGGTTTTGCACCTTTTTCTTTCAATAGTAAGGCAGACAAGGCTGGAGAAAGGGTCAGAGAGTTGATTGCCGAAATGATGGTTGAAATCGTGATCGTCAAGGCAAACTGTTTGTAGAACTGACCAGACAAACCAGTAATAAACGTCGTAGGGATGAATACCGCACACAGCACCAAAGCAATAGCGATGATGGGGCCGGTCACTTCTTCCATGGCTTTTTTGGTCGCTTCCAGCGGTTTTAAGCCATTGTGAATGTTCCGCTCTACGTTCTCGACCACAACGATCGCGTCATCCACAACAATACCGATCGCTAATACCAAACCGAACAAGGATAGAGTGTTGATTGAGACGCCAAGCATTTGCATCACAGCGAAAGTACCAACAAGAGAAACCGGTACGGCAATGATTGGGATGATGGATGCTCGCCATGTCTGTAAGAACAAGGTTACGACGATAACCACCAATACAATCGCTTCAAGCAAGGTGCTGATTACGGCATTGATTGAACCGCGTACGAAGACGGTTGGATCATAAGCAATCTCGTAAGACACGCCTTGAGGGAACTTCTTCGATAGCTCCGCCATGGTGTCACGAACTTCATTTGATAGTTCAATCGCGTTAGCGCCCGGACGTTGGAAAATAGGCATGGCTACAGCAGAGTTGCCGTTTAGCAGTGCACGCAGAGCATAGGTGTTTTGACCGAGTTCAATACGAGCTACGTCTTTCAAACGAGTTAAAGCACCGTTATCACCGACTTGAACAATGATGTCGTTAAATTCGTCAATGTTCTCCAAGCGACCTTTCACGTTGAGCAACACTTGGAATTGATTGTCGATAGTGGAAGGTTGTGCACCAAGTGAGCCTGCTGCGACTTGTTGGTTTTGCTGTCTTACCGCATTGACCACGTCCATTGCTGTTAAGTTGCGAGAGGCTAATGCGTCTGGATCGAGCCATAAGCGCATTGAGTACTCGCCGCCACCAAACAACTGAACGTCACCCACACCGCCAAGGCGAGCGATATCGTCTTTGATGTAAAGGTTCGAATAGTTCGCAAGGTAACTGACTTCTCGGCTGTTATCCGGAGAATAAATGTGTACCACCATGGTCAGATCTGGTGATGCTTTTTCTGCTACTACACCTAAGCGTTGTACGGTTTGAGGCAAACGCGGTAGGGCGCTGTTCACGCGGTTTTGAACCTGAACCTGAGCCTTATCGAGATCAGTGCCAAGCGCGAAAGTGACCGTTAGTGTCATTCGACCATCACTGGTGGCTTGAGAAAACATGTAGAGCATATTTTCCGTGCCGTTTATCTCTTGCTCCAACGGCGTTGCTACCGTCTCTGCGATGATCTTTGGGTTCGCACCTGGGTAGTTCGCGGTTACAACAACCGTAGGCGGCACGACTTCTGGGTATTCACTCACTGGGAGTTGGAACAAAGAAATGCTTCCAACAATCAATATGAGTAGAGAGAGCATCGATGCGAAGATCGGTCTCTGGATGAAAAAATGCGCAAACTTCATTGAATCGCCTTACTCTTGTGCATTTGTCATAGGTTGAGTGGTTTTTGAAGGGGCGGACGCCAAGATCAACGGCACAGACGTCAGGTCGAGCTCGACGTTTCTTGGTTGAATTTGAGTGCTAGGGCCGACCTTTGCAGGGCCATTGACGGCAATGATGTCGTCTGAATCCAAACCTTGTGTAATAGCGCGGTACTTGCCGTAACGCTCACCGACTTCTACTTGCTGATATTGCAGAACATGGTCCTTGTTCATGGTCAGAACAAAGCGGTTTTCTAGGTCAGTACCGATAGCACGTTCTGGGATCAACACTTCTTCTTTTGGCAAGCTGGTGGTGATTTGCACGCGACCAAAAGAACCAACTCGTAGCGGTCGATTATTAGCATTAAACACAGCGCGAACCTGTAATGTGCCTGTATTTGGATCGATCGTATTGTTGATAAAATCGATGTAACCAAAGTAAGGGCGCTGCTCTTTGCCTGTTAACTGCAGGCGAGCCGGCGTCTCGCTCGCCGCTGTGGTGTCAGAGAAATTGCGGTTCCATGTACGTTCATCAACGTTGAAATAAGCGTAAACTTTGTCATTCGAAACAATGTTACTGATGATGCTTTGGTTCGCCGTTACGTTGTTGCCTTCAGTGATAAACGCATTCGAGATGGTGCCACTAATAGGTGCGTAGATTTGTGTGAACTCAAGATCAAGCTTGGCAGATTTCAACTGAGCCTGAAGTGCCAATACTTCCGATTTTCGTTGTTTAACCGATGTCGAGCGAGATTCCGCTTGCTCTTGGGAGATGGCTCGACGCTCCACCAATTTTGATGCACGGCGCAAGTCACTATTCGCTTGTTCTAGGGAGGCTTTCGCGCTCAGTAATTGCGCTTCAAGGCGTGCGACTTCTGCTTCAAAGGTTCTTGCATCGAGTGTTGCGAGTAGGTCGCCTTTTTGTACGGCTTCTCCATCTTCAAATTCAATGGTTTCAATCACGCCCGATACTCGTGGCATAAGAGAAACCTCTTGAGGCGCTTCAAGTCGCGTCGTAAAGGTAAACCACGATTGAACCGGTTCATATGCTACGGTCGCCACGTCTACAGGGACAAACGCAGGAGCTTGTTGTGTTGCTGGTTTGTCATCAGAGCTGCAAGCGGACAATACCGCTAGGCTAATTCCTGTAACCACTGCTTTTTTTAACATAATCAATCCTCGTCAAAAATTTGAGGAGGCGATTCTACTGAGAGGAATTGTGGAGAATAAGTGCATAGATAAAACATATAGAATTGAAAAAAATGCACGAATCAATCAATGTAAACTAAATTCTTTTTAATTTTAGAAACTTAGAAATATAAACCCTGCGAATGTTGTTGATATATATATTAGTTCGAAATGGTTTATATCATTTTGTAATAGAGAAAATGCGTCGATAAAACACAGTTAAATCAAAGTTTAAATAGCCAAATGATGCATTTTTATCATTTCATTAGTGCAAAAATAACCATAATAATTATTGATGGATTTTGTAAAATCGGCTCTTCATCACAATATTAGGAGAGGGAGTTGGATGGATCTTGCTACACAGCTTGAGTTGTTATTGGACGTTGCGGAATTTGGTACGTTTGCCAAGGCAGCGGATAGGAACCACATTGATCGCTCCGCGCTGTCTAAGCAAATTAAAAGATTGGAAGATGATTTAGGATTGCGTTTGTTAAACCGCTCAACACGCTCTCTGTCTTTGACAAGTGCAGGTGCAGAGATGGTAAAGCAAGCCAAAAAGGTGAGGGAAGTTCTTAATGAAACCAAGAAGATAGCTGAAACGTTTCATGATGAGCCTCGTGGGCATCTGAAGATTTCTAGCTCAACGTTTTTTGGTCGAACTTACATCAATCGTGCTATTGAATTGTTCATCAAGAAATACCCTGAAATCAGTGTTGAATTGGTTTTGGATGATAATCGGGTTGATGTGATCAGTGAGGGTTATGATGTGGTATTTCGAATTGGTCAAATTCGCGATTCCAATATGATCGTCAGAAAGCTTGCCTCCAATAAGTTGGCATTAGTCGCTTCAAGAGATTTTATTGAGACGTATGGTATGCCAGAAACACCAGAAGACTTGATTAAACTGCCATCAATTGTATATTCAAACGAAAGCTTTATTGCTGATAAATTACGCATCCCGACGAGTTTAGATTCGGATGAAACAAAAACGTTTACTATGAGAGGACAATACTTAGTCAACGAAGCCGAGTCAATTATCGATTCTGTAAAATCTGGCTTAGGCTATGCGTTAATTGGCCAGTTTTATTTGCAAAAGCACATTGATGAACAAGGGTTAATTCGTTTATTACCAGATTATAAATTACCCGATTCTGGCGAAGTTTATGCGATGTACTCTCATCGTGATCAGCAGCCTCTTGGTAAGCTCTTTATTGACATGGTTCAAGAGGTGATTGGTAAACCTGCTATTTGGGAAAGCTACCTATAATGTTCTAGTTTGTTTATTAGAATATAGTAATAATTTTATTTGTAAATGTTTAACATGGAAGTTATTCGTTCAAAAATAACCATTTTAAATAGTAAAATTGTCGCTAATATAAAATAATAATTTGAGCATAATTGTCACCGCTTATTAACAAACAAGTAGTGGTAATTAAATGAAAATGAATAAAACAGCCTTCGCAATTCTTTCTCTTATTGTAGCGAATGGTGCATCAGCAGCAGAAGTATTCTCTAACGATACAACAACATTAGATGTTCATGGCCGTATGCAGGGTATGTATTACTTCTCTGATGATAAAGACGTAGATGGCGATAACAGTTACGTACGTGTTGGCCTAAGCGGCGAATCTAAAATTAATGATGATCTTTACGCGTTTGGTCTTTATGAGCTTGAGTTTAAATCAAACCGTCGTGACGTTAACGGTGTTGAAGATGATGAGTTTGATGTACGTAAAGGCTATGTGGGTGTTGCGACAGATTACGCGACGTTCAGCTACGGTCGCCAATACGGTGCTGTGACGCTGGTTTCTGATTACACTGATATCTTCCCTGAGTTTGGTAACGAAGCGGCAGGCGTAAGTGCAGACGTATTTGGCACAGGCCGTTCAGACTCTGTCTTCAAAGCAACGGCAAGCATTGCTGGCTTAAACGTTCATGCAAGCTACCAAGCAGAAAACGACGAAGTGTCGACTGACTCGAACTCATACGGTATAGCCGCGGATTACCAACTTCCGTTTGGCTTTAAAGTGGCTCTAGGTTACAACGAAGGTGAAACACTTACAGGTGGTAACGACGCTGAGTTATTCACTTCTGCGATCTCTTACGAGTACGATGCATTCTACGTAGCGGCGCTGTACAGTGATGGTGAAAACTGGGCAAAAGATGGTTCTGATGTAAACGCGGATTACACTGGTATTGAAGCCGTTGCAACGTACAAAGTGACGGATGATTTCCTTGCGTTGGTAGGTTACAACAACCTAGAGCGTAATGACGTTGACACGGTAGATTACGTATCTATCGGCGCGGAGTACAACTTAACAGAAAACTTTAAAGCGCTAGCAGAATACAAAATCAATGATGTTGAAAACGAAGACGACGTATTTGCCGTTGCTGCTCGTTACTCATTCTAATCACTGATTAACATACAAGCCGATGAAGATAACTTCATCGGCTTTTTTTGTATCTGTTATTTCTGGCGGCTATTTTTACCATAATGAATGGATAATATAAATCGTGAGTGAATTCATGGTTTGATTTATTATTCTTTCCGTTAGCTAATCCACTGCTAGGAAGGTTAACATTTACGTATATTTGTATTTCTTAATGTTTTGCAGCAAATTATTTGCTGCTTTTTTTTGCTTGTAACTTGCACTTGTTATTATTTGTTACCCAAATATTCCCGTTTCTGCTCGATATAAAAAAGCCCCGCATAAAGCGAGGCGAAGTAGTAGCCGGCAACTCAATAATAGAAACGGGACATTTCATCGAGTGCTCTCTGCATGGTTTCGACCGGAACTCGACCCGAATGATCGATGTGTAAATCATTTCGAAGCAGTTGCGAATGCCCGCCCGGGTTAACCACAAGCATGTTCTCTCTTCCGACTAGCGCGTAGTTGTAATAACTGCCAGCAATGAACCAATCACGAGATGCGTTTTCGTTAAACAGGTTATGACCGACACTGTAAGATTCGGGGCTCGTCGTCACGTCAAAGAGCTGATTCATGAGTGTAGGAACAACATCGAAATGAGTGGTTCGATAACGGATTGTTTGAGGCGCTTTCTTTGGCATATACACGTAAAGCGGAACGTGAACCTGAGTCGCACTGTAGTTGCCAGTATGACCCCAGTAGTTCATCTGATGGTCGTTGAACTCTTCACCGTGATCGGAAGTGATTACAACGATAGTGTTGTCTAAATCCACGTTATCCAGCACTTGCGCAATCAAACTGTCGATATAATACAGCGAGTTCTTATAACGATTGTGATAAAGCGTGGCATCGAAGTCATTGTTAAGTTTGATGTGGTCGACACGCTCCCAATAAGGCGTGAACTTAGCAAATTCAGGCTCAGGAAAGCTGGTTCCATGGGCTGCATCATAGAACAGAAATCCAAAGTACGGGTAGTCACTCGCTTGGTTCTTAAATTGAATAAACTCATCGGTGATTTCTTGGTCTCGCTCTACCTGCGTTTTGCCATCGCGCTTAAGCGTCAGGTTTTCAACGTTTTTGAAAACGGTGCGTGACAAAGGAGGGCTGGTGAGTGAAGCAGAACCAAAGACACCCATGCGATACCCTTGGCCTTGTAATGCATCCATAAACACAGGCGATTTTTGGCTTGCGTAAAAGCTGTTCCAGTACGTGGCGGGTAAGCTATAAAACAAGCTGAAAACGCCGGCCTGCGTTGAGTTGCCGCCACTCATGTGTGCAGAAAAGTTGATGGTTTGCTCCGCAAATTGCGTGATATTGGGCATGATTTCGGCGGTTGCATCACTGTAACGCCAAGCGTCAATCAAGATAAACAGGACATTCGGCTTTGTTTCTTTGGAAGAGACTGATAATGGCGCGAGGGGGTAATTGAGAGCTCCACTTTTGACGGCCTTCAGTTCAACTCGGTTCTGAGCCGCGATGGTTTGATCCACCAAATCATGTTTGTAGATAAATTTACGCGCAGTGAGTGGATAATAGAGAGGCCAGTTATTCGTGAATTGGCTTACCTCATCGTCATAGAGGGCGTTCTTATAGGCATGGATGAATTGCGTAGTGAGCAATAGGACAAACCAAACACTGAACAACAGATATTTCAGACGGCTCGACGCAAGCTTGCCGCTTAACCAAACCGTCATCATTAACCCTGAAATGAGTAGCGCGATCTCTCCAACGAAAATCAACCAGGTCATCCAAGATATTTCAAATACCTCTTTTCCACCTTCAAAGAAGATGCGGATAAGTAAGGCGTTGATGTGGAGCTTGTACTGCTGAAAAACCAAAATGTCGACACTCAGCATGACTAAGAGTGCGATGGCAACGAGGATCACCACGCCTTTGAATAGATGTGATGGCAAGAAAGAGAGCAACAGGCAGCAAAGTAAAAATGGCAGTGCAATCAGGCCAAGCCAAGCGTATTGGGTTGCGACCAAATAATACAATTGAAGGGTGGTAAGTGGTTCAGAAAATGAGTTTGAAAAAAGAAACGGATAGCAAACGATGGATAAATAGATGGAAAAACAGGCAAAGAAAGCCATCAACCACGCGATATTATTCGCAGTTTGTTTGAACATAGTTTTTAGAAGTGTTGTGTCACGAGAGTGATGAGAAGACGGGAAGTTTCCCAGATGAAAACAACCTCTCCACCGTAAGAGAGGGTGGAGAAGTTATCAAAAACGTGCGGAATTGAGCTTAGTTGTTGCCAGAGTCGCTTGCACGATAGTTGTAGAAGACATTCACGATCGCACGGTATTTTACTTCGTCACGTTGCTCTGAATATTCTTCTACCGTTACGTAAGTGTTGTCTAAACGGATGTCGCGTGCGAATCCATGACCAATAATGCTCAGTTCACGGCGCAATTCGGTTTGAGACATGTCTTGAATCTCGTTGATAAGATCAAAGCTTGCTTCGTAAGCGGATGATTTATCGGCGAAGTTATCCGTTACAATTCTCTGTGTACCATGCTCAGTGTGGATACCTGCAAAGGCAGAAAAACTTGCGAGCATAAGAGAAGTTAGAGTCATTAGCTTTCTCATAGTGTCACCTAAAGTAATATTTAATTAAACGGTAAAGTGTCTAACGAATCCCTGTTTCTTTACTTGACGGAAGAGATTGTGCCATGAGGTTTTTGTGACGTGAATCACTATGTTTTCCATTCATTGTGGTGAAATTGTCCCGATTCTAGACTTGAGAAAACCTCATTTAAATTAGGGGATTAGGCAAAAACAATTGTCCACAAAAGCATCAAAAATGTGTTGGTTGTGATGTAGGCTTAGAATGCAAAAAAAGCGATGACCTCGATAAGGCCATCGCTTTTAAAAAACAGGGTTAGATGTTGTGATTGGTTATTTAACGGCAGTGATGATCTCGCCGGTTGCACTGTATTCCAACAGGTTTACATAGTGCTGAGCAACTTCGATAGCTGGCATGCCCGGTTCAGGATCCATACCCATTGCAACCATGGTTTCTGCGACCCATCCAGGAGACACTGCGTTGATTCGAATTCGATCAATCTCGGTGACCGCCGCTTTTATGGCCGCTTCTACTGCTGCATTTACGGTGGTAACGATGCCACTGCCTTGGAATGGGTGCTGAGCCAAAATACCAGTAGTAAGTACAATGACACCGTTGTCATTCACGTATTTCTCACCAAAACGAATGGTATTGATTTGTCCCATCATTTTGTTGTTGATACCGAATTCCCATTTAGAGTCCGGCGCGTCGGCCCACGGAGCCAAGTTTGCTACGCCTGCGGTACAGAAGATGGCATCAACTTTACCGACTTTCTCAAAGAGCGCTTTAAGCGATTCGGGCTTAGATAAATCTACCGGATTTTCTGGGTGATTGAACGATGCACCAATTACTTCTGCTTTATCTTTTAGTAGCGTTTCAAATTGACGACCAATTAAACCAGTTGAGCCAAGAACGAGTACTCTTTTCATTTTTCTATCTCCGTTTCCGTTGTGTAGTCACATTATTGGATAAAGAGATTTGTTCGTGTAGAGAGGTAAAGGTTGTTTTACTTGTAACTAAAAGTTGAAACTGATTGTAAACCCGTTTTCATTCAAACCACTTGTGGTTAGCTAGGCGATAACGTAATGCATAACCAGTGCTTCTCTGGTTTAAGAGGGGTAAGACTTGAGTTTCTCAACCATAAAGTCGATGAAAAGGCGTGTACGCTTGGGCAAGTTATCTCTAGATGAGTAGTAAATCCAAACGGGCTTAGGCTCGACCCAATACGATTCTAAGATGGGTACAACGCTGCCTTGTTCTAACTCTTCTTCTACATGCCATCTTCCCATGAATGCGATGCCTAGATGTTGCATTACTGCAATTTTGGCGGCGCTAATGTTTGATAGGCTAAGGTTACCTTTTGGAATGAATTGAACGTGCTCTCCGTGGGTGTCCTTCAATGGCCAAGTGTAGGATCGACCCGACGAAAGAGGGCGATAAACGATGCAGTTGTGTTGATGAAGATCTTCCACACTACGCGGGAGGCCAAACGTTTCAACATATTCTTTGCTCGCAAATATGCCGCTTTGCATTTGATAAATCGTCCTTGCCACCAAGCGGCTATCTTCGTTTATCTGATTGCCAACACTCACATCGAATCCTTCATCGACAACGTCTAAGATGCGATCACTCAAGACCAAATCTAGCTCGATCTCTGGATACAAGTTCAGAAACTCGGCGATATGCGGCATAACAAACTTGCGCCCAAAGCTGTCAGGCAAATTGACTTTAAGTTTGCCGGCAGGGTTTTTATTCTGCTCAGACAGACCATCGATACTTTGTTCAATTTCTGATAGTAACGGTGAGACGCGTTGATAAAGACTGGCGCCATCTTCTGTTAATGAAAACTGACGTGTGTTGCGATGGAAAAGTCTCACCCCTGTTTGTTTCTCCAAAGCGGCGATGCCTTTACTCACTGCCGCTGCAGAGATCCCTAGTTTGCGCCCAGCCGCAGAAAAGCTACCTTCTTGAGCAGCCGCAATAAACAAAGGAAGTTGAGTCGGAAGCATAAGTCGTGATCCTTCAATTCGAGCTTTTTTGGTGTAATGCGTTAAAGCATGGAACAGATTCAACTTCTAGTTATAACTGATTCAACGTGTTGAGATCTACCGTTACAAATCGAGAGGCGTATGGTGAGACTTACTGACTCAATCAAACAAATAGGCATTCAACATGACACCAACTTACCTTTATATACAGTTTAAAATTCAGGATATGGAAGCTTTCAGTGAGTATGCTGAGCGTGTTTCTGAAACCACTCAAATCAATGGTGGTCAGACGATTGCGATTAACAAATCACCAACGACATTACATGGTGACTTGGGTGCAGATGTTTGTGTCATTCAACACTGGCCATCTTTAGAAGCGGCGCACGCCTGGCATGACTCTCCTGAATACGCACCACTGAGAAAACTGCGTGACGAAAAAGCGATGAGAGATCTGAAAATTATCCCTGTGCCTGCTGTTTAAATAAGCAAGTAGATAAAATAGACAGCGCTAATATTGATATTATATTAAATTTATAATGAATTAATGGTTGGTATTTTTATAGAAAATATTAGCGTTCGTTTATTTATTAATCTCTAATTATTCACATCATCATTCTTGGAAACCGAGTCACAAAATAACCAGTTATATTTAATTTTAATAAATGGTGTTTTTTATTAAGCTATTTGCTCTAATTTTATACTAAATTTCTTTTGTGATTAGTATTTAAGTGATTGTAAATGTTGTTATTTGTTAGCTTTTTGTCAGTGTGTTATGAAATTGTCGTTTTATTTAAATTTGTGATGTTTGTTCATATCGATAATCGTCAAACTTTCATTGATAGAACTTACGTATATTATTTTTTACTGTTTTCTGATTAAAACTATAAACGCGCAATAGGTGATGGCGGATATAAAACGTCTGTTAGATCTTATTTGTACAATAAATGGAAGAGAGTGAAAAAGTGAAGGCAAATAATAACATTCTTAAAGCAGCAGTGGGTATGGCGATGCTATCTGGCCTACCAACAGCAGCAAATGCTCACGGTTGGTCAGAGTTTCCGAGTGCTCGACAAAATACATGTTATGAACAAGGCGGAATTTGGTCGGGTAATCCACCAAATGCAGCTTGTGCTCAAGCAAAAGAAATCTCGGGTACTTACCCGTTTGTTCAGCGTAATGAATACGCCAAGAACATTACTGACTACAACAATATCGCAGCAGTAAAAGCGGCGATCCCTGACGGCACATTGTGTTTTGCAAATGACCCTCAGAAAAAGGGCATGGGTGCACCACATACAGCTTGGACTCGAACAGAGCTCAACACGGGTTCATTTGAGTTTGTATTCAACGCCACTGCACCACACAACCCCTCATTCTGGGAATTTTACCTAACCAAACCTGGCGCAGATCTGAGCAAAGCGCTCGCGTGGGGTGACCTAGAGCTTATTCAGAAAGAGGGCAATGTTCCTGTTGAAGGTGGTAAGTACCGTATGAACGTTACCATTCCTTCTGACCGTTCGGGTGACGCAATTCTATTTGTACGTTGGCAGCGTGATGATGCTGCGGGTGAAGGTTTCTACAACTGTTCAGACATTACTATTGTGGGTGGTGAAACGCCTCCACCAGAGCCAACACCGCAACCTGATCTTGTAAAAGGTGACTTGTATATTCCCGTTGATTTCATCGGTCCTGATCTGGGTGACACGGTTAAGTATGACATCATCAATAAGTACGGCGATGTTGCCCGTAGCTTTGATATTGAAGTGAATTCATCCAACATCAATGACTGGCAGCGTCTGTTGGCATCAGAGATCAACGGATGGCATGCTGAGTTCAAAGATGGAGCGGTATTCATTGGTGATTGGCATGAAGAGATGTCTCACTACATGTACTTCCAAAACGATCCTTCACGTAACTTCTTCAACTCAAAAGATAGCCGTGCATCGGGTGTGATCTCAGTAATTGATGGGGACGATGGTACGGTTGAGCCTCTAACTGGTGAACTCTACGAGCTGGTTAAGAGTGATAAGGTCGTAAACGCTGGCGACAAAGTTGTGATAGCCACCAGTGAAGCGGCTAACCTTACTCAGACTCAAGGTACGGCAGTGAGTATTCAAAACAATGGTACGGCGTCTATCGTGGTGGACACGACCGCTATCACTCAAAATGAAACACTTTCATTTGTTGCCAATGCGGTCAACAGTGAACGTAAAGAGACATTCACATTTGAAGTGATTGCAGACGAAGGCGGTGTAGATCCAGAACCAACACCAGACCCAAGTGGCGACGAATGGGATGCAGCAAAAACGTATCTAGGTGGTGAAGTGGTGTCTTACGCTGGTGGAAAATGGAAAGCTCAGTGGTGGATTCAAGGTGGTGATGATCCACAAACGACTTACCAAAAAGACCAGTGGGGTGTTTGGCGTCCGGCGAATTAAGACCTGAACTGTATGCTAATAAATCAGGCCACTTTAATCATGGATTGAAGGTGGCCTGATAAAAGGTGTAACGTTATTTAATTGGAGATACAAACCCTTCTGGCTTGAGCGCAACTAAAGAGCATCGGATTGATTGAAGGATATTTTCTGCAGTGTTACCAATAACGAGCCCTTGAATACCTGAGCGTGCAATGGTTCCCATCACCAATGTATCAACGTCTTCGTTGTCTACCCAACGGGGTATAAGTTCTTCAGCTGAACCATGTAAGTGGTGCACTTTGATATCTCCAGAAATTCCAGACTTTTCAATTAACTCATTAAGCTTCTTCTGATGTTCTCCTTTCATCGCTTGAACTTGTTTATCAAGTATTTGGTCATCAACGTGTATCCAAATATGATGTCGTAAATAACTCTCCATTAGGAAATCCCAACAGGAGATAATTTCTAATGTCCCGTTGCATGTATCAGCGATGGATCGTGCCGTTCTAAGAAGCTCAATGGCGAGTTCCATTTCTTCATTATTCTCGACATCTGGCTCTATAGCGACTGCGACTTTTTGGTCTGCCATCTGTTTGCTGTGTCTTCGGCTTATCCAAACGGGGCAAGGACATTTGCGTAGCAACTTCATATCAAGTGCTTTAAAGCCTTTTTGGTCGTCAGATGCTGGTTCAGCTTCTTTAAAAACCAAATCGTGGTTACCACTTAATACATGTTGAATAACACTCACCGCGGGTTTTGTATTGCTTTCGATATCGATTGGAAATGAGTTAAGGTCTTGACCGATTGATGAAAGCTCAGCGTTAACGGTGTTTACTAAAGATGTTTGGTAAGTCTCCTTATATTCACTCATGCTAGACGGGAGCGCAGGGCAAGTAATTAGGCCACTGATTTTGGCGTTGTGAAGCTGGGAGAGTTTGAGGGCTTGATCCAGCGAGTTGTTTTGGCTGGCCAATCCGTGGCTAACGAACAAAATATTCTGAAATTTACTCATAACGACCTCCTTTTTCATAAGTGTGGTGCGTCATTACACATAATTCCATACGAAAAGTGTGTTTTATTTTGGGGTAAATCAAAACTTGCTTATATACCCAAGTGACTTCTGAATCCTGCATCTTGAAGTCACTTGGGTATACTCTACTAATTTAATATGTTTTTGATTGTAAGTTGTTTAAAAAGGAATACAATCGCGAATTATTACCCCTCCTTGGTGGATCTAAAAATGATAAAGAAAACCCTCCTAGCTATGGCACTTTCAGCCAGCATTATCGCGCCAGCAAGTGCTTGTACTGGCATCTCTCTTTCTACTACTACAAACGACCATATTCACGCTCGAACGATTGAGTGGGGTGAGAGCGATCTAAACAGCAAACTGATCGTTGCTCCTCGAGATTACTCGTTTACTTCAACCATGCCAGACCAAAAACAAGGGTTAAGCTGGAAGAGCAAATACGGGTTTGTTGGTATTTCGGTGAGTGATGACCGTTTTATTGGTGAAGGCGTGAACGAAGAAGGGTTAACGGCAGGTTTGTTCTACTTTAAAGGATACGGATCGCTAAAGGCGTACAATCCAAAAGATCGCACAAACAGTATTGCTGACATGGATTTTGTTCGTTGGATGTTATCGCAATTCAAGACGGTTGATGAAGTCAAAACCGCAATGAAAAACATCGATATTGTTCCTGTTTACATTGATGAAAAAGGGCAACCATCACCAACTGGACATTGGCGTGTTACCGACAAAGCGGGTAACAACATCGTGATTGAGATTATGGATGGTGGTCAGGTGCACATCTACGATAACGAAGTGGGGGTACTGACCAACTCGCCAGCCTTCCCATGGCAAGTAACGAACTTGAACAACTATATTCACCTTCAACCGGGCACCAGTGCACCGACTAAGTTTGGTGGTGTAGAAGCGAGATCTTTTGGTATTGGTTCTGGCTTTTTAGGTTTGCCGGGAGATATCACACCACCATCGCGTTTTGTTCGTGCGGCATTCTTTGTTAATACAGCGCCAGAATCTAAAACCTCGCAAGAGGCGGTATCGCAAGCATTCCATATACTGAACAACTTTGATATTCCGATTGGTACTGAGTTTAGTTCTGAATATCGAGAGCATATCCCTGATTTGCCAAGTGCTACGCAATGGACTTCGGTCATTGACCAAGGTAATGGAGCGCTTTACTACAAAACGATGCACGACAGCAGGATTAAGAAAGTTGATTTGACTAAAATCGACTTTAACCAAAAGCAAGAGTTAAAACGCAAACTCGATAATGGCTCATTCACGATAGAGAATGTGGAACTCTAAACATTCCCGAATGGGGGCTTAGCGGCCCCCATATTTTAAATGCTCAGCTGAATGATGAGGTGCTGTTGGTTCGTGTTAGGTGGGTAGCATCGTTGCTCGTTAACATTTGGTATGGACGCAGACCAAATAGTGGCATGATGGAATAGATATGATCGAACAGATCCGCTTGTACGCCTTCATAGTAAGCCCAGTCAGTATTGTTGGTAAACGCATAAACCTGTAATGGAATACCTTCTGGTGTCGGCTCTAACTGTCTCACCATGATCAGCATGTACTGATGAATGTCTTTGTTCGCTTTCAGGTAAGCATTAATGTAAGCGCGGAACATACCCAAGTTGGTCATTTGGCGTAGGTTGCCAAAGGCTGGCTCTTCACTCATTTCTTCATTGTAATCGTTGATTTCACGCGATTTCTCATAAATGTACTGGCGAAGGATTCGGATACTTTTTAGCTTTTCAATTTCTTCATCAGATAAGAAGCGAATCGATGTGACATCGACATTCACGGAACGTTTGATACGGCGACCACCAGAATCTGACATGCCTTGCCAGTTAATAAAGGCATTTTGCACTAGGGCATAAGCTGGAAGCATACTCACTGTGTTGTCGAAGTTTCGAACTTTTACTGTAGTGAGTGAGATTTCTTCTACTGTGCCGTTCGCGCCATAAGAGTCCATTTGAATCCAATCGTTCAGGCTGATCATGCGGTTTGCAGATAGCTGAATACCTGCAACAAACCCCAATATCGTGTCCTTAAACACCAACATGACGAAGCCCGTCGCAACACCCAAACCGGAGAGGAAAATTACTGGTGATTCGTTTGCGAAAATCGACATGGAAACCACGACACCAACGAAGAAGGTGAACAGCTTAATCAGTTGGACGAAGCTTTTGATCGGCATTCTTCTTGTGATGCCTTTAAATGTCGCAATGTCATTTAATGCATCAAGCAAGGCAAAGATCATCCAAATAAAAATGACCAAAATAGAGATACTAAGAATCCGGTCAAAGATGTTGGCTAACCAGTCGTAATGACCAACGGCGAGAGGGATAAAGACATCCAACACCATGATTGGGATCAGCAGAGAGAGTTTTTCTAAGACATCATATTTCGCCAAACTTTCAGCGAGCGGTTTATTGGCTTTTTGCAGAACATTGTTCACCGACCGAACGATCAGATGATGAACTATCAGGTAACTGATCGCTGCAGCGGTTAAGCTCGCAAGAATAAAAACGGTCGTGAGCTCGACGCCATAAGGGTCGCTATTGATGCCCACGGAACTGAGTTTGTCTGCAATAAAGGTGCGAATGTGATGATCGAGCAAAATGTCATCCTCAAAATGTAGCCTGAATGAAGAAGTGAGAACTTCTGCGGAGAAGTCAGGCAACAGGCGTTAGAAAGCCGCTAATCCTACTCTCCATCTCTATGTTTTGCACTGGTTTAATCCAGCAATCTTGAAACTTATTATTCAAAAATAGCGTATAGGTGAAGATGTGATACAGGTTTAACATCAAATTATGAAAACGGGACACGTTTTTCTGCTAAGTCTGTGAACTCTCAATGTTTTATTAGACTAGACTGAAAAGGCGGCTCGCGTTTAATTCAAGAGGCATTCAATGGAAAATTCTAATCAATCACAACAGCCTACTTTTTTGTCTAAAGGCTGGAAATACTTTGTTATCGTTGGTGTTATTATCTCATTAATGGGCATTGGTGCTATGAGCTTGCCGGTACTTGCGGGCGTAACGATCTCGACCATCGTGGGTGCGGTACTGTTGTTCAGTGGTTTGGTTCAGGCATACCACACATTTTCTATTAACGTGTGGAAAGAGAAGCTTTGGTACGTTTTAAGTGCTGTGCTGTATATTGTAGGTGGCTTGTTCATTCTGTTTAAGCCGCTGGCAGGTTTGGTAACCATTACGATGTTGATGGTGATCGTGATGATTCTTAATGGCTTAACCCGTGTGTTCTTCGGCTTAAGCAATCGAAGTTTACCAAGCAGCAATGTAATCGTGTTCAGTGGCGTGATTTCGGTTCTGATTGGTGGCTACTTCTTTATACTGCTCGATGATCCTGCGTTCTCGACTACATTGTTGGGCACTTTTGTTGGCATCTCATTATTGATTGAAGGCATTAGCTTTATCTTTATGGGGATGCAAATGAAGAAGCTCTCTTAATGAGCGTTATCTAGCATCTCGAGGTTAAATAGTACACAGTGCCTGCCGGTTCGGTGGGCATTTTTTATGGCTAAGTAAAACTGGGTACAAGCAAAACCACGGTTTCCCTCACACATTTGTCCTTCAAATCAGGCTCATATTCAAATCTCTCTTACTGTTTAATCAAAGGTTATCAATAAGCAGGGAGAGGACTTTGAAACCAATTCAAACAGCAACGATAGCACTTGCTTTGACGCTTGGCTCTGCGTGGGCAGACAATCATTTGCCAGATTCAGTTGAAGCGGAAGTGATGTTAAAAACAACAACCAGCTGGGATGGCGCAGAATTACCCAGTTATCCGCAAGGGCAGCCTGAAGTCACTATCGTAAAAATCACCGTACCAAAAGGTGTGCAGTTGCCAATGCATCAGCACCCAGTCATTAATGCAGGTATTGTGCTGAAAGGGGAAATCACGGTCACCAAGAAAAGTGGAGAAAAGATCATACTTAAAGCTGGCGATGCGATTGCTGAAGTCGTTGAACAGTGGCACTTTGGGGCAAACACAGGTGATGACCCCGCCGAGATCATCGTGTTTTACGCTGGGGTGAAAAATGAACCGATAACGGTGAAGTGAGTTGCGAAACAACAAAAAGCCCGAGTATCTACTCGGGCTTTCTATCTGAATGGGAAGTTCTGCTAACGTTCTGCGTTATTTGGATTCACAAGCTTTAGCGTGGTTGGTATTGCGCTTTTCTTTAAATGACAGAACCAATTGAGGCACAAGCGACATGGTAATCATGCCGATCATTAGGCTGTATTGAATAGGTGTGAAGCTTTCACCCATCAAAATCAGACCAGATACAATGCCTGCAACAGGGTTGGCAATGCCACCAAACGTGAAGTCAACAACTGACATACGTTGCAACAACCATACGTACATGCCGTAGCCAAGTGCCGTGTTGAGTACGATTACCCACAGCAACCCACTTACGTTTCTTAATGAGATGTTTTGGACAGCTTGAACGTATGGCTCAGGGTTAATGCTTGCTAGTACTCCTGCCGCGATAGATAAAATCACGCCGCCTAAAATTAGTTGCCAAGTGAGTACCGTCCACCAGTGCATTCTTGAACCTAGAGACTTAGTTACGCTGCTGCCAATTACAATACACATAATGGCAGACAACATTGCCACTAAACCGATCGGGTTTAGCGTAATCGAGCTTGGGTCGAACAAGAACCAAGCCAGCGCGATAAGGGTGGCACCACTGATCCCTTGAATAAGACTCGGTTGGCGCTTGTAAACCACCCAACCAAATAGCATGGCAAAGACAGGCACTGAAATCATACCCACACCAGAGATTGCAGAAGGTAAGGTCAACGCCATCACGAAAATGAGACCGAAAAAGAGGGCGATATTAATCGTGCCAAGCACAAGCAAGATCTTCCAATCTTGTTTCTTTGGTAATGAAGGTTTGATAGCAAGTAGTAATAGACCAGCTGGCAATGCTCGTAGTGCACCAAGTAACACTGGCGGCCAGTCTGGCAAAGTAAACTGTGTCACGGCGTACGTGGTTCCCCAGAAGAACGCCGGAATCATCGCGAGTAAAATGTTCATGTTAAATATCTTTACGTTGAGATAATTTATTGTAAAGGTACGCTCGTTATTGCTTCTTGTAAAGTATCTATATACCCAAGTGACTTCAAGATGCAGGATTCAGAGCGTTGTCATTGTCCCGAGTTCAAGGAAAACAACGCAGCGTAATAGCCAGCTCTTTCCAAGTTGTTTGACGCAGTAATCGGGGCAATGACACGCTCCCAAAGGGCGAGTTGCCTTGGCTTGTATACTTTGTTGCCGATTCTTGATTTAGATCCACTAGACCTTTAAATCGCCGCCGCGTCTACAAACCAAGTCATTCTCGCTGAACCTAGCATATCGAGGTTACTTGGGTATATGTTAAAATAACTTCGTCAATCAAAATGTCTTGGAGATGAAAGGATAAATGGACGCAATTGATAGAGTGGTAACTCAGTGGGCTAAGGAAAAGCCTGATCTCGATACCGAGCCGATGGCGATCATGGGACGTCTAATGCGGATTGCCAAGCATATGGAAAACCACGTTGCCGAAGTTCATAAGCGTTATGATCTCAAAATGGGTGAGTTCGATGTATTAGCAACGTTGCGTCGTAGCGGTGAGCCTTATCGCTTAACTCCATCGGAGTTAATCTCATCGATGATGCTGACTTCTGGTGCGATGACCAACCGACTCGATAAGCTAGAAAAGAAAGGCTTGATCGATCGGGAGCACAGTAAAGAAGATCGCCGCAGTGTCGCTGTTCAACTTACTTCAAAAGGTTTTGAGTTGATCGATGCGCTTATTGAGCAGCATTTACAGGCGCAACATGAATTGATGGGTTCGCTGACCAGCGATGAAAGAGGGCAGGTTAATCAGGCGTTAAAGCTGTTACTGCCTCAATATGAGTAACTAAGCTCTAAAGGTTTAGGATTGGGATGAATCATGTACATTGAAGAGCTAGAGCAGTTTGTCGGTACGTTTATGTGAACACTCATATGATCGAGTGGTCGCCAAATTAATATAAGCTCAGCGTATTTCATTTTGATATCAGTAAGATAGTTTGTTCTTGGTCACAGATACTTCGCTTATCGCTAATATCAACAAACAAAAACTCGCACCTTTAACTCGCACCGACTATATAAATGTTATGGCGATGTTAAAGGTGAAGTTATGCGTGCACTCTCTGAATGGTTAGAAGCCTACGGTGAAAGCCATCAAAACCCTATCAACCAGAAAATTCATAAAGTTGCGGTCCCTGGTATCTTTCTGTCTGTTGTGGGGCTGATTTGGTCGATTCCGCAGATTCCTTTGTTTGGATTCAATCTCAATTGGGTATGGTTGGCGGCGGTACCCGCTTGGATCTTTTATTTCCGACTTTCCCTAAGCGTTTTCATGATGATGATTGGCTACACCGTCGCATGTATTGGCTTGATATGGTCGATGGACATCCTTGGTTGGCCAGTACTCCACATCTCAATGCTGTTATTTGGTGTCCTTTGGATATTCCAGTTTATCGGACACAAGATAGAAGGGAAGAAACCCTCCTTTTTTGAAGATCTTCAGTTTCTATTAATTGGTCCTATTTGGGTTTTCCGCAAACATTAAAAGAAAGGTCTGTTTATCAGATTCGCCATCTAGGCTGTGTTACCATCCTGCTGCTTTGAAACGCCCAGAGGTATGAGGTGTAGAGCAGTAGCGAGGTCGTCACATGAGTGCAGAGCAGCACTTTCAAGGTCAGTTTGAAGTCGAATTGAAATACCGCGTAGAAGATAAACAAGCTTTTTTAGCTGTGCTGGGTGGTTTAGAGCATGAAGTCATGTTTGAAGACAATCAAGAGTCTGATTGCTTCTACGACACGCCAGAGCGAAAACTCAGTGACGAAGGGAAAAGCCTTGTGATTCGAGAGATCGAACCTTCAGGCATCAAACTTTGGATTGTAAAAGGCCCAGAAAAAGATCGCTGCGAAGCCACCGATATCACTAAGTCTCATGCCGCGAAAAGTATGCTGGAAAACATGGGGTACGAAGTGATTCTTCAGACCAAAAAAGTGCGTAGCATTTACTTTATTGGTTCGTTCCATATTACTCTCGACCATCTAGAAGGCATTGGACATTTTGCCGAGTTCGCCATTATGACGGATGACGAAAGTGCGCTTGCTAGTTATAAGCAAGAGTTGGAAGCACTTGCTGCACGATTTGGTTTGGACGAGTCGCACAAGGAGCGCCGTTCATATAAGCAGATGTGGCAAACTGAGTAAAATCCACGTCATTTCTTATTGGTCTGACAAGTAACTTCCTCCAAGGGCACTATGATTAGAGTAGTGTGAAAGCGCTGTGTCTACGTTCTTAAAAGATGCAAGTAGCTAGTGACAATGTCACGGATTCGGAGGGGCAATGTACAACCGCGAACACAAATACGTGTATTGGCGAGAAGAGCGAAAGAAAGGCAAATGGCACTACATTGTGAAGTCTTTCTTGATGATCTGCTGTGCATTGCTGGTTGGCAAAGTCATTGGGTTGTTCGTCTTTGGCGAGCTGCAAACCATCAGAGATATCACGGAGCAGCTTCCAGCCGACCTGTTTATCATGATGTTGGTGGGCTTTCCGATCAGCGTGATTGGCTGGTATCACGAAGAATCTAAATTTTTCCGTGCATTAAAACGCCGAAATAAGAAATTCAAAGCACGATTAGAAAACCGAAATCAAAAAAATAAGTCTGGTTGATAAGGTGCTGCAATATTCGAGGGGTGCGGCTTTTTTACTCGTATGCTTCGTATCTTGTATCTCATTCCTGTACTTTCTTGCCATTGTGCGTCTAAACAAGGTGCGTTTGTATCGCGTCAAACTGTGTACCTGATGGCATTATTCATCTCTGACTGCGATACGGTGCTACTTTCATGATTTTTGCCAAGATTTTGTTATTGGCTCTTTGCTAGATTTCCCCAAAGAACATCCCTCTATAGGAAAGATAATGGATAAGAAAGCCATGCTACACAGCCAGCAAGTGTACTTTTGTGATGACGAAGAGTTGGCGGCAATGCAAACCGAATGTCTAGAGACTTTATATGACTATAACCAGACACGCCTGTCAGAAGGTGAAAAACGCGTTGAGATTATGCATCGCCTGTTCGCATCAGTTGGGAAGAATTGCTATATCGAGCCACCATTGAGAGCGAACTGGGGCTGTCATACTCACCTTGGTGATAATGTTTATGCCAATTTCAATCTAACGTTAGTTGATGACACCCATATCTATATCGGTGACCACGTAATGATTGGGCCGAATGTCACTATCGCGACCGCAGGGCACCCAATTGACCCGGATCTAAGGCGCGACGTGGCGCAGTTTAATATCCCTATTCATGTTGGCAATAACGTCTGGATCGGGGCCAACTCTGTGGTATTGCCGGGCGTGACGATTGGTGAAAACTCGGTGATTGGTGCTGGTAGTGTGGTGACAAAGGATATTCCAGCCAACGTTGTTGCGGTTGGTAATCCGTGTCGAGTACTACGAGAGGTCGGACAACACGATAAAGAGTACTATTTTAAAGACCGTAAGCTTGAACAAAATATATTCAACGGTTAGCCTAAACTCTCTACTTTACTAGGAAACTAGAATGATCCTACGCACAACTAACCTCTGGTGGCTCCTCCTCCCTTTGCCAAGCAGTCGGTAGGTTGAGTTGTGCCTGGCTGCGAGTAGATGCAGCCTGAGTCGTATTCTATCTCGTAGCCTTGTTTGAACATGAAAACATCATCAAGGAGAGAAAATGAATACGGCATCTGAACCCAGCCCCCATGCTGAAAATCAGCCTCAAAAGCGAGCGGTGAGTGCAATCACATTAGGCGTAATGTTCGCACTTGCAGGCACTCTGTTGTTCTCGATTAAACCTATTTTCGTCAAAATGGCGTATCAATATGGCGGTGATGCAGTCAGCATCATGACGCTCCGAGCCATCAGTTCGCTGCCTATCTATCTTTGTATTCTCTTTTGGATGTTGCGCAGGTGTGAGCAGCGAGCACAAGTAAAGCGGCATGGAGTGAAAGCAGCCGCCATTGGTGTGTTGGGGTACTATCTCGCAAGCTATTTAGATATCACAGCGCTTAACTATATTTCAGCGCAGTTAGAGCGGTTATTGATTTTTCTTTTCCCTACTTTTGTTGTTCTGATTATGTGGTTTAAGGAAAGACAAGCCCCGACGCGCAATGTTTTGATTGCGGTAATGCTGGGGTATGTTGGTGTGGGCTTGATTGTCGCGCATGATCTTTCCCAATACGGTGAACAAATCTGGTTTGGCGGTGGGTTAGCGATTTTGTCGGCGTTTGTTTTTGCGGTGTATCTGGTGCTGAGCAAAGGCTGCATCGCCAAGTTAGGCAGCACCATCTTTACCAGCATTGGAATGGGGAGCGCGGGTGTCGCTATTCTTATTCATTTGTCATTCAGTGAGTTGGAATTGCACACCATGGGGAAAGAACTGATCATTGTTGGCGTACTATTAGGTTTGTTCTGTACCGTCATTCCTTCCTATTTGATCGCAGCAGCAATGGCTCGTTTGCATCCTGCGCACTTAAGCTTAGTCAGTAATGTCGGTCCTGCTATGACGGCGCTGTGCGCGATTGTCATACTAGGCGAAGCATTCACTTGGTATCACGCGATTGGCATGGTGCTGACCATTGCGTCTGTGGTGGTGATTAATCGTAGCAAGTAGCGAAAAGAAACAGGCAAGTCATGTATAACGGGCAGGTCGAAAAAGTTCGACCTGCCAAGTGCCTAAAAGACGAAGTTCACCATAATGGTGTACATGTTTGCGTCATCGTCTTCAGGAGTATCAACAAACGCACCAGAGGCACTGCGATAGGCTTTGAAGTGTTGCCATTCTGCATTAAGTGACACGTTGTAGTGGAGATCGTATCTCACACCTAATAAATAGCTGTCACCATCTTTGTGCTCTTGGTCATCAAATTGTTGGCCATACGTCGCGTAGGGCGTGAACTCGTTGAGGTTGTAAGAACCTTGTATATACCACGCAGAGGCAATATCGTTGGTTTGACCTTCGACAGTTAAGGTGAGGGCATCTAGCTCATACACGGCCCCGAGTGAAAATAGCTGAATTCTCTGATCTGGGTCTTTAATGATCAACTTATCTAGAGTGACAGCACCAATACCAGGAATATTCTGAACCACATTGGTAAGGAGGGTTTCTTGGTCGTAATTTGCATCAAGATAGCTAAAGTTCCAGCGGTAATAATCACCACTAAGGACTAGGTTAATGCCGTACATGTCATTGGTCGTGAACTTTAGTTCAGTGGTTTCGTTATAATCAACACTGCTGTCGTCTTTAAATCCGATAAATGGTGTTGTTGTTAAAGTGAGGCTTTCATTTATATCGTGATTCCAAAGAACTGAGAGCCCATTGTATGCGGTAATTCCAAGAATACTGTCATAGACTTCATTAGGCGGGCGAGCTGGTGTAAATGCATGGCCGACAGAGTAATACTCAGATGCTAAGAATAGGGGCATTCTTAGTCGTCCCCCACGAAACTCGACGTTCTCATACGTGTAAGCAATATAAGCCCATTCTAATTGAGGGTTACTCCAGTGATCTTGAGGTCTTTTGACCACTTGAGCAGAGGCTTTAAAGGCATCGTAATAGAAGTCGAGTTGCAGGCCGAACGTGGTGTCACAATCGTAGCAGTTCTTGTCGTTAATAAATCGATTCACGAGAAGTGGCATTTCATTGTCAGATGACGCCCACGAAGTCGAGCCAAAACCGCTAAGCGTTAGGTTGTCAGTAATCTCGAGCGCTGAGTAACTTGGAGCCGTGATACAAGAAACAAATAATGCAATCAGTGTTTTCTTCATATTATTTCTCCGAACTTACTACGTAGAGGATTTGTGCATTTGATGGGAGGCTACTGACAGGGGCGTAACCAATGCGATTTGGCTTTTCTTTCATCCATTCTAAAAGCGTGTCTATGTTTGAGTTATCAATGACTTTCGGTGGGCGTGCTTTGCCTGAAAACGATAAGCTGGCCCAATGCGCGTTCATTTGTGCAATGTTCTTGTTGAGCAAATAACGATAAAACTCAGAACGCTCAGATGACGTATCTGGCCAATCTGCAAGTTCAACGCGATGCCCTTGTAGCCGTTTTGTTTTTCCTCGATATAACTTGCGGGCTTTCGTAATGCTCAGTTCACTAAACTCCGAGTTTAGGGAAAAAATTGCGTAGCTGTCCGCGGCGAGCGCTTTACTATCAAAAGAAAGAAGTACAGCGAGTGAGACAAGTATATTCAACAGCACTTTAAGTATTCTTCTATTCTTCTCTAAGATATGGATATCCATAACCATTACCTTATTCGCTAAATGATGCTTTCAATTTGGTGAATTAGCTTTTCTTTACGTATTGGCTTCGGTACGTATGCGTCCATACCTGAATCAAAACAGCGTTGAATATCGTCGTCCACCACACTTGCTGTCAGTGCAATGATTGGTGTTTTAGAGAGGCCAGAGTCTTGTTCAAACTTTCGAATTTCTCGGGTTGCCTCAAATCCATCTTTTATTGGCATCATGCAATCCATCAAGATAATGTCGAATCCTCTATCTTGTTGAAACATGTCTACAGCAACTTGCCCATTTTCTGCGATTTCAAATTGGTAGCCCGCTTTACTTAGCAGCAAAGAGGCGACCTTTTGATTAACAGTGTTGTCTTCGACAAGCAAAATGCGTTCGTGCTTTTGAGGTAAGGTAGATAGTGGTTCATCAGGCAGAGGTTCGGAGTCAACTAGAGGAGGCGGATTCTTGAGATGTGCCTCCATTGCAACGGAGATTGCTTGAACAATTTTCTCTTTGAGCACATTGGCCTTGAAAGGCTTTGGAACATAATCATTCATACCAACGTCATAACATTTTTGGATGTCGTCATCGACGACACTGGCAGTAAGCGCAACTATAGGAACATAAGGCCTATTGGTTTGCTTTTCTAATTCTCTGATCCTCTTTGTCGCCTCGAAGCCATCCATTACTGGCATCATGCAATCCATTAGTATCAAACTATATGCGTTGGACTGATACATACTTACGGCTTCTTGGCCATCATTTGCGAGGTCGAACTCAAAGCCCGCTTTGTTAACGTGTAACCCAGCGATCTTTTGGTTCACACTGTTGTCATCGACAATGAGAATTTTTGTCGAGTGCATCGCGGTATCCAGTAATTGCTCATCCACAAGGTGACTTGGTCGATTCATACACACTTGCAGAGCTTTAGTTAGACGCTGGCCAAGTAATGGTTGAGTGATAATCGCGCTGATATTTCTGCCAAAATCAAATTGTTGGCTTTGGAGGTGTTTTATTAGACACACATGAATATCACAAGCTTCTAATTGCTGGAAGTAGTCAGTTTGAGCACTGGCGCAGTTAGGTTCACTTTCTACGTATATTAATACCCCGCCAGTTGGCAGCTTATCTGCGGCAGGTTTATCGGCACAACGGTAGTGTTTTGCAGAACATTCAATATGGTAAAACCTCAGTTCATGAATTAATCTTTCGCCGAAATGTGAGTCATCACAGAGGAGCGTTACTGGTATGTTTGGCTTCTCGCTAGTGTTAGGTTTGAAGTATTGCTGTTTAACAGCCACTTCCAATTGAAAGTAAAAGCGGCTACCAATGCCTTTTTGGGAATCTAACTGAATTTTGCCTCCCATCAACTCGACTAGCTGTGTGCTAATAGCTAATCCAAGTCCGGTTCCTCCAAATTGACGCGTGGTTGAATCGTCTTCTTGAGCGAATGGCTCGAAAATATTTTTTTGTTGTTCTTCATCAATCCCAATACCAGAGTCTGAGACCGATAGTTCAATAAAAGCTCTAGATGAGTTAACTTCCTTTGTTTCTATCGCCAATTGAACTCGGCCTTTTTCAGTAAACTTGACCGCATTAGACATAAAATTCATGACAACTTGACGAAGTCGATGATCGTCTAACATCACACGATATGGTGTGTTAGGGCTGATCGAAACGCTTAAGTCGATACCTTTTTCTTTAGCTTTGGGAGAAACTATTGATGCAATGTCGTATATGGATTCACGGATACAGGTAGAGTGTGGGCTGATGAGTAACATGCCTGACTCAATCTTGGAGAAGTCCAGTATGTCATTGATTAAGCTGAGAAGTAGATGTGAAGAGGTTTCAATGGTGTCAACGTAATCGAGCTGTGTTGCGGTGAGAGGCGTTTCAGAGAGTACTTCGGAAATACCAATCACGCCGTTTAATGGTGTTCGGATTTCGTGTGACATATTGGCAAGGAAGCTACTTTTGGCCTTACTTGCTTGTATCGCATCATCTTTTGCTTGCTCTGCGTCTTCCTTCGCTTGCTTGAGTTTGATACTTGCTTCCTGCCGCTCGTAGCTCAGGCGTTGAACTTCTTTCGCAAATTGGCTGAGCTCGTCTTTTCCTTTTACTATCTGTTTGAGACTGTCATCTTGCTTTGAGTCCTCTCTTTTTAGAAACTTTAGGACAAGTTTAAGATCTTGAGTCACTTTCTGACTAAGCTTTAACACCGAATAAATGACTAATAATGTCATTAACCCGATGATAAAAATGAAAATCAACTGCTCTCGTTCTGCTTTTCTGATTGCACTTTCTACATCATGGGTTAACTGTACTTTAATTGTCGTATCAACGTCGATGAGGAGCTCCAACCTTGTTTTTAGTGCTTGTAGTCCTGTTTCAATTTCAAGGGAAGAGAGCTCATCAAGATCACTACGATTTAATAGGTAACTGCGAAAATCCTGGCTTTGCACAAAGGCATCACTGGTAAAGGTATCGAGAAGAAGGGAGACCTGTTCTTGGTTAGCATTCAGATTAAGGAATCGCTCTAAAAATAGTTGTTGGTTCTGTATGAGCGAAATAATAGTGCTACGAATTTCTTTGTCGTACTCACCTTGTTGTGCACTTTGGACAAGGATTTGGCTAAGTCTGTTCTCTTCATTAGACCAAAATAATAACCATTCGAGTTGTGTGAGAGCAGTTAAATGGTCTTTGATTTCCGGTGTTGCATTAGTGAATGGGACTTTCTCTAACTGAATTAAGAGTTGTTTGTAGGCGTCAGATACCCACTCACCTAAATCAAGCTTGTCTTCCGAGATGGTCGTTTTAACCAACGATGTAGTACTTTCTTTTAAATCGGCTAGCGCATCTTTCGCATCAACGTGTGTGCTATTAAACAGGGTTGGAGTAATTGTAGATAGTTCTGATATTCGGAACTGAATGTCGGCTATAGGAGAGGCGGCATTACTGTCCTGAGTGATTTGGTAAATCTCTGACATCTTATCGACATACTTTGAGAACAGCTCTGCTCGCTGTAATGTATTGGCTTGCTCAGAGAGGCTTAGTACTTGTTGAACGGCAAGTACAAGCAACATACATATTGGCAATAGGACTAAGCAAATGAGTTTCTGCTTAACAGAAAAGTTGTTCCAAGAAATCGCTGTTACCACTGTTTATATCCATATAAAACTGGTTGATATAAAAAGTGTAGTTTAGTCTTAATAATGTGCATGATTACAACAAGATAATAGAACCCAAATCACACCTTGGTGTGAACTAGCGTTTTCTTGAATAGAATTATGTACTGACTGCTGACTAGCATATACTCAAGTAACCTAGAGTTGCTTGGTTCAGCGAGAATGACTTGGTTTGAAGACGAGGCAACAATTTGAAGATCTAGTTGCTCTAAATCGAAAATTACTAACGAAGCATGCGAATCAAGGCAACTCGCCGTTCGGGAGCATGTCATTGAAGCAAGTTCTTCCTTGAACTTGAATCAGCGACAGCATTTAGCCCCCTGCATGTTGACGTCACTGGAGTATAGAAAGACTCATGTTGAGTGAATTGAACAAAAGCTACTTCCCCGCTAATTGCAGTTGGTGTTAAATACGTCCCGAACCAAGTTTGTACAAGTTGAATCTAAGAATATGACCGCAAAACTTCTTCTAATTCGTGGTTTACCGGGCTCTGGTAAGACGACACTTGCCAAGAAATTGTCCAAACAGCTCAAAGCAAAACATTTTGAAGCTGACATGTATTTTGAGAATGAAATTGGCGAATACCATTTTGATGGCACAAAACTGGCTGATGCGCACGAGTGGTGTTTTCAGCAAACCCGGAAATGGCTGAGCAAAGGAAAGACTGTGATTGTCAGTAATACGTTTGTGCGCCATTGGGAGATGAAACGGTATCTAAAGTATTGTGAGAAAAAGCAGATTGAAGTGGAAGTGCAGGTTTGCCGAGGTGAATATCAGAGCATTCATGGTGTGCCATCAGCGACGATAGAGAATATGCGTCGCCAATGGCAAGAGTAACGATTATTTCATTCTTTCTGATCAGGCAAGCTTCTATCGTTTACTGACCGCGACCGTCGATCATCACCACTAGTGTTTTGCTCATGATTGCAATGTCCATGGAAATCCACGAGTAGAAAGAACTCAAGCTCAGTGCGTAACTGTGGTCGAACCCCACCTTGCGACGAACATCTTCAATACAAGAGTCATAACCTTGGTTTACTTGTGCTAGACCTGTGATGCCAGGTAGCACGCCGTATGTGCGTTCAACAAAATAAGGGATTTCGTCTTCCAGTTTTTGATAAAAAGCAGGGCGCTCCGGACGAGGACCAATCAAAGACATTTCACCTTTTAGTACATTGAATAGTTGTGGAAGCTCATCCAAGCGAGTCTTACGTAGGAAGCGTCCAACCGGAGTGACACGTGGGTCGTTCTCAGAAGCCCATACCGCACCAGAGCGTTGTTCTGCGTCTACATACATGGTTCGAAATTTCATAATTTCAAACAGGTCCATTTTTTCCGGTGTACAGCGACCAACACGAAGCTGACGATAAATCACAGGGCCTTTTGAGTTGATTACAATTGCTAAAGCAATCAAAGGCATAATTGGCAAGGTGACGAGCAAGATGAGCAGTGAAACAACCACATCGAAAGCGCGTTTTGCTAGATGAATATTTGAGTCGTAGCGTGAAGTTTTCATGATGCTTTCCTTATTGATTAATGCGCTTCCAGCGTCCGTTTTCCATTCCAAGGAGGTAGCGTAGTCCGCCTGCGAAGTTCGCTATGTGTCCAACCACCAAGTAATTGATTAACTTAAATGGCTTAAACAAATTTAATACTGGTACTAAGTAAGTGATGAGAGCAACTGAGTAGACTGCCAGTTGCGCCAGCATCAGAAATTGAAACGCTGGGTAGTGAATCAGCAGTAATGAACTCACCAAACACATAATCATTAGGTAAGGTGTCGCAAGACGCAGTACCTTTCCAGATAGAAATGCAAATGCAGTGCCACGATAACGGGGCAATAGCAGTTTTTTCAATTTCAAGAACTGCTGCATGTTACCTGCCGAGATACGTAGGCGACGTTTGAAGTCCGAACTGTCTGCGCTTTCTTCCAGTTCGATGGCTAACATTCTTGGTTCATAGACGGAGTCATAACCTTGAAGCACAATGCGCATTGGCAAAATGAAGTCATCGTTAATGATCTCAGGCTCTAATGGCGAAAACAGTTTGGTTCTGAAGGTATAGAATGCGCCGTGAGAACCAATGGTTGAGCCGATCAATGACTCTTTGTACTTCACGTTCGATTGATATTGCCAGTAAGCTGCTTCGCCTTGGTTTTGTGTCGCCATGATTTGATAGGTTGCGTTCACCACACCCACTTTCTCATTTTGATAATGCTGACTGGCCAATGAGAGCGAGTCGCAAGAGACGAGGGCAGACACATCACTTAATGCAGTAATATCTGAAGTGACGCTCTCCATTTCCATGTTGATTAATCCGACTTTACCGCGGTTTACCTCATGGTCATGAACAATGAACAGAGTATCTGCGCAAATCGCTTCTTGAATCGTATCTTGTGCAATCGCTGCGGTGTTATCTGTACAGCCATCGCAAGCAATGACGACGGCCAGTTTATCTCTAGGATAGTCTAGGCTTGCTAGGTTACGGATTTTTTCTGCTATCCATTGTTCCTCATTGTAAGCAGGAACGATCACCGTGACACTTGGCAGTGTGCAGTCACGCTTTGAGGCCTTGTAGCAGCGCTCTTTTGCTTTTTGTTTTCTTGCATTCTTTTTCGCTTTTCGTTGCTCTCTGCGTGCCGATAACCAATTCAAAACCAAAGGATAACCTACGTGATGATAGATAATCAGTAGCGCAGAGAAAACAAAACCAGCTGTCCATAGTAGATCAATCATGCGTTCTCTCCCTGAGCCAATGTCGCATAGCGGTTCACCATATTGCGAATGTCGAAATGCTTAAGAATGTGTGCTCTCGGTGATTGGGGTGTTTGTGATAATTGCTGCGATAGCGCATCTGCCAACATTGGTACTTTGTTCGGTTCAACGAGCGCTCCAATTTGTGGGCACAGTGTTTCTTTTACTGCGCCAACATCGCTTGCAATGCAGGGTACGCCACAAGCCTGTGCTTCTAGTGTGGATAGAGGGAACCCTTCTTGAAGCGAAGGCAGGCAAAACACGTTTAGGCTCTGATAAAAACGAGGCATGTCGCTTACTAATCCGAGGAAAGTTACTCGGTCTTCTAACCCGAGTGTGCGAACTTGTGCTTCTAGAATGCCTCTTTGGCTACCGCAACCAGCAAGCGCAAGATGGGTGTTTTTTGGCAGGTGAGAAAAGGCTTTGATGAGGATCTCTTGTCCTTTCACCGTTTCCAAGCGACCTGCTGTACCTACAATGAACTTGTCTGTAGGAAGAGCGAAAAACTCACGCGCTTTTTGTGGATTGCCATCGGTGAATTTCTCGCAGTCGATTCCATTATGGATGGTGCTTACGCGCTGATATCCCAACTTATTCGTGATTTGGTCAGCGACAAAGTCTGCGTCTGCTACGACTTGAGGATGAAGCACTTTGAGAAGCGTCGATTGCAGTCTCGCGGCCTTTTTATTGTTTAAATGCCACGCATCATGCTCAGTGTGGATCAAGGTTTTGATCCCATTCAAACGAGCTGCAGTGCCACCGTATAGTAACGGCCCAATGTGATGTGTATGGACGACGTTTGCATTCAGTTGTTTTAATTTTGCTTTCAAAACCTTGAAGGTTGATAGATGCAGACCAGACGGCTTGTTTAGAAAGTGGAGTTGGTCTTTAAAGTCCGCCAACTTCTCCCAATGATTTTGCGCAGTTTGTTTGTTTCCCTCTAGGCTGATAACAAACACGGAGTCTTCGGCTTTGGCAAAGCGAAGCATCTCAAGCACCAAAGTTTCCAACCCGCCTGGAGCAAGATGCTGAACGATGTGAACGATCACGTTGCCATTATTGCTTGAGTTTTTAGTCTCTGAGTTTTTCATTCCTGAGCCCTCGACGTGGTTATCTTTAGAAGAGGTAGCAGGGTGCGTGCCAGAAAATAAATTGCTATAAAACAAGTGGTTAACAGTGATTTTGGAGGCGGGGTCAAAATGAGAAGCTATGTTTCTCAATTTGAAATTCAAAATTAGTCTTCAGAAGAGAGAGGGAATGAAAGAAAAAGCACTCAAAAATGGAGTGCTTTACGTTGTGTTATTGGCGGGAGTTGCTGTTATGAATCCTAATCTTAGAAAGCCACTTTAGGAATGGTCGTAATCACTGGCACCCCAAGGTGTTTCTCGAGTGTTTTACGAGAGCGAATGGAGTTGTCAGCCAGTTCAACAATGGTTGCCAAACCGATCCCTAAACCTGCTCCGCCAATGAATCCTAAAATGACAAATACAAACGCTGGCAGGTTGGCAGGAATCGTTGGTGTGTAAGGTTCATCAATGACTTTCACACGTTTGTTTTCCTCAAACACACCTAAAGATCCGGTGAGCTGTGCCATTTCATAACGTTCAACCAGTTCGTCATACAACTCGCGTTTTACTGTCACGTCGCGAGCTAGACGGTTGATTTCAGTTGCGGTACTACCAAAGCGGTTTGCATTGACTTCTAGCTCCTGAATCATACTTTGCAAGCTAATGGTTTCTTCCTGAAGCGACTCGTATCGACCGCGCATGATTTGCAATTGATGAAGCTGAGAAACAAGCAGAGGTTGCGCATCACCAATGTTGCTTACTGTTGCTGTACTGGCGATATCCCAAAGCTGATTACTGTTCATCTCTGGTTGTTTTGAGTTGAGTAGAACCGAACGCTCTTGCTCCAAGCGATTTAGCTCGCGCAGCTTACCTTGAACCATACTGTGCGCTTCTGTGTACTTGGCACGAAGTAGGGTTAGTTCACTGCGGATCTCGATGATTTGCTCCTCAATCTTACCGATCACTGGGTTGGTCTTCGAAAGCTGCTGGTCTAAGCTACCCAAGCTGCGTTTTACACCTGCAAGCTCCGCTTCTTTCTCCGCCAATGTTTGCTTTAGGCTCGCTAAACGAGTCAGGCTTTGCGCTTGCATCTCTGGTGTCGCGTGCGAGTAGGCGTTTTTGTACTCCGCAAAAGCTTGCTCGGCTTTATCCAATTCTTCGCGGCGTTTGTCTATGTGAATAGTTAGAAAGTGGCTTGAGTCTTTAATCGAAGAGCGCTCTGGCGCAAGCAACTGTTCAACAAAATGGTCGCTGACGGAACCAAGTATTTCTTCCATTCCTTCCGATTTACCACTGGTTAACTGGATTTGAATAAAATCTTTGCCAAGCTGTTGCACCGTGAGGCGATTGGCAAGTTCTTTAATGATGAACTCTTGCTCTTTCGGGCCCATGGTATTGTCAATCAAGCCTTGCTCCTGAGCAACCGAATACAGCACATGACGGCTTTTCAGTAGGGTGCTTAATGCACTCAAACGGTCTTTCAGCATGGTCGAGACGGCAAGGTCCTCAAGGAACGGGTTCATTTTCGCTGTTTCTTGAATCAACATGCTCGTGTGCGCTACATATTTTGTTGGCATCATTTTACTGACGACAAACCCTAAGATTGGTAACACCAACATAGGAATGACAATCAGGTAACGACGTCGCCACGCACCGTGCAGTAATAGGGTGATGTTGTCTCTTAAATCGTTCATAACGCCCTCACTAATTGCTCAACTTGACGTGCTCTTGATTGCCAACTTTGTTGTTGGATGATCGAGAGTGATCCTTCTGGTGGTGGGAGTAAATGATTGAGGCTAGCACAAACATCATCTACGTCCGCCACAACATGCAACATGTGTTGGTAAGGCTTAAGTGCTGGGAAAGCCGTACTGATGACTGGTGTACCTGTTGCGAGGTATTCCAACAGTTTAAGCGGATTACAGGCTTGAATTTGCGCGTTATCGACGAATGGCAGCCAGCTCGCATCCCAATGCTGTGAGTAGCTAGGTAAATCTTGATGTGCTCGAGGTCCTAGGTAATGGACGTTGCTTCGTTGTGGCAACGGGTTGTGAGGAAATTCATTTGGACCAATAAAGACCAAGTCCCAATCTTGCGCTTGATCGGCCACTTGTTCTATCAAACGGTAATCTAACCATTCTGATAGGCTGCCGTAAAAACCAAGGACCTTACGACCATTGTTTGGCATATCTTGCGCTTTCGCCGCTGGCTCTGAGAACAAACTGAAATCCACCCCATGCGGTAGGGTAACGGTTTTCTCTTGTGGAAACTCAGCGGCAAGTTTGTCACTCGCAGCCAGAATAAGGTCTGCGTTATCAATCAAGTCTGCTTCATGTTCCAAAACGGTTTGGTGATCCACACCTGCTAGCGCGCCAAAGTCATCACCACAGTAGTAAACAATGCCTTTGGTGCTCATTTCGCGGCAAATATCAACAGCGGTGGGCAGTGATGTCCAAAAAACGGCACGTTGAAAGCCAAGCTCATTCAACTTTTTGTTCAGTTGATGTTTCATCATTTTCGTCGCTACGCTACGTGCCCATTTCGATTTGGGAGCGGGAATCGTCAACAGAGTAATGGTGTGGATGTTTGCGTCTTCTTCACGACCGAAAGGCGTTTGGACCTTGTCTTGTTGTTTGACCGAACTGGTCAGTTTGGTGACGAGGCGTTTAGCGTCTTTCGGTGTGAGCTTTGGTTGTCTTAAGCCGATCGAGTTGACCCAAAGAATACGATGGTTGTTAGCTAGGTGTTTTATCAGATGTTGAGTGGAAGATGGCAAGCCGCCGAAGTCTTCTCCAAATACTACGATATCTGTCATCGTTCTCTCCTTGAGCCAATTGATTCGTTGTTGTTACTCAAAGATGTATCACGATGTATGCCAAAGAATTAAATTTCATTAAAACAATTAGTTAGGTTATTTCTTAATTTGAGAGGGTGAAGATTTCTCATTTTGACAATCAGTTTGAACGATGCGATTTATCACTATGGTTAGCGCGGCGAGTATGTAAATCGGCCAAGTGAAGCCTTGGGTGAGGAAGGTCCCTGAGACTATGGTGCCAATAAGTCCGCTCAATACGGCGTTTGCACCTACAGATAGGGTGAAGTGGGACTTTTCAGTCAGAAGTGAAATGGAACTCAATGACGTTTTTACCAGAGAAACAATCAGAGTAATGAAAACCGCTAAACCAACAAAACCGGTTTCAGCCAGTACACCAAACCAAGTACTGTGCACCGCATGGTTAATGCCATCCCAATGCGGGCTATAGAAGAAGTAGTTGTAGTAGAAGTTCTCTAAACCAACGCCAGTTATTGGGTTGTCGAGTGCCATTTTGAAAGCCGCTTCCCAAGCGTACAAACGTCCCATTGCAGAGGCATCAATACCGGCTTCCGCTGCGCCGCCCGATGCTCGCCCAGAGATCCCAGCGACCGCATACAGAATCAAAGCCGCGACTAAGCCTAGGAAGACCACCAATGCTTTACTCTTAATGTGTTTGAACGCGAAATACGCGAAGACTGAAAGCGCTCCCAATAGACCACCGCGGCTTTGTGTTTCAAGGATCGACATAAACAGAATGATACAAGTGAGCAGCGCAAACCCTCGCAGCCACATGGACGATCGTTTCTCGACCAATTGGCTCACCGTAAAGGCGAGCGGAAACATCAAAACCAACGCCAAGTCATTGGGGTCGCCTAATACTGAGCCGAACGAACGGCCAATCGACACACGCGTTCCTTCCACAATATCAATGCCGTTAGTGGCGTTATAGAGCGCAACGAGTCCGACCAACAGCCCAGCAACGATAATCGCTTTTGACATTTGCGCCAGCTGTTTGGGTGTGGTGATAAGCCAAGTGATCGCCAGTGTCATCACAATGATCTTCCAATACGTATTCTTGAACACGGTAATCGCGATGTCGCGTGCTGAGGCGAACACAATACCGATGATGACCAACGCCCAGAAGATGAACAGCCACTTTAAAGAAGGGTGCCAGAAGACCGATAGCTGACGACTGATCAATAGATGAAAAGATAACGCGCCAAGTGCGCCCAAAGACAACAACAGCGGGATTTTGAAGTTGTAGATGACGGGAAACGCTTCGTGAATTCGAAAGAAAGAGAAGATGACGAACAGAGTCACAAGCCAAAAGGTTTGGTTGAGCACAAACAAGATGGCAAGCGGAGCAAAACAAATTGCGACAATCAAAATCGGATGCGGCATCACCAACCACGCTAAAGCGATAACCACAGTAATGGTTATCGCAGCGATGATTTGGGTTGGTCTCACATCCGTGGCATTCATAACGTCACTCTTTTCGCTTCCGTTCTTAATCTCATCACAAGATTGCTACGTGTTTCCTTAGACATGTATCGGAAGGCGATGCCTGCAAGCAGTGTGCATGTCAAAATGCAAATCACGATCGCGCTTCCGATGGATTGAGTAGAGTAAAGCAGGAACAGTGCCACTCCTGAGATGATTTGTAATGCGACCATCAAACTTAGGTGGAAAGGAAGCTGCATACACTGTTGTCCAATCACGAACGTCATCGCCAGTTTGGCTAGTTGCGCGTAGTAAAGCGCGATGAATACGCCATAAATACCAAGAGAAGAGAGCGCAAATAGAAGAGTAATTGCGACGCCAGCGGCAACGACGTTGATTCCCAGCAACCAACGAGTACGACGTTTATAGAGAATGGCGATATTCAGTAGCTCGCTCCATTCTTTGATCATGGCGATTGGCAGAAGGAACCATGTGTAAAGCGCGGCTTCTTGATACGTTTCTGGTAAAAACTGGCTGATCATAATGAAGGCAAGGGTCGCGACTAGAACCGTGAGTGCTGCAATATAGATCATGCCGAAGTGAGAAATTCTAACGGCTTCTTTACCACGATTACGCTCTAGATAGGCGAAGCGACGTGGCATCCACCACATACCGAATGGCTGAACCAAAATACACATGCCAATGGCAAACTTCACTGCAATCGCGTAAACACCAAGTGTTGCTAGTGAAGCGTTCGCACCAATGAACCAACGCTCGGCGCCATTCAAGCAAAAAGCAACCAGCGCAGACATCATGACAGGGATGCAGTAATGCAGATGTTGCTTTGCGATCGCAACGTCAGGCATGACAACTCTGTATTTATTGATAATGTGCAGCCAGGTAAATTGGATAACGGCAGCCAGTAGACCACCAAGCAAGACAGAAATGACGTGTGGGTGAATCATCAAAGCGGCGACAATAAATACAACTTGAAGCACGGTGGTGGTCACCATCACGCTTAGCAGGGTTTTCGCTTTATCATCTTGCATGCGCAGCCAAGCAGTACCGATACCAATCGCACCTTCCAAGATAATTGCCAACATCAGCACGATGAATTCAAATTGAGAAAACGGACTAGGAATCGGGGCAACTAGAATCGCAAACAATAAAACCAAGCCAATCGCCGCTGCGATCCAAACAGAAAGCGAGTAGATCTGGTTAAGCATGGTCACTTTCTTCTCGCTGTCTTTCTCTACACCAACAAAGCGGTACAGCGCTTCGTGCATTGCCATGCTTGCAAGTAGGGCAGTGACAACACCGAAAGAAGTTAGTAACTCAAGTTTGCCCATTTGCTCTGGCGAGAGAAACTGAGGAAGCACTGGCAGCATAATTAAGCTGATGCTTTTGTTGATCACCAACGCAATGGCGAACAGTGACATATTGGTCATGGCTTTAGACATGGTCATATCCTTTGACGTTGTCGCGCTTCTTTGCGCTGTCTTGAGCTTTATTATTCGGGTCAGTACAAAGCTGTTGGGTAATATCGAAGTAACAACGTTCTGCGGTGTATAAACTCGCAACGTTCAGTGCCTCCATCCCCATGGTGACTTTCAGCCAAGGTGCTTCGTTTAAAAGTCGAATGGCATTGTGGAGAGAAGCGGCGTCTTTTGGTGTGTATTTAATACAGTTCTTGCCATGGGTTAACACTCGATCCCAATAGCTGTCGTCATGTGGAATCACGACACACATACCAGCGGCTAACGCCTCTAAAATTGATAACCCAAACGGTTCGTTCTCACTGGTCGACACAAACACACCACACTGTGCTCTTAGCTCGTCAAGGTTGTCTGGTGATTCGTGCCACTCAATATTTGCCTGAGTGAAATCTGGCTGTGAGCATTCAACGCCTTCGATGTTAGGTTTGATGTAACAGATGGTCGCGTTTAGGTTCGCTGACTCATCCAACTTCATCGCGTCGAGCAACAGATCAACGTTCTTCCATTTCAATAGGCTGGCAGCCCAGAACACTCGATTAGAAATTGGGTTCGCTTGCTTTGGTGCGCGTTCTGAAGACAAGCCGTTCACAAAAGAAGAGGTGTTTAAGGTTGTCCAAAAACGCTCTACCGCCGGTTTTGGCATCTTTAGATAGGCAGCAAGCGCATCAATCATAGAGGCACGTGTATTCGATAAATAATGAATCGCAGACGCTTTTACTAAGCAGTAGCCAGACGAGCGAGACACGCCAACCGGGCCATGCACCATTTGCACGATAGGTTTGCGATTGAACAGACGAAGCAGGTACAAAGGCATGTCGTTGTTTGGTGAAGACAAACCCATAAACCAATCGAGTTTTGGAAGTTTGAACGTCACCAAAATCAACTGCACTAGGTAAAAACAGTTCATCAACCAATAAGCGATACCATGATGAGACGTGATTGGAGAACGCTTGATTTTCAATACCTGTACGCGAGGGTTTGAGCCGAATGCGGCAGTCCAGTGCTCTGGATTTGTCGTCGCGACATAGCTAATTACGTCACGTTGGTCACACTGTTTAATCAACTCAGCATTGGCAATTTTCGAACCGCCTTGCATTGGGATGGCGTCAAACATCAATACACGTTTCATGGTGAGCTCCTTAGTTGATGTTTAACCAGCGCGAAATTGGTTTCATGCAGTGGCTGACGGGCATAGGTGTCAGTTCTTTCTGCGTCAGTTCATTGCGGTAGATGTCTTCAATCGCTTTGACTGAGGCAGAAACTGTCAGATGCTGATTCGCGTGTTGATGCGCATTCTCAGCTAACTTGTTTCGTAGCGGCGCATCTTGAATCATCTGCTGAATCGCATTTAACAGACTTGCCATACCGTGATTGGCGAACAATAGGGCACTGTGGTTGTGCTCAAACAATTCCGGGATGCCACCTGTTTTTGGTGCGATGATTGGTAACTTCGCTAGTGCCGCCTCACCAAGAACAAGACCAAATGCCTCTTCGTAAGCTCCACTGATGAAGGCATCTACATTACCTTTCATCCAGTCTCCGGCGTTGTGTTGTTCCCCAACAAAATGCACACGATCCTCCACACCCAAATCAACAGCTAACTGCTTCAACGCGACACGTTCTTCACCATCACCAACAATCACCAAATGTGGATTATGTTGATGGTAGTTGTGCATACGCATGGCTTGGATTAAGCGGTCAAAGCCTTTGCGTTTAATGAGAGATCCAACCGAAATAAAGGTAAATGCTTGGTGAGGAATGCCCAGACGATCTTTGACGTCGATAGGTGCATCGTGACTTTCCAGCGACACGCCATTATGAACGACATGAAGATGTTCTTCTGGGTAGCCATCTTTGAGAATCTCGTGCCCCACGTCTTTACTCACACAAATCAACTTTGGAGAAAGGTGCAGACCCAGTGAGAAGCGGTCACGTAAGGTGTAGTGGCAGTGAAGTTGCGTTACCAAAGGGATGTGATTCATACGAGCAGCTAGGCACATCCATTGGCATGGGCCGCCGCTGTTTACGTGGACAAGGTCAATGTTATGCTTTTCAATCAACGCAGTTCCTTGTTTGATCAAATCGTTCCAACCGCTGATGTCCCAACGAGGCGTATTCCAACCTCCAACAAGGCTGAAACTCGAATGTTCCGATTCGATACCTAAGGTTTGGCACTTCTCAATCAAAGGCTTGCAGTTTGACCAAACAATCGGGTGGTACTGGTCTCGGTCAATATTTGTGATGAGGTCAAGCAGTACTACTTCGCTGCCGCGAATCCAGTTATCACCATAATGAACGTAAAGAATGCGTTTTGGAGTAGTCATAGTCGTTACCTCGGTTAGCCAATCTGTTTGGATTAGCTATTGCAACCGAGATGCCAAAATATGCCATTGATTTAAGTGTCTGTTTTTAAATGGGAAATGCAGTGGGTGTAAAAATCAGATACGAAACTTCTCAAATTGAGAACGGATATGCATCAAGTATGATTCTCAATTTGGTAGCGTTCAATCAGAATAGGAATGATGCTGCGAGATGAATAGTGTGCTTTGATGGTCTCAATCGCTTTATTTCGCATTAGATATTGTTTGTTGTGGTCTATTCCCAGCCAAAGATAAAGCTTATCGGTTAGAGCAAGAATGTCGTGAGCGAGGAATCCATTCTGACCATCTTGGATTAAATCAGGAAGACGACCAACGTCGAGGGTTATCACGACGATACCACGGGCCATCGCCTCTAACGCCGCCATTGGCAAGCCCTCATAGCGCGATGAAATGACGAGAACGCTGATATTGCGCCAAACAGCATCCATGTCACTTTGATGACCGTGAAATATCACGTTGGTAGGTGCGCTTTCTACGAGTCTCGGTTTTTCGGGGCCGTCACCATAAATAGAGAACTCGATATCAGGAACTTGACGGGCAATATCGATGAAGCGGTCTGCGCCTTTCTCATGGCTTAGACGACCAACAAATGCGATTTCTTTGTAGCGGCAATGCTGTTCGGGAATCGTAACAAAGTTATTGAGCAATTCTGATTGAGTGGGGAGCTTGTCTTGAATGGCCTGGCTTACCGCAAAGCTGTGATCAGAGATCCGTGCGGAATATCGGTCCAGCCAGTCGTACGCCCAAACTTTGCCCGTTGGTGTTTCACCGGCGTGGTAGGTGGAGATTAAACGGGGAAAATTACGAGTGAATAGCTTTGCGCTTCTGGCTAACAGTGCCGCTTTGTATCCATGGGTGTGAATAACGCTGGGTTGATGCTCAGCAACCGCGCCAGTAATTTGTTTGACTGGAATGGTTTTCGACCGTTCTGACTTTGGGCACAGGTGCCACAAATAACTCACAGGGATTTGAGCTTGGTTTAATTTGTCGATAAGTGGTGCTGGTGGATCGTATTCCACCACCAACACAACTCGCACGTTCACATGAAAGGACTGCAACCCAGTGGCGAGTTCGACGACATGGCTTTCAATACCACCATAAATGCGGCTATCCAGCAGAATCCAAACTTCGCCAACGACTGGGATCTCAAGATTGTTCGAGATTAGCTTCATCTGCTTCCCACGCTTGTTTTTTGCGATATACGGTGGAAGGGCTAAGCTCCAACATCACCGCCGCGTTAAGCACGTTACCATCACAATATGCAATGGCGTTTTGAATCGCCTCTCGCTCAACTTTCCACATTGGACGAATGGTGCCATCGGAATTGAAGTAAGGTGATGACACTTGTGCCGCAGGACTTGCTGGAGGCGCTTCGTTCGCAACCATAGTTGAGGAGAACTCCGGTTGCGCGGATGTTTCTACAGGTGCACTTTCTAATGGCTGTGCTTGCACTGGCGTTGCTGTGGTGGCTGGATTTACGTTGGCTACTTGAGCACTTTCAATATGAGGTGGTGTGACAGTGCGTGCTTTTGACGGTTTGCGAGTCAGTTGAGCGGGTAGGTGTGCCAGCGTCACTTTGTCATCGTCATTCAAAACGACAATATTACGAATGATGTTTTGCAACTGACGTACATTGCCTGGCCAGTCATAGTGCTTAATCACATGTTGGGCTTCGCTATCGATATTGCTGAACTTCTTCTTATCCTGCTTCGCGTATGTGTTTAAGAAATGCTTAGCTAGCGTGATAATGTCACTACCACGTTCGCGGAGTGGCGGCATATCGATTGGCACAACGTGCACACGATAGTACAAGTCTTCACGGAAACGGCCTTCTTCCACTTCGGTTAATGGATCTCGGTTGGTTGCACAGATAATCCGTACATCCACCTTCATCTCTTTGGTGCCGCCAAGCGGGGTGTAGGTTCCGGTTTGCAGAAAACGTAGAAGTTTTTTCTGCATCTCAAGTTCCATTTCACACAGTTCGTCTAGGAATAGTGTGCCGCCGTGGGCTAGCGTTGCAGCACCTTTACGGTCGGTGGTTGCGCCGGTAAACGCGCCTTTTACGTGACCGAAAATTTCACTTTCCATCAAATCGCGTGGGATAGCGCCACAGTTAATGGCAATGAAAGGTTTGTCTCTGCGATCACTTTGTCTGTGAACGGCTTCTGCACACACTTCTTTACCCGTACCACTTTCACCAACGATAAACACGCTTGCAGAGGTTGGGGCTACCGCATCAATGGTTTTGTATACCGCTTGCATCGGTAGGCTAGAGCCAATAAAACCATGGTAGTTGTGGCGATCGAAGGTCGATTGAATGTTTTCGACGAGATTTTCTAATTTCGCGCGTTTTAAATGAAGAGCGACTGAGGTTTTTAAACGGTCAGCATTGATTGGCTTCTCTAGGAAGTCTTCCGCGCCTTTCTGGATAAGATTGACTGCGAGATCAACACTTCCATGCGCCGTTGCGATGATAACGGAGGTAGGGATCTCGTGTTCGTTAATCCAATCCAACACGTCTTCGCCCGACATGTCCGGGAGTTTGAGGTCGAGAATGATAAGTTGCGGTTTGCTGCGCTCAATAAATTGAATTGCCTCACGTCCCGTTTCTACATGGAAGATATCGTAAGGCTCATCCTTGACGTACTGCTTATAAAGTATGGCTAGTGAAGTAGAGTCTTCTACCAGTAACACCCTTGGTCTCATAGTCCTTTCCCAACTTTCTTCAATTCGTTGTTTTAATACTTTAAGTCGGCTCGAGATTACTTAGGTATAGTCCCTCAAGCTGATGGCTTTTTTCAATTCTCATTTTGAGAAATTTTATATTTAAGTATTAGCACACGCTGTGAGGATTGCAGAAAATTCTTTATTTTTTAGTTAATTAAATCTCATAAATTTATGGCTAGCCTTCAAATCCTTGCTCTTTTCTGTCGTTTAGAGCATTTAAAGACAGCTCAGCTAGCTCTGGTAGCGATTGGCAAAGCTCAAAGGCTTGCTTTGTATCACCTTCAACACAGTATTTCTCGATGGTACGAGCGTGACGCGATAGAGTGCGATTACCCAAGGCAAGTGCAGAGCTGCCAAGCGTGTGGACTTCAAACTCCATCGCTTCTTTGTCTTGGCTGTTGAGTGCCTGCTGAATCTTTTCGACGCGCTCGCGAGATTCCTCAATATAGTGCTCGATTAAGGTAGGCATGATTTCCGCACAGGTGTCTTTGATCATTTGCTGAAGAATCAACTCGTCGACCAATTCTTGCTCCAACGTTACATCTGCTTGAGTATTCATAGTGCGCGCTCCCTATAAGGTAAATAATTCGCTGTTCTTTATTTGTTTCGATATTTTCGCTTTCAGCTTCTCTGGCAAAAAGCGCAGTTTTTTCACCTGACGAATCAGTTCGTCTTTTAAACCTGCGTTGTGCTTCATGTTGAGTACAGCGCCTAGCAGATTGGCATTACTGGTTTCTAATAGCTTTTTAGCTTGGTCGATTTGGCTCGTAGTCGTTGAGCCGTAACTGGCAACCAGTACACAAGTATCGCAAACGCCTGCAACGACTTGGGCAGGAATGTTGCTGCGGTTCATGCTCAGTAGCGGTGATGTATCAATTACCACTCGGTCGTATTGCTCAAGCCACGTATCGACTGCCTTTCGCAACATGGTTGGATCGCGATAGGCGAGTTGTGTGCTCGCAAGGGAAGGGACGGTCAACCCAACCAGCGTCTGGTGGTCTTCTTCACGAGAAATCAGTTGGCCAACTTCTTCCGGGTCTTCTTCAAAAGCATGAACCGTGCTGTAAGCGGGCTTGAACAGGTTCAGGTCGACATAAAGTGTTTTATGACCCGCAAGAATCAAACGTTCTGCCAGTGCAGATGCCACAGACGTAACCCCATCTTCAGACTGACAAGCCACCACACTAATTGACCTGTAGCCCTTGAGTTCACTTTGAAGATAGATTTGCTCAATCTCAGCATGTGTTGCAGGAATAGTCATTACAGCGCTCCTATTAACACTATGGTGGTGGTGATTTGTAGCAAGTCACGCAAACCAGCACGGGCTTTCTCGGCAAAACTTTCGTCTTTGTGCGGAACGTAAATCGTATCACCGGCACGAATCACAGGCAGGTCGTAAATGTTGGCGGTTTTGCTGAATTCAACCAAGTTAAACACACGCGCCTGACCTTGGCAGCAAGACATGTTAACCACACTGATCTTCTCAACGTAAGCGCTGTCACTCGGTCCACCAGCTTCAGCAAGCAGGTCAAGAATGGTCATGTTGTCATTGAAGACATAGCGACCCGGTGCATGTACTTCACCCAGTACGCGAACTGTGGATTCTTTAGAGCGATCAAGCCAGTTCTTGTCTTTCTCTGGAATGTAGATGGTATCGCCAGGACGCACATCTGGCAGAATCGATTCATCGCCAGTTTCAAAGTAAAGCGACAGGTTAAGTTTGCTTACTTTTGCGTAACCTAAACCACGATGCGTCACTCGGATGTTATGAATGTCGGCATCTTTGGTAGGGCCATCAGCCGCAGACAAAATATCTAAGAAATGCATCTCTTTGGTAAAGCGGTAACGACCCGGCGCGTTGATCTGACCGAACACGTAAATTGATGCATCAGAGCTTTGGCTGACCCATTGTGATTTGTTGTCTGATGGATCGTCTGGTAACGCATGAACACGAACCACTGTGCCTGCGGAAACCCTTGGCAATTTAGAATGTGGTGAGCCTTGTAGGATGTATTTATCCAAATCAAACTTGGTCACTTTACCGTTGTTAGAGATTTCAATCTTACTGGTGTCCGCACGGCGAGTAGGACCGCCCACATGAGCAATCAAATCGATCAAGTCCATTTCGTCTGACCATTCGATACGACCGGGACGAACCACTTCACCCATCACAGCGACCGCACGACTTGGTGCAACCTTTAGCCATGACTTTTCATTCATGTCGGTTTTTTCAGGGACGAAGATAGCGTCACCCGGGCCAACTGTCGGTACTTTTTGCTTAGACAACCCTTCGGTGTGAGCAGTTAAGTCGAAATTGATGACGCCACCATCTGCTTTGATTACGCGGATTTGGCGAGATTCTGCAAAACGTGTTGGACCACCTGCGTTAGCAAGAATGTCCATAAAGCTCGCGCCTTTTTTGCCTTCGTAAGCACCAGGGTGAGCCACTTCACCCATCACGTAAACCACGTTCGCGCCGGCTTTGATTTCTTCTTCCTGCTTTGGCACAAAGATGGTTGCACCCGGAAGGATCTCTGGCAGCAAGCTCTGGTCGCCTGTATCAAGGTAGCGCTTTAGGTTAAACATAATCGGTGTGTTGTTGGTGATAACGCGGATTTGTTCCACACTAGCGTAACGAGTCACACCGCCAGCGCGCATGACCACATCGACAAGTGTCGTGTTAGGTTTGTAGGTAAATGAGCCTGGTGCGTTTACTTCACCAAATACTTTAATTGCGCGAGCAGAATCGGCACTGTCGCCTGAGTTTGCCAGTTTCGCTGCATCGAATTCTTGTTCAATGTTACCCACCAATGGTGAAGCAGGGACGAAAAGTACGTCTAATGATTCTAGAGTTGGCAGTTTTGAATCGTCACCAGTATCGAGAAAGCGTTTGTAGTCGAACTCAATGTTCTTGTTGCCACGCTTTACGATGATTTTATCAAGCTGAGCACCGGCACGTAGACCGCCTGCTTCATAAAGGAACATTTGAATATTGGAGCCAGATGGAAGCGTGTATTCCCCCGGCTTAACCACGTAACCCTGTACTGAAATCAAAAGTTGTTGTTGTTTGATGAACACACGGGCGTTACTTACATCGCGAAACACAGTTTTAAGGTTATCGGTGATGACATTTTGAAGCTGAGTCTCATTGTAACCCGCAACAAAAACCGGCCCGATTTCTGGCAGATTGATGCGACCACGTTTATCAACTTGAAAACCTTTATTCAGAGATACTTCACCGGGTAGGTTGATTTGTACCAAGTCGCCGACTTTAACCACGTCATCTTCCGCTGCCCAAGCTGTATTTATGGTGATTAAGCATAGCATCAGTAGGGTGGTAATGGCTTTGAGGATTCTCATAGTGTGCCTCCCATTTCTGCGCTTGTGTCTGAATTGGCGTTCAGTACTTCAATGCTTACGCGGCGATTAGTCAAACGAACTGCTGGTGTTTGCCCTTCGTAAAGAGGCAGTGTTTCGCCCACAGATTTGGTTTGCACACGGTCAGAGGTGATGCCGAATACGTTCAAGTAACGCTTAACTTGCTCTGCTCGGTCTTGAGCCAATTTTTGGTTATATTCCGGTGTGCCCGTTGCGTCTGCATGTCCGGTTACGACCAGAGACAAAGATGGATGGTCACGAAGAATGTAAGCTGCCTCAGCAAGATGTCCCATGTATTTTGGGTTGATCTCCGCAGAGTCGACAGCGAATTGATTATCTACGTTCAGTAGGTCATAGATGTCTGCAACGATGTTTAGGTCACTGCGCAATGCTTCTATGTCTTGTGGTGGTTTACACGTAGTTTGCGATAATACGTAATCGAGTTGTTGCTCAAGCTGGTTTAGGCGTCGGCGCTGAATCACGATGTCGTTGGCTGCATCAAGGAGCAATCCGCCTTCCAACTCACGAGCGATACGGTTTTGTTTCTCAAGTGCCTGCACAACAGCAGCAGGAAAACACCAGCGTGCGCCTTCTTGAATCAAAGCATCCAAGTGCAGCTTAGTTAACTGCCAATCGAAACGTAAACCGTGCTCAGGGCCAAGAGGCTCGTCGGGCATCACTGGTGAAAACTGATAATTCTCGATAGAAATATCTTGGTAGCTTTCTGCCATGCCACCCTTACCATGATCAGGGTAGTTAAACGTTGAGCAACCAAACATGCCGACAACGAGACTACAAAACACACTTTGTCGTAAAAGATTCACCATGCCAACCTCCGTATTAACTGGTATTTTTTTAATGACCTTTTGAATTGACCGGGATAGCGTGATTGATGCGTAACAGGCTCATGATCTCCAATGGCTGTCCTGATACGTTTTCAATAATCATGCTACGCTCACGTTCAACTAGGCGCTTATATAGATAAACAATGGCACCAATCCCTGAAGAATCAAGAAATTGGACGTGTTGCAGGTTGATTTCTACTTCCTTGTGATCGTCACTGTGAATCACCTCATCAATTTGATGTTGTGCTTGACGGCAGCCTTTTGCATCTAGGTCACCAAAAAATTCGATAGTTAGCGTGTTTGGGGTGGTTTCAAGTTTACGTAGTTCCATGATGCTTTCTCCATTTATTCGATTTCCTGATTTGGATAGAGCAGGGAATGTGCCAAATAAAAAAGCCTTTAACTACAGGGTGTTAAATAAGTGTAGAACGATGTTTCATATTGAGAATCTGGTTTTTCTCAATATGAGAATCAAAAAAGTGAATCGTTTTAGGGGTTTATAAATGCTAATTCGATCTGATCTTTATGTATGTAGTTGCATTCATTTGCTTATGAGCATTGCGTTGAGTCGTAGAACGTAAAATGTGGGTTAGGCGTTTAAAGAGAGGTACGGTTCAATAGAGGTGCTTTTTCGTACAAGGTTCCCGCATGCCATTAAGAATGACATTGATTGCCCTCGCTGTAATAGCTTCCGCCCAGCCTCAAGCTGATCCCAACTTACTACCACCTGTTTCACTTGCCGATTCCTATCAAGACGGAATAGACGTATCCCAATACTGGTATAGCGAAAAGCTTGACGGCATTCGGGCGTACTGGACGGGACAACATCTAGTGACACGAAATGGTAATCGCATTTACGCGCCAGATTGGTTTATCCGAGTGTTACCTGATTACCCTTTAGACGGCGAATTATGGGCAGGGCGAGGTAACTTCCATCTGGTTCAGCAGACGGTTTTAGACAGAACACCGATAGACAGTGCATGGCAAAGAATCGATTTTATGCTGTTTGATATGCCGTATTCGGCGGGTGATTATAGAAAACGGTACTACAACATTCAGGACTTGGTGTTTGCGATTGACGCGCCTCACATTAAGTACGTTGAGCATCGTGCAATTCAAGATGAGAAACATTTGTTCGAACAACTCGACCAAATTTCGCAATCTGACGGTGAAGGTGTCATGTTGAGAAAGGTATCAAGCCGTTATCAGGCAGGAAGAGGCAGTGATTTACTCAAGCTCAAACGCTTTGAAGATGCAGAAGCCTTAGTGGTCGGTTACAAGCCAGGGACCGGACGTTTACTGGGAATGATGGGAGCGCTGCTGGTGCGTTTGGGCAATGGCACAGAGTTCTACATTGGCAGTGGCTTTACCGATGACGTAAGAAAGTCGCCGCCACGAATCGGCTCAACAATCACATTTCGCTTTAACGGCTATACCCATAATGGAAAACCACGATTTGCTCGATTCTTAAGAGAGCGAGTTTCTCAATAAACGGAAGCTATTGATTGCCAACACTCACACCGCAGCGTTTAAATAAGTCTTTCCAGAATTGCACATGCTCCAATGTCTTTTGTCGAAATTGGTCATGTGCTTTTTCAATGCCGTAATTTGCACCATGTGCGGCCATTCTTTGTTCGACTAAGTTAATCCCGCCATCGAGCTGCTGATATGTACTGTCAACAAACGCCATGTAAGGTTGAACCTCACCGACATAAATCGACTGAAATACGTTTCTCAAATAGCGAAACTGCGTGGTGTCTCGGTTTGCACCACAAATAATTTTGTCTTGGTTTGCTTCGAGCATTTGTGTGGTTTGTTCTAGCCAATGGGTCGCATCAATCAAGGTGTAATACAGTCGTCCAACGAGACGTGTTTTTTCAATCTCTTCTTGATAGTTCACTATGGTTACGTCGGGTAAGCGAGAAAGAGTGCGATAGGGCGTTTGGTAGATTTCATCCAAAGCAAGGAAAGCGTCTCGTACGTGGGCAACTTGGTCTTTGCTCTCCATCGGCAACCATTCAGACCCGGTTAATTGCTTGCGCATGGCATCGCTAGTCAGCAACATGTTGTCGAGATGTACGGTGAGGTGATGCCATTTCTGATCGTACAAACCGTTAAGTTTTGTGCTTTCTTCGTTACTCAATGGGTAATCATTCAAACAACCGTTGAGCGTTCTGAGCAGATTGGTTTGATAGTCGAAATCATAAAAGGCGTCTTGGACTTTACCCAGTTGCGAGTTCTTTTCTGCGAGCAAGTTGAACAGGCCACATTGACGCAATTGATAGCTCTCTAGTAAGCCAAGTGATAGGCGAGGGAGTTCTTGAAAGAGTTCTCTTTTCTCAGGAACAGTGACAGCAGGAGAAGCCTCTAGATCAGATTCTGATGTGTCTAACACATTAGCCAAGCGCTGATTGTATTTTTCGAATACCGCTTTCTCTGGGTTAAACCATTCGTTACACCCAGTGAGTAAGCTTGTCGATAATAAAAGCGCCGCAGCAACAAGTGAACTTCTCACAGCATTTCCTTTTTAATCACTTAGATAAGTATACTTTGTGACGCGCGGGAGAGATCAAAAAAGCCAGCGTTTGCTGGCTTTCAAATTTGATAGTTGAAGTTTGAATTACTGCTGAGAGAAATTCAATTGCACTTCAGGGTCTTGGCGGTGCATCCAACGCAAGCGAATACCTAGTAGGAATGCAGCCGACGATAGACCAATGATAAAGCCGAGCCAGAAGCCTTGTGCGCCCATAGGTTCAACAATCCAGTCTGTACGACCCAATACGTAGCCGATTGGCAGACCAAGTAACCAGTATGCAATGAAGGTACGGTTGAAGATCGCGCGCATGTCTTTGTAACCGCGCAGCGCACCTGCCGCAATAACTTGAACCGCGTCTGTACATTGGTAAATCGCAGCAAACAGCAACAACACCATCGCAAGCTCAATTACTTCTGGGTTGTTGGTGTAAAGCAACGCAATTTGTTCTCGGAACAGCACGGTTAAGATTGCTGTCATTACTGCGAGTGCAAGACCAACCATCACACCGACACGCGAAGCGACACGTGCACCGCCTACGTTCTCTTCGCCCAAGCGATGGCCTACACGAATACTCACTGCTGCACCTACACTCATTGGTAACATGAAAACAAGTGAAGAGAAGTTAATCGCAACTTGGTGCGCCGCGACAATGATTGAGCCCAACGGAGAAACCAAAAGCGCCACCACTGCAAACAACGTCACTTCAAAGAACAACGCCGCAGCGACAGGGAAGCCCAGTTTGAACAAACGAACTTGCGCCTTAAGTTGAGGTTTGTGGAACTCACCAAATAGATTAATGCTCTTTAGGCGCGCTGAGGTTGTCACGTAAAGCAGCAATAAGCCAAACATTACCCAGTACACGATTGCTGTTGCAACGCCACAACCAACCCCGCCTAAAGCAGGAGCACCGAATTTACCGTAAACGAAAATCCAGTTAAGAGGGATATTCAGCATCAAGCCAATAAAGCCAATCACCATTGCTGGTTTTGTAAGGGACATCCCATCAGTAAAGCTGCGCAAGGTTTGGAATAGCAAAAAGGCTGGCACAGCGAAGATCACGGCATGGATATAACCTACTGTCTTCTCTGTCATCGCGGTTTCGACATCCATAAACCCAAGAATGAACTGAGTTTGGAACAACACGCCGATGATAGGAATACTGATAAGCAGGGCCAGTACGATACCTTGCTGGATCTCAAATGGGATTTTAACGCGTCGGCCAGAACCATTTAGTTGAGCGACTACTGGCACAAGTGCCATCAATAGGCCTACACCAAATAGAATTGATGGAAGCCAAATACTTGCAGCCACAGATACGGCAGCCATATCGGTAGCGCTGACGCCACCTGCCATCACGGTATCCACAAAGCCCATCCCCGTTTGCGCGACAGAAGCGATCAACACAGGGGTTGCTAATTTAATAAGGCTCGATGCTTCTTCTTTATAGCGATGCACGAAATACTCCAGAGCGGAACAATAAGTTGTAAAAGAAATTGTTTGAAAAGATATAGAGCGCTCGAGGACAAAAGATGTGATGAACTGATCTGATGGTTGATTTTAGTCACTATAAGGTGAAAAAATGCCTCGGAGGAACTCCGCGCAGATGATAAACAATTGTATGCTCAGATACCATACCCACAAGATGTGGAATTTTGGTTAATTGATAGACGATTGTAAAAATCGTCTTGGAACGTTTGTCTTGGCTATCAGTCGCTTCTAACAAATAGGTAAAAAGAATGTTTACAGGAATCGTTCAAGGTACGGCTAAAGTCGTTCATATCGACAAGAAAGATCGTTTTCAAACTCATGTTGTGGAGCTTGAAGGCGCTTTAAATGAAGGTCTAGAGATTGGCGCGTCTGTCGCGCACAACGGTTGCTGCCTCACCGTAACCAAAATAGAAGGGACCCAGATCAGCTTTGACTTAATGCAGGCGACGCTAGCGTTGACCAATCTTGGTGAGTTGGCAGAGGGCGATAGCGTGAATATTGAACGCGCCGCCAAGTTTGGCGATGAGATTGGTGGCCACAGTATGTCGGGGCACATCAGCTTGATGGCTGAAGTTTCGGAAGTGATTGATACGCCAAATAACCGTACGATTTGGTTTACGCTGCCACAAGATTCTATGAAATATGTGCTAGCGAAAGGCTACATTGGCTTAGATGGATGCTCACTGACCATTGGTGAAGTCGAAGACAACCGTTTCTCTGTTCACTTAATTCCAGAGACATTAGAAAGAACATTGTTCGGTCGTCGCCAAGTCGGTGAAAACATCAACGTAGAATTCGACCCGCAAACGCAAGCGATTGTTGACACAGTAGAGCGCGTACTAGCAGCGAAGCAGCTTTAGTCTGCTTGCAATAGCCAACTCACTTCAACAACGAAAATAATAAAGGAGCACTTAAGGCTCCTTTTCTTATTTTCTATTGGGGGATGAGTTTCTACTCGTAGTTGTCATCGATGAATAATTCGACTTTCTGCTCGAGCTCATCAACTTTCATGTTGAGGTGGATGGCATGGCAGCAAGCCGGACAGTCATCATAAAACTCTTGGTTACCGTTACTTGCATCGAGAGTGATGCCAATAGAGTGCCCGCAGTGGGGGCATTTAACATGTCTTTCTGTGTAATTTTGCATACAAAAACTCCTAGTATTGCAGGGCTTTTAATACTTTGTGTTAGAGAAAATACAGCCCTTGTTTACTCGCTTTTCTCTTTGAGTCAGAGATACAACGTAAGCCGAGTTACTAAGAATATTAGGTGTTCTTGTTGCTAATTGAGTCGAAATAAGTGGAAAAGTTGACCCCAAACTCACGGTTGAGCTTGGGGGGATTATATGGTGGTGATATGCGTCGAAATTTTACAAAATGAAATGATTTACATGCTAAATATGCAACGAATGTTCAATATGAGACGATCTTATTTATTAGCACTTGAGCTTGTTCTAAATAATGTCCGCCAAATAAGTTGCAATGATTAAGTATATGATAAAGATTATAAATGTCTTTTCGTTCGCTATAGCCAAGTGGTAGAGGGGAGACAGACTCATAACCTTGATAAAATTCGTGTGTAAAGCCACCAAATAATTCAGTCATCGCGATGTCACACTCTCTATCACCCCAATAACTTGCCGGATCGTAGCAGATTGGACCAAAAGGGGTGAGGGCAGCATTGCCATTCCACAAATCGCCATGGAGAAGTGAAGGCTCAGGTGAGTGGTTGGCTAAGAGGCGTTTTACCACGTCAATAAAATCATCTATATCGACTAGCTCAATGCCTTTTTCTTTAAGTAATTGAAGTTGCCAGCCGATTCGTTGTTCAGCAAAGAAAGTGCACCATTTCTTGTGCCATTGGTTTGGTTGAAGGGTTGAACCAATGTAATTGTCGTTGTCAAAGCCAAATTCTTTTTGTTCTCCCCACAAGTGTAACTGCGCTAATTGCTGGCCGAACTTGAAACTGTTTGATGAATCCTCAAGCGGTTTTGTAGGGAGGTAATTTAGGATGATGAATGAGTGCGTTTTGGTTGTTCCCACCAAAACTACTTCAGGCACAAAAACGGTGGAAGTTTCTCTGAGTAAGTGAAGACTCTCTGCTTCGAGCTCGAACTTAGTGAAGAAATTACGCTCGTTTATCTTTACGAAGTAACGTTGCTCACCATCGTTAATCATATAGCTTTCACTAATGTCGCCACCTGAAAGCCTCGTTTTTTCTGCGATTTGATATTCGAATAGTAAGGTGTCAGAAAGCTGTTGAGCTATTGCTTGCCACATAGAAAACTCCGCTAATCCACTTAACCTCCAATAGTTTAGATGAAGTGGCGAAGGATTGACGGGTAATAGAGCAAACTTCGGCAACAAAATATGTTGGAAATGTTAATAAATTGCATAAGTGTGAATCAAGTCTCTTATAAGTGACTGATTTACGTCACTACCATATGGCGGTGTCTTTATACAACGAGTATTATTCTTTTTTTGACTTTAGTTCCATAGGTGATATGAAAATACTCATATGTGACGACTCGGCAGTAGCACGAAAGTTGGTTATTCGTTCTATTTTGCAAGAGCCATCGCTGCAATTGCTCGAAGCTCAGGATGGTTACGAGGCGCTTCAAATTATGATGGAACAAAACATAGACGTTTTGTTCTTAGATTTGACTATGCCAGTAATGGATGGCTTTGAACTACTCGAATCATTGCCAGTGAGTACCTATGAAACAAAAGTGGTCGTCATTTCTGGTGACGTACAGCAAGAAGCAAAGCATAGGTGTCTTGAGTTAGGCGCGCTTGATTTCGTGGAAAAACCGTTTTCTGAGCAAGAAATTGTGCCTTTGTTTACTCGTTTAGGGCTTCACTATGCGTTAATGAGCCCAGCAAGTACAAGTGAGCAAACAAAGTCAGCAACACTGTCTCCAATCGCAAAATTCCGTGAAGTTGCCAATATCGCCTTAGGGAAAGGTGCAGCAATTATGGCTGACCACCTGAGTGAGTTTATACAATTGCCAGTTCCTCACGTCGGTCCGTTGTCATACGGTGAGCTGCACATGACATTGGTGGATGTTTTGGGTAGAGAACGATCTGTGGCGGTCTCTCAGCGTTTCGTTGGTGGTGGTGTTCATGGTGAAGCGCTGGTTTGTTTGCGCGGTAAGGACATCAATCTCATTGGCGAAAAGTTAGGATATTTACTGGAGTTTACGCCGTCGAATGAAATTATCTTAAACATCGCAAACCTTTTGGTATCTTCTTTCCTCACTTCTTTGGGGAGCCAACTAGACAAACAATTCTCCTTACGCCAACCAGCCATTATTGACACTGTTTCCCCTTTTAAAGAAGAGAGCGAAGAGGCTGGCGAGCTCTTTACCATTGAATACACTTACATGGCTGAGTCCCTTGATTTTGAGTGTGAGGTCCTTTTCTTAATCGACAAGTCGTCTGTGGAAATCATATATGAAATCATGGAGCTAATTTGATGTCTGAGATTACGTTAGATATTGCTGACTTTCACTGGGTTACTCAAATTCTTGATACGATGGATTCAGGATTGGTGGTGATTGACCGAGAGTATAAGGTGTGTGTCTGGAATGGCTTTATGCAGTCATACAGTGGGGTATTGTCACAGAACATTTTGGGACGTTGTCTCTTTGACCATTTTGAAGACCTACCGAGAACGTGGTTAGAAACGAAAATCAAAACCGCAGCGGATCTAGAAACACGTTCTTTTTCTAGTTGGGAGAATCGACCTTATCTTTTCAAGTTTCAGAATTTCTCCCCTGTTTCTAACGGCAGTAATTACATGTATCAAGATATCGTAATAACACCGTTGCATTCGCTTTCCGGCGAGATAAATCATATCGCTATACAAGTTAATGATGTTTCTGAAACGGCACGTAACCGAATCCATTTAAAAGAGACGAACTTGCATCTTTCTGAAATCAGTAGAAAAGATGGGCTTACAGGGCTATTTAATCGAGCGTTTTGGGAACAAGCTTTTAAAGAAGAGTTCGCTAGACTTAAATGCATGGAAACCCCATGTTCTTTGGTTATTTTTGATATCGACCATTTTAAGAAAGTGAATGACACATACGGACACCATACGGGGGACGAGGTGATCCGTCGAACCGCTAACTTGCTGAAACGCACAGCGAGAGGGAGTGACATTTGTGGTCGCTTTGGTGGTGAGGAGTTTACTGTACTATTACCCAACACAAGTGAGGAGCAAGCAAAGTACTTTGCAGAGCGTTTGAGAAAGCGAATTGAGCAAGAAATCGTAAAAGTTGAAGAGTTTTTGATTAACTACACGATAAGTCTTGGCGTTTGCGAGTATAAATCTCAGTTTGATAGTCATACTCAATGGCTGAAGTCTGCCGATTCAGCACTATATCGTGCAAAAGAAGGCGGGCGAAACCAAACATGCAGTCAACAAGAAATGCATAAAATTGGTTGATATTCGTCCAGTTAATTGACTAATTTTGATATATATGAAATTAGTTAATGAAATTTTTTTGGCATGTCTTAGTATTGAAACTATTCGCTTTCCACAGTGAAAGCCAGCACCAAACGGAGAATAGAAGTGGTTGTAGAAACCGATGGATATCTGGCTCTAATTGAGCACTTGTCGCTAAACCTCGATATTTTTACTTCAGGAACCGGCGACACAGGTTCAGAAAGCATTGAAGATGTAGTAACCGACATGGTTGCCTCCAACATCATGGCGATCTTTGAACAGAACCCTGAGCTTCACTCAAGTGTTCGCTTTAAGCTTCTAAAAGAGGCTGATGCTGTAGTCGAAGACCTAAGCGAAGTGCTTGCGGGCGTTTGGCATAGAAAAGCGACAAACGAACAGATTACCTTCCTTGACGAATACATTGCCTTAGTTAAGAACCTATTTGATACCGCTGTCGCGACATACGATTAGTTTGGGTCGCACTGAGTCCTTTTAATAGAAGAAGAGTTACAGGGTGACTCTTCTTACTTGCCAAAATTTAGATGACCAGTAGGGGTTATCTAACCTTGATATAATCACACCTTTGGATGTAGATGCGTGCATAAACTGCATATCTCCGAGGTAGATGCCTACGTGGTACGTTGTCCTCTTCGTCTTAAAGAAGACGAGATCGCCTTTTCTCGCATCTTGCCAATCCAGTTTTATACCTTGTTTTGATTGTTCCTTAGTTGTTCGAGGTAGTGTTAATTGGTATGCCTCAACAAAAGCTTTTTGCACAAAGGCGGAGCAATCAATACCATTTTTCTGATTTCCGCCATAACGATATGGTGTGCCTTGCCATTCGACATAGAAGTCATTTAATGCCGGAGTATCGGAGAGCAATTGTGCCGAACTTAAGCGCTGGTCAGTTGTAGGGCTATTGCCTGGGCTAGACGAGCAGCCTACTAGTAATAGGCTGAATAATAACGAAAATTTTATATATCGCATCCTGTCTGCATTTAATCCTATTGTCTTATTAATGAAATCTTACCGTCATAAGCGCTCAATAAGATGGGCTAAAAATCACACTTAAGTCTCATTTTCGTGACAATCCAAGAGTGATAACTGAGCCCTAACTAGAGTAAAGCGTGGACATTATGACAAGCCGCAAACATTCAAGTATTTCATTGTCACTGATACAAACCATCACTATTACATTCGTCACTATACTTGCTCTTGTTATAGCTTTATCTGCGTCAAGTTTCAAAGGAATGGAGCGAGTTGGGGTCGAGTTTGATGATCTTTCCACAAAAGCGCTGCCCATGGCGATGGCTAATGCTGCGCTAACAAAAAATGTCTTGGAACAAATCAAGTTACTCAACGTCGGTATGCAAGTAACGGAGCCCAATCAGCTTAGCTTGATAAGAGCTCAACTGATTGAACTGGCCTCTCAGACCAACGAATTGGTCAATAAAACTTCAGGAGTTGATTTCCATCTCTCTCAGATGCTTGCTGAGAATTTAGATGACTTACACAGCATAACGACAGTCGTTCTTTCCACACAAGCATCTGTAATCCAGATTCAAGCTGAGATTAACAGTGAATTGAGTGAGTTTCGATATGGTTTAAGCTCAATTGGCCCAGAAATGAATCGAATTAGTTCATTTCTTAGTATTGATAATTCGGAATCCGCCGATGCAGCAAATCGTTTTATTGCTTCCGCAAGTTCGATGGAAAGCACATTCCTGTTAATGATGATGCAAACAGAGTTGGAAGAAGCTGAGCAAGAGTATCGAGAGCTGAGGAATCGAATTGCGGGTATTCATCTTGCGTATGATGACTTTAAGGCTTGGCACCCTGAAATCTCTGAGTTTACGAGCTTAAGCGCACCCTATGAGATGGTACAAGCTGGTTTTGAAGAGGGGGGGCTCCTCCATAGGATTCTTGGTAAGTTACAGCAAACAGAACAACAAAAAGTTGACCTTGAGAGAGCCTCACAGCTTTCTAATCAAACCATTGCGTTATTAAGTCAAGTCTCTGAAGCCGCACGTAACTTAATTGACGACAGAGAGAGGATCGTACAGCTAACCATTAAGGAAGCGAGCTTCATAGTTGTAATGAGTTGCAGCTTATTGGCTTGTCTCATTGTTATTTCTTGGGTTGGTATAAGAGCGTGGGTTAATAGAGGGCTGAACATCATTACACATGAGTTGTCTTTATTAACTGAGCACGACCTACGTTCAAATGCTGTCGCAATAGGGCCAAGAGAAATGAAGGATATTGCAAGAAAGCTCAACCAGGTTATAGATTCAACTCATGAATCTATAGCATTGGTTACGCGCAATTGTGAAACGCTCTATCAAACAGCAGAAATTAGCTACGAAGCGGCAGAGCAATCTAATCAGAGTTTAAGCTTGCAAAATGAAGCCTTAATATGCATGGTTACTACCGTTAAGCAGTTAGAGGCATCAATAAAGGAGATCGCTGTAATCACTGCTGCCTCATTTGAGGACTCGCAAGCCGCAACAAACAGTACGATGAAGGGTGTTGAGGTGGTCGACCAAAACCGAGAACGCCTTGCTTCTTTGGCCCAAGCACTCACTGCTAATGAAGACTCTATGCTTGAGTTGGATCAGAGAGTTAAGAAAATTTATGAGATGGTCGAGGTTATCAGTAGTATTGCTGAGAATACTAATTTGCTGGCTCTCAATGCGGCAATTGAGGCGGCTCGTGCAGGTGAACAAGGCCGTGGGTTTGCTGTTGTTGCGGATGAAGTTCGTAAATTGGCCAGTGGGACATCTCAACAAACCACCAACATTCGTGAAATGATGAAAGAGCTAGTGGCCGCAGCAGAAGGCTCGCGTAGAGCAGTCATAGACTCTCGAGAAGAGATGACACGAGCACTGCAATCGAGTGATGACGTTAAAATTGTTTTCTCAGATATTAATGTAGCCGTGAAACATATTCAGCAGAGAATTGAGCAGATATCCGTAGCAACAGAAGAACAAGACCGTGCTACGGCTGATGTTTCTCGTTCAATAACCCGTATTTCAGAACAAGGTGAGTTAACAAAACTCCGTTTGGATTCTATGGTTGAAAACTCAGAGCAAGTTGCAGAAATAGCGGGACATCAGCAAGCAATGTTACACAAGTATCAGCTGCATCAAACGATTTAATACTTATTCAACTTCCAAAGATTAAAGGTAGGGCCAATGCTCTGCCTTTTTACTTTCCATGTATTAAGGTGGGCTAAAGCTAATAGCCACTGACTCGTGTTGCGGCCAAAATACAACCTTGCGCAAACTCCTTGATATACAAAATGTAATTACACGTATTTATAAATGCCTGAGTTGATATATAAAGCAACTCGTTGAATAATGGTTTTGTATTAGGAAACCACAAAATACATATACAAGATGTCCTAGTTTCGACATAGACCTCACATTCCATCGATGCCAACGGAGGGCACTATAGAATGAAGTCTGAACCATTACATTCGCGTAAGTTTTCAATTCGTTTTACCGTTGGTAGCCTGTTTTTGTTTGCAACGGCAGTCACTGCGTTTATTGCGATCTCTTTACAGTACTATTTTGGCAAGCAGATGTCTCAAGAGCATGTGCTATCCAAACTCGTTATGGCAACGACTGAGGTGAGTGAGTATATACAGCAAGTTGATGCTAATGCGGCAAGCAGTGCAAGCATACTTAGAAGTGTGTCGATCGCTACACAGCATCAGTTTAGCGAAAATGAAACTAGGCAAATATTCACACAAGTATTGAAAGATAACCCTCTTTTTTACAGTCTGTATTTTGGAACTGAAACAGATGATTTCTATCAAATCATTAATTTAGCGTCGTCTCCGATTGTCAGGGAAAAGATTGATGCTGATCCAGAAGATCGTTGGGTCATCATTAAGATAAATGGTGAAGGTGATTTACGGTTGAGGCAAACACAGTATTTCACCGAAAAGTTTGAATTAACAAAGAGCAGTACTGAAACAAGTAACTACTTTCCAACTCAACGACCATGGTTTGATGCGGCAACTCAGGATGGTATCTACAAAACTGCTCCTTACTTGTTCCAACACTTAAAAATCACCGGACAAACGTATTCAGTCAGAAGTAAACAAGCCGTCATTGGTGTCGATATTGTTCTGTCAGCAATAAACGAAAAAATAAAGCCTTCAGAACTAGGGATGAGTGAAGATAGTGGTGCTGAGTCGTTTGTTTTCAATGATAAAGGGGAGGTTATCGCATCAAACATTTCCTTGTTTGCTCCCGTTGAGATTCCCAACTCTAAGCCATTGAAACTGAGTCCCGAACAGCAGCAAATTATAATGAATACCCGTTCGCTAATGGTTTCAAACCAAAATGATTGGGGGCCTTATGATTACGCTCAGGCGGGTCAACCAAATGGCTATTCTGTCGATATGCTTCGCCTTGTCGCTGAGCAAACAGGGCTCCAGATAGAGTTTATAAATGGTTTTGACTCAAAAACATTGGTAGACAAATATATTCAAAATGATATCGACATTTTGCACTCGGTGGCTAAAGGCGCAAAAGGGTTGGGATATCAAAGTGTGTCAATGTTTGAGGGCGAGTTAGCCATTGCAAGTCGAGGAATTAAAAATGTGCCAAAGGGGCTTGATGGCTTTCAGCAACAGAAGGTTGGTGTTGTAAGCAGTTTTGGTCTAAAGGGATGGCTATTAGACCGTTACTCAACGCTAAACATTTTAGAGCTGCCTAGCTTAGACATAGCAAAAGAAGCTCTTCAAAAAGGCCAAATTGATTATCTGATTGATAACTATCACACCTTAGAAGAGCTCAAGAGTTTAGATTCTCGTAATTCAATTGAATTAACCACGCTAAAAACCAGTGAAAAGCCGAGTTACCATCTTTTCATGAAAGAGTCAGATGGCTCAGTATTAGCGATAGTCAACCAAGCGCTATCAGCGATTACTGCTGAGCAAAAAGTTGCACTCAATGAAAAATGGTTGGATTCGAGCCAATGGCGAGGCAGCTTTGTGCCTTACCCAGAAATATACGAAATTACCAAAGACAGTGAAAAACACGACAGCATGATACCAGTTAGGATAAATGGTAAAATGAAGTACGTGTATGTGACACCTTTGGTCACCAACGGCAGAAGTGTTGAATACTTTGCAGTGGTAATCCCTCAGTCTGTAGTTACCGAACAAGTATTTTCCAAGTTGGTTACCTCAACGTTAGCCACCGGCTTGGTAATGATGGGGTTAATACCGCTAGCATGGAAGTTCGGTTCTCCAATTGTTCGGCCAATTACAGAGCTTAGAGAGGTCACAGAACAGATAAAAGCAAGGAACTTCGGCAACTCGATGGCAGTAAATACTCGAATTAAAGAAGTATCTGAGTTATCAGACTCGGTCGTTGAGATGGCTGAGGAAATTCAACGTCATGAGAAACAACAGGATGAGTTTGTTGAAGCCTTTATCCGTCTTATTGCTCAGGCTATCGATGACAAATCGCCTTATACAGCTGGGCATTGTAATCGCGTTCCAGAAATTGGTTTGATGCTGGCTGAAGCGGCTGAAGCCAGTACTAGCGGTAAATTTAAAGACTTTAAGTTCAATAACGCAGATGAGCGACGGGAGTTTCGAATTGCCGCATGGCTTCATGACTGCGGTAAGATTACAACCCCAGAGCATATTGTAGATAAAGGCACCAAGTTAGAAGCAAACTATAACCGAATCAATGAAATACGCACACGCTTTGAAGTATTGTGGCGTGATGCAGAAATCCAATATTTGAAAACGATACTATCTGGTGAGTTAACAAAAGAAGAAGCGAGAGACATCTTTTATGAAAAGAAACGTAAGTTAACCGATGACTTTGAATTTATCGCTCAGGCAAACATTGGTGGTGAGTTTATGAGTGATGAGAAGGTAGAGCGAATCAAACAGATCGCTCAACAAACTTGGTTAAGGCACTTCGATGACCGTCTGGGTTTGTCTCCGTTTGAAGAGCTGAATAAAAAAGAAAACAGCGCAAACTTGCCTGTTGTTGAGAAGCTATTAGCTGACAAGCCGGAACATATTATTCATCGTATACGCCCGGTAGAGTTTGATCCTAAGCATGGGATCAAAATGCAGGTTCCAGAACACCAATACAACATGGGTGAGGTTTATAACTTATCTATTTCTCGCGGTACATTGACAGCTGAAGATCGCTATAAAATTAATGAACATATGATAAGCGGTATAAAGATGCTTGAGGCGCTGCCGTTTCCTCCTGAGCTACGCAATGTGCCTCGATATGCATCAACGCACCATGAGACGCTAAAAGGTTCTGGCTATCCTAGAAAGCTGAGTGCTGAAGATCTTTCAGTTCCTGAGAGAATTCTGGTTATCGCAGATATATTTGAAGCGTTAACTGCAGCGGATAGGCCATATAAAAAGGCTAAACCTGTCAGTGTGGCAGTCGACATTATGTACAAAATGGCGTTGGATGAACACTTGGATATGGAGCTATTCCAACTGTTTCTAGAAAGTGGTGTTTATCTTGAGTATGCCAATACATTTTTACCTTCCAAGCAAGTTGACCATGTCGACATAAACAAATACTTAGGAGCAAATGGCGTTGAGAAACAAAGCTCTGAACGATGCCATTAAGCACTTATCGTAGGCGTTGAAGCCTATATCTTAATATCTGATGAGTGGCGCATTCGTTGCCACTCTTTTTGTATCAGAACTCGGTAGCGCGTTGGTAAATCAATGTTGCTTGGGGTAGGTAGCAGTTCTGCCGCTTCTTGTAACGAGAGACCAGCAAAGGGATGTTGATCGCGACAGCTGAGCAAGGTCATTGCCAAGGCATAAAAATCATCGTTCTTACTTGCCTGACCGATACGCAGACAAGGTCGTGTCGCACTATAAGCTCGGCTAACGGTTGTATGTGAATGCTCTCGGTATTTAGCATCAACACGAATCACACTGCCAAAGTCGATAAGCCGAACTTGGTTATTTGGCGTCACGATGACGTTATGTGGCTTGATATCGCCATGCAGATAACCCGTTTTGTGTAGATTGAGCAAAGCGAATTCAAGCTTGGTTATTATGTCTTGAGGTAATAAATCGGGTTCTATCGCGTTAAGTGTTTTGCCTTCCAGATATTGACTCATTAACCAGTCGGCGTGGTTTTGCGAGCCATAACCATGAAAGTTTGCCCAGTAATCCGACGCGTATTTGGATAGAAAGTCCGCTTCCGCCATCAAAGCCCGTTTCTCAGCTAAACTGCGTGCTACCTTGATGACCACAGTGCCATAAAGCTTGTGCTCGCATTGAAATACGTTTTCGCTCAAAGGCGCTACATAAGTAACGCCACAGGCTCTAAACAAGGTTTGGTTGGCGAACGTGTTCATCACTAAATGCTCGCAGGTAACACAAAGCCCGCAAAGAAATTCGGCACGAACGGATTGTTCTGACCTTGAGTTTTAATCGTTAAGCGAACCTTGTCGCCATTGTAATCAAACTCAAGCTGGGTACTTTGCGAAGAGGTTGAAGTGACGCGCGACTCAATCAAGCGGAACCATGCCCAACTGCCTTTAAACTGCTCATTGGCAATCGGCGTTGCTTGTTTTTGTAGACGCACCGTTAGTGCATCTTGCGCGACAGAATCACCTTTCCAGCTTTGTTGTGTCCACAGCATTGGACCGTGTTGATAAGTGAAAATCGGTTTTTCAGCCCGAATGGAAAACTCAGTCAGCGCCGAGCTCATTTCTGTTGGTTTCATCTGGAATTGAATTGCAACGTTTTTCGGGTCAGCTAAAAACAGGGCAGAGCGAATGTCTTTGGCTTTATCAAACATCAGCCAAATCGCAGGATCTAACGCAAAGCCAGTATTTGGCAGTAAGCCGGACATAAACGGCGCTCGTTGCTCTGTCGAAAAGCCTTTCAGCATGGTTTGATAGAAGGTGTCCAACGTGCCATCTGTCTTGAAGAAGGCAGCAACATCCGCCGTGCTTGCGTCGCTGTTCGCACTTTTCTTAAACGGGTAGAAAGCCGCGATCGTGTTTTCATAAGGCTGGTAAACTTCGCTGTTCCACATACTATTAAGGTATTGGTGAGCTAAGTTCATCACTAACTCATTGGTTTGCACTGTCACGTAGTCAATCACTTCACCGGATAGCGTTGGCTGGGAATCGGTCAGTGACGCCAACTGTGCGACCGGATTTTGCGCTTTTAAACCGGCGGATAGCGTTTCGTAAGCCACTTTGTCTGGCGTGTTGGATTTGTAGAACTGATCGAGCCATTTAGCCGTGTTAGCGAAACCTTCCAGAACGGAATCTATTGGTTTCTTACCCTGATCATCTGGCGTCACTTGTTTGTGGAAATCGTTAAACGTCAGTGTGATTTGGCGAGCTGATTCCTTTTTCTCGTTGTCTTGCGCAGCATCGGCAATCTCTTCATCGGTCTTCTTCTTCGCATCTTTTGGCTCAGGTAGAAGAACCGAAGTGTAGTTGCTGATGGTGGTAAACAGCTTAGACATTGGATTGTTTGAGGCATTGTTGAGCACGTTCAAGCTGGCATTCAACTGCTCAGAACCGGAAATGGTTTTCACCTCGATGCTGTTAATAAAATCGCGCCAATAATTGATGTAATCGTTCTGATACATGCGCTTCAAATCGTGGCTGATTCTATGCATCTCTAGCGCGCTTGGTGCTTGCCCTGCGATGCCTTCATAAGCGGATAACGCTTCGATAAGAAGAGGGGATTCCACCGAAAGATCCAGCTCGTTAAAGCCAGTCGGTGTGTACAAATAAGGAACGAAATAGCCAACGTAGCCAGGTTTGAATTGGTATATCTGATTGAAGTTGGAACCAAGTTCTTTACGCACGTCGATGCGTTTCTCGTACGCATGATCGTTCAAAATGTGTTGGTAGAGTAGCGTCTCGATGTTGGATTGATTGATGACTTGCTTCGCCAGGCCTTCAAGCTCTTGATTGGCAGTTGTCGCCACCAAGTGCTGGTTAAACACATCGTCGAGCAGCACTTTGAGCTGAGCTACATTGGTTTTGTCCGCTTCGCCTTGGTGCTCTAAGTTTGCTAGGAAGTAGCTTTTGAGCTCTTCAATGTTGGTACGATTTTTATCAAACAGCAGTCGATAGTCGTTCAGCAATTCGAGCGTTCTGGCTTGATCTTCCAAGTTCACATACACATACAAGTCGCTCTCAATGGTGTGCGCCATAGAAGGGATCAGCACTTGTTGCAGTTCTTTGGTGTAAGCTGCCTCGACTTCTGGTTTGATGGTCGCATTCGGTAGGAATGGCAATGTATACCAAGGTTCAGGCTCCTGATATAACGCGTAAATGCGATGCATGGAGTACAAGTTTGGAATGTTGCCCACCAAATCTTCTTTGCTGTATGGCTGTGCTGCGATCGCTTCTTTGTAACGCTCTAACATGCCATCAGCTTTGGCTTCACGATTGGTTTGATAATCGAAGTCGAGCTTGAGAATCGTCAGTGTACCAATCAATAAACCGAGCCAAATTAGGGTGTAGGCGGTTTGGCTGAACCACAACCAATTCTCTTTATGGCGGTTAACCCCGACTAAAGTGTTTTCATTTAGCACGACATGAGACATCAAATGCTGAGCAAACAAGGTTTGTTGAACGGGCATTTGTTGGTGTTGTTGATATTGCTCATTGCCGAGGGATTGATTGACTACGTTAGCCAGTAAATCATGCTGTGCGAAATCACTGCCACTGTGGGTAAAGTAGAAGCCGCGGAAGTTGAGCCCATCTGTGTATTGGTCACCTCGATGCAAACGCTGTAAGAAGTGCCACAAATTCTGTTTAAGCAGACCAAATTGGTATGGCGCACCACAAATGGCATTGCGGAAATCTTGGTTAAGCTGCGCTCCCAACGCATTGCTCATGTTCGAAATTAACTGACCAATGAGATGGTCGTATTCGTCATTGAACCAATCGGCATCAATGCCACCATGTTTTTGCACTGGGCTGGTGGCGCCGAACACTTCATTGCGTCTAGCTTCATCAAACGCAGAAAAGAACTGACAGAAATCGCTCACTTGACCCATGTTAGTTAAGACATTGTAGACAGGTAGGTTCAAACCAAATGAACGATTGAATGCTTTGATTTGTGATTTCAATTGGTCGGCTTTTTGTGAAAGGGTTTCACTATTGCCAACTAACTGTTCAATTTCTGTGGTGAGCAACAAGCCGTTAATCGCTTGTCTCGGACGCCATTTATTTAGGCACTGGCACAGTGTTTTTAAGTAAAGCGGTTGTTGATCTTCGCCCATGCTGACGGAAATCAGAACTGAGTGTTCACTGAGCCAAAATAGAATCGGAAACTCAATGTCGTTACCAAAGTCATCCACCTTATAAGCTTCGTAACCCATCTGCGTGATGATGCTTTTGTCTTTGCTTGGGTTATCACTGAGTAACAGATAAATCGGCTGGTCGTAACGGCTGGTTAAGCGCTTTTTACGCTTTTGTACGCCGAGCATTTTCTTGAAGTGGAAAGCGAGTAACTTGGAGCGTTTGATGATTAGTGCACGTTCTTGGTCTTGCTCAAGACTCTTTTTCACCTTGCGATTGATTAACCAAAAGCAAAGCCCAGCAGACAGAAGTGCCACAATGGTTGTCGTGATGACGCCTGTCCATAAGAAATCAGGGTATGCAACAAACCAAGTCAGTAAGCCGCCTAAGATTGCCAGAAGCAGAAGGCAAACAAGGCTCCAAATGATTGCCTTTTTTCTTGTTGGTGTGTTTGGGTTGTCTTGCGTCATTGTGACTCAACCTCGCTTTGTTTGTTTTTGTTATGCACCACTAAGCCGTTGACGTTGGCATTCTCTCGATACCAGTTATTGATGGTTTTCGCTTGTTCTGAGTTGTCACATCGAACAATGACGCGAACGTATGAATTGATGTTATCCGCGACAGGTTGATAGTTGGATGTCGGCAGCTGGGCGATAAACTTCTCGGCGTTTTTAAGGTTAGAGAAGGTCGCAAGTTGCACCAGCCAATCAGTGTCCGCTGCAGGGCTTGTGACTAGAGCGCTCGTCGTCTCTGGCGTTGAAGTTTTCGCTTGTGGCGTCACGGCTTTTGGTTGGCTCGGAACTGGACGAGGTGGTTGAGTGGTATTTACCGCGACTTTATTGCCTTTTAAATCGTCGTCAGTGCTGACATACACGATGTCTTCCGCACGACCAGATTCAATATAGCGCTGGCTGTACTCACCAAGCTGAACAAAATCTCGCGCTCGCTGTGGTTTGGTTTTGTTGTACCAGAAATAGGTGAGTGCAACACTCAAACCAATGACCGTTAAGAAAAATAGCGTGGTGACAAGGTAACGTTTCTTGCGCGTTGGCTTACGTGTTTTAGGTACCGAAACCTTAGTATGACAATAGATTCCACCGGCTTGTCGGTATTGACTTAAAATCTGCTCTAAGCGGTAGGTAAAACTCTTTAGCTGTTCGCTGCCCGTTTCGCGGTACTGACCTTTAAACCCGATATTGAGGAACAGATACACCACTTCTAATAAGTCGATCAGCTTGTGCGGTTGGCGTGCTGCTTTCTCTGCCACAGTAAAGAAAAGCTCACCACCGTTGCGCATACCAAACAGTTCACTGAGTAAGGTTTTGTTTTCCCAACCACGTTTCTCACCCCAATCGGTGTAGACAATCAACTCATCCAAAACCACGGCATACAGGAAACAGAGCTTGTCGATCACGGCGACTGGGTAGGTCAGCTCTGCGCCTTTGGTTTTGATTTCATTGATGGAAGCCACCAGTTGATGCCTGAGCGTAGTGATGTCTTCGGGCTCCGGTAAAGTGTTGATCTTGAGCGTGACAGCCAATAACTCAGAACTGATGTTGATCAGCTGATTCTCGGCTTTATCGAAATGATGTAAGAACCCAATATTGGCTTGCGCAGCGTTGACCGAATGCCACTTGACGTCTGGCATGTCGGTGTCTTTACTCACGAAGTCGTTTTCGCTGCTGTCCCAAACTAAGGTATCTTCATCCAAATAGTTCATAACTTACTACCTCAGTGCGTACAGCATCACTTCTAGGTCGCCAACACGTGTATCGACGTGCAGCGCAAGTGCATCGCGGTTTTCAATCATTTCTAACCAATTGCGGTCTGACGTATCCACTTCAAAATACGCTGTGCCTTGCATCGGCTTTAGTTCGCTTGGTGCAACAGGAAGCGGCGTAAGTTGCACGCCAGAAAGGGCATTACGCACGATCTCGACAATCTTGTTATTGCTGCTGAGTTTCGCTGCCGCAGGGAACAATTCGTTAAGCTCGGTGCTGCTGATGTTGGAGCGGACACTGAGAACGAATCGGCGATCTGACAGGTTGTGACCATCTTTTACCAATGTACGCAGCAAGCGGCGTCGTTCAAACAACGAAGTGTCGAAGGCAAACTCAATCACCGAGTCTTGTTGAACCAGCGTGAGCATATTACGCAGATTTGAAAAAAGCGGATTAAAGCAATCGTACAGACGATGGAAATCCAACGGTTGGCATGGTTCTGGAATTGCGGGTGTGGATGCCATGACTTGCGCTTCAAACTTGCGTAGCTCCAAATAAAGCTGATGGGTTTGAAACTTTGGATTCGACAAAGACAAATCAAACCACGGAAGCCAAGTGTTGAGTGTTTGCAGCCACAGGTAATCTTGCATCATCGACTGTGGGCTCTTTTGTCCTTGTCCGGCTTGAATACGTTTGAGCAAGCTGGTGGCGCGATTGGAGGTGAGGGCATGAATCTCTTTCAAACGTTCAACCAATAGCTGTGATGCACCGTAATGCAAACATGCAGGAATAAAGGAGCGGTCTAACATCACTTCGCCCGTTTCGCTGCATTCCAATACTTTGGCGAAAGGAATCAGGGTAAAGCCCGAAGTGTCTTCGCCTTCGAGTTTTATCGCTATATTGAGCTGTGCGACGTCCACCTCAACGCTAGCGTTTTCAGAGGTTGAAGTATCAAACACATTGATGGTGCGTGTGAGATAGCGGCTTTGTTCCGATTCATCATTGGCGTAATCATTATTGCCTTGCAGAGAGACGGGCAGTGCTAAGTAAGCCATTTTCTCAATCGTACCGTGCGGCACATCTCTGGCGACTTCGCGTTTCAGTTCGAAATGCGTGCCATCTGGGAACAAACCCGCGCTAGAAGAGACGGAAAGCTTGCCAATTTTAAGTAGATCGTGATTGATCACCAAGTCGGTCACACCATAGTAAGGGGCATAACCAGCAAGCGTTTCGACGTTTTGTCTGACGTAGTTTTGTGTGTATCTGTCTTGTTGTTGAAAGTGTTGTGGGGCAATGAACATGCCTTCTTGCCAAACGACTTTTTTGTATGCGTCCACGAGATTTCCCTATCTACTGAATCGAGTTAAAAGACATCCCACCAAGGCGAATCTGGTGTCACGGTTTGCAATGCTGCTTTGTTACCGCTGATCTTTAACTGGATATATTGTTCTTCTTCCTGAGGCGTGGTTGTCACTACCGTCGCCGTGCTTGCATCATATTCGGCAAATTCCACCAATACGCCGATGTATTGAGTGGTCTTGTTGATGTCTAAGGTTTGTTTGCTATTGCTCCCTGGCATCACCACGGGCAGAACTTGTTTCGACACCAAGTTTGCGCCTAATAGGCTCACGTCATCGTTATACAAATCGATAAACGGCAATTGCTTAAACTGCTGGGCATCGGTCAGTTGATACAAGCGCACTACCACAGGGTTGGTACTGTTGTTAACGCTTGGGTTAATCGTCTTTTCTGCGCTTACCACCAATTGATATTGCGTGACAATCGGTGTTGGGTCAGATGAACACCCCACCAAAGCGAAAGTGAGTAAACTAAGCCAAATCTTCATTAGCTTTCCTCGCTTTGCTTTTGCATATTTTCCATAAACATCGCTTTGAACTGGCGACGAAAATCACCGTTGTCCTGTCGATGTTGGAAGTGTTTGCGATAGATTTTCCAGTACTTCTTGTCTTTGTTACTGAACAGTCCGCCAGACACAAATTCGCTAAATTGATTCTCTAGTTGGTTTGGAGCGAATTCATTGAGGAACTGATCGAGTGTTTTGTCCAACGCATCAAACAAAGCATCATGTGCAAGCGGTGGGTTGCGAAGGTATTGCTGATTCTTCTCGGTAATCGTAATCAGCTTTTCGATGGAGGCTTCCAGCTCTGATGATGGATGATGATCGCCCGGTAGATACTCAATCTCCGTGGAACGCTCCATTGCTTGCTGCTGTTTCGACACTTCATCCACTTCAAAGTGGTCCGCCAGTTCGTTATCGTCGATGTCTTCAAACGGGTCAGAGGAGAAGGGGTCATCGCTCATTACATTTTGGTGAGAGTAATGAACTTCCGATTTCACGGGTTCGACGATATCTCCTTCATCGAGAAAATCGACATTGTCTTCCAGTTGCAGGTCGAACTTGGTCGCAAAGAGGTCGTCGGATTGCTCTTCGACAGGCGCTTTGCTCGACGTGAGTGTTGATACCAACATCGAATAGCTTTCGATCTTTAAAATGTCGCCATCGTTGAGTGGGTAATCTTTGTCTCTCACCATGGCTTTATCGTTGAGGCGAGCCGGGTTCTTGCCGGTACTCTTCACCAAATAACCTGTTTCAGTGAGACGAATTTGTCCGTGAATACGCGAGATGCGCTTTGATTGATCGGGCAATGCCACTTCACAAGAAGCAGAACGCCCAAACTGCCCTCCAGACTCGGGCAGATAGATGACTCTTGAAGTCACCACCTCTTCAGAGGGTACAGAAATCAAATGTATGCTGATCGCCACTTGTTATCCCTCGCATTTAGCCAACGCTGTGTTGAAAGCGGTTAAGAAACCAGAATATTTGTCCAAAAAGCGGTTAGAGAAATACACGCCCATTGGCTTGGTTTCGAATACTTGAGAATAGAAGTAATCGCTTGGAAGAGAGGCTTGGCTTATTTCAGTGTGGAACACTCTTTCATCTTCCAGTGCGACGTCAATTTCTCTTTGTTTTAAAAGCCTTAGTAAAACCTTAGCATCTCGTGGCTGCTTAACGACGTTGTATCCATTACGTTTCAGCCAAAACCATGTGCTTGAGCCAAATTCTGCCGAGAACTTAAGGTTCAACTTTGACAAATCATCAAGCTTAGGCTCTACACCGGGACCAAAATACCAACGCAATTTTTGCTCAGTAATAGGAGCTGACAACGTTGCATAGCTGTCGTGTTCTCTGGTTTTCGGCGAGACGAAAAAGCCATGCTGTTGACCACTGTGCACGTGGAGTTGTGCGTCAGACCATTCCGTCATGGTCAGTTGGTAAGGTTGTCCCATTTCGCCCAGCGCGCATTTGACGCGATTAAGCGCAAACCCATCCATGTTTTGATTCTGGTGAGTTTGGTACGGTGCCCATTTGTGGGTCGCAAGCAGCAACCGGTCAGGACCAATCCAAACTTGCGCCCAAGCTTCAAACGAGAATAGGGCACCAAGCAAAATAAACAGCGATGAAACCAGCTTGGTTATTTTGCGGAAAAAGCTCACCCCACAGCTGACCGCCGCCTCTTGAACAAGTATCGAGGTGGTGACGAGGTGGGGTGAATGTACGCTTCTAAACATCATGATTCGTTACTACTGAATATCCAGTTCAAAGCCCTGTTGCGTCGACGCTGCGGTCACCGTCACTTGGCTAATCGGTTGTTGTGCGCTCAGACGCGCGATGCATTCTTCTGCCAACTTCGGCATCAAAGAGCGGTTAATGATTTGCTCAACCGCGCGACCACCTGTCGTAGGGTCGGTGTTTTTGCTGACAACCAAATCCACAAAACCTGCATCCCACGTAAAGCTCGCTTGATACTGTTCTGCCAGTTTTTTGCGAATGCGGTTTAGCGCGATTTCGGTGATCTTCGCCAACTCATCATCATTGAGTGGGTAATAAGGCACGATGGTAGTACGCCCTAAGAATGCAGGTTTGAAGTAACGTTGTAGATCGGGACGAATGGCTTCGAGTAGTTCATCGTTGCTGATGCGTTCGGCGTTTTCATCACACACATCGCAAATCGCTTGGTCAGCGGCGTTAGAAGTCATGATGATTAAGGTGTTTTTGAAATCTACCGTGCGACCTTCGCTGTCTTTGATGTGTCCTTTATCGAAGATTTGATAGAAGAGGTCATGAACGCCCGGATGCGCTTTTTCCATCTCATCCAAAAGCAAGACAGAATAAGGATTGCGGCGAATCGCCTCGGTTAACACGCCACCTTCACCAAAGCCAACATAGCCGGCAGGCGAGCCAAGTAACATTGAGATTTTGTGTTCTTCTTTAAACTCGGTCATGTTGATAACCGTGAGATCGTTGCTGCCTCCGTAAAGCTGTTCAGCGAGTGCCATGGCGGTTTCCGTTTTACCGACACCACTTGGACCACACATCAAGAACACGCCGATTGGCTTGCGATTATCAGTTAAGCCAGCGCGCGAGATTCGAATCGCTTTTGCCAGTTCTTGTTTCGCCACGTTTTGACCGATAACGCGTTTATCCAGTTCTGATTCTAGTGACAATAGGCGAGCGATTTCGTCACTCATCATGTTGCCGACGGGAATGCCTGTCCAACCGGAAATGACTTGAGCAATGGTCGCATCATCCACCATCGCATTAACTAACGGTTCTTCACCTTGAAGCTCGTGCAATTGGTCGAGAAGGGTATTCAACTGGCTTTGCTGAGTTTCGTCTGGCGTTTCACTTTCTGTGATGCTTTGTTGAAGCGCTTTAATCTCATCAACCAATGTAATCTCTTGCTCCCAACGTGTTTGGTAGTCCGCTAATTGAGATTGGTTGGTGGTGATTTCTTGCTTCAATTCGGCAATTTCTTCTGCGCCTGTGCCGAACAAATCAAATTCTTTCTCTAAAGCAGACTGTTCGTTTTGTTGATAACGAATGGTTTGCTCTAACGCTTCGATCACTTCTGGTTTTGCACCTTGAGTTAATGCAATACGCGCACTAGCGGTATCGAGCAGGCTGATCGCTTTATCTGGCAATTGACGAGAGGGCAAGTAGCGAATGGATAGGTTGACCGCGGCATCAATGGCGGATTCTGTAATAAAAGCGCCGTGGTGCCTTTGCAATGAAGCCGCAATGCCACGCAGCATTTGTTTGGCATCTTCCTCATTTGGCTCTTCTACCGTGACGACTTGGAAACGGCGAGTCAAAGCAGGATCTTTCTCAAAGTACTTTTTGTACTCTGCCCATGTTGTTGCGGCAATGGTTTTGAACTCACCACGTGCAAGAGCGGGTTTCAATAGGTTGGCAGCATCGTTTTGTCCTGCTGCGCCACCAGCGCCGATCAGCGTATGTGCTTCGTCAATAAATACAATGATTGGCACATCGCTGTTTTTTACTTCATTGATGACGTCTTTCAGGCGATTTTCAAATTCGCCTTTTACGCTGGCACCTGCTTGTAACAAACCTAAATCAAGTGAATGGAGTTGAACGCCTTGCAACGCACTTGGTACTTCATCTGCTGCGATTCTCAGCGCTAAGCCTTCAACGACAGCGGTTTTACCAACGCCCGGCTCACCAACAAAAATAGGGTTGTTCTGGCGTTTACGACAAAGAATGTCGATGGCTTTTCTCACTTCAGAATTACGTCCAGAAATCGGGTCGATATTGCCTTCAATCGCTTGTTGAGTCAGGTTGATGGTGTACTTGCTTAATGCGTCGTTCGCGCTTGCTGTATTTGCGGCTGAATTTGCTTCACCTGTGCTTTGTTGTGTTGCTCGCTTAACCGGCGTTTTGTTGATTAAACCTTGCAGGGACTCGGTCGACACGTTCTGTAGAGATTCGAGATTGTTGCTCGATACGCCCATGACGTTCTGCTGCAACAGCGCTTGAACGAGATGCAGGCTGATGATTTCACCATGTTCATAGTTAACGGAGGCAATCATCCAAGCGTCTTTTAGAAGTTCAGTCAGTGCATGGCTGAGCGTTGGTTGACTTTCTTGTACTTTTGGTAAGCGCTCGATGCGATTTGCTAGTTCACTGGCAAGTTGATCTTGGTTGATCTTCTGACTTTCAATCAGCGTTTTTAAATGCGTGTCTTGCTGATTCAATAGCGTGAGCAGCCAATGTTCTGGTTCAATGGCAGCAACGCCTTGGTTCATAGCTGCACCCGCAGAAGCTTCCAATGCACGTTTTAATTCTGGCGATAACTTGGCGACTAAATTTGTCAGCGTTACTTGTGTCATAACCTTATCCTTGTCTTTTGCGCGATAACCTTCTTTGTCGTCGCGGTGTCTACCTAGCTACTTCAGAAGAATCCGAATCCGCTCTGTAGGTTTACGTTCGGGGGCGAGGCAATCCACTTCACCCAATTTCGCGGCTTGATCTGGTTGAGCAGACAGCCTTGGTTTTTCGAGATACGCACGCTTAACGTTGAGATAAATAGAAATCGGCGTGGCGTCTCGTAAATAATGTTGAATGAGCTGGCGCATGTGGCTCGCCAACTGAGTATCTCGATGAATTTGATGCAGCTCTTTGCGGTTGGCAGGCTGGATACTCACCACCAAATGTTGGTTGTAAGTCATGCACGTTTTGCCAATGAGGAAACCTTGTCCGATTCCGCTGTTGTAGTCGTCTTTCTGCCCCAAACGGGTAAGAGAACTTGCTGGTAACTGACGACGTTCATGGCTCTTAGTCGACACATCGATTTGGTAAGGGAAGTAGTCGTTAAGGATCTGCTCTAACGTTTCTAAGTTACGATGTCCTTGAGCGAACAACAGTGAATACTGGAACAGCGCGCCGTGTTCGTGTTTCAGGTTCGCCAGTTGTTTGAGTAAATCGGTTTTTTCTTTCGCCAGCTCTTTCTGAACCAAGAGGTGAGGAGCGAGTTCTAGCTGCGCGGCAAGTTCAAAATGGCGTTGATTGAATACGTCTAAAAAGTCCTTGAGTGCGTGATCGTCGTTATGCAGTGCAAACAACAATTCCTCATAGATGTAGTTTGGGATAACCCCTTGTGCGCCAGATAGTGCTTGCTGCGCAATACGAACCTTGGCGCTGTGGTCACTGAACGAAAAATATTGAATATCGTCGGCATCACCAAGGGGCATGGCTTCTGCTTTGAGCTCTAACTTCAGCTTGTGCCCAGACTGCTTTGCCATTTGCATCAGCAATCGCATTGCTTGAGCAAAGTCATACTCATGTGGGTTCGCTTTCAAATCGTTAATCAGTGACATCGACATCATCTATCTTCCACGCTACATCGAGCGCTGGCTCCCGTGGATTTTTGGATAACGCCTCGCAATACTATCTTTGCCATAAAGACGAATTGTGAGCTGAATGTAGCGATCAAAACTACAGAATTGTTGGAAGAAGCGATTCAACACATCGGTGAAAGTCAGATAGTTACCAGACGTATCGAGAGTGATTTCAATCTCTGTGCCCGGAGAGAAGACGTTCTTGCCTAGAATACGCATCGATGAAACTTGCGAGCGCACTTTAACTGACTGAATCATCTGAATTTCATCGCTTACTAACTGATTGCGGCTACACAATTGCAGCATTTGCTTAAGCTGTTGAGTAGGATCTTCTGAGTGCAGCAGAGATGAGAAGTTACTGTTCAGTAGCCCGATAAATTGCCAGTGCATATTGGCGTCAGATTCACGTTCTATCGGAGCTGAAGGCGGGTAGAGCGAATGAAAATCGCCGGGTAAATCGATCGGCTCTAAACATGTCATCTCACCGTTGATGGTGCATGCTTGTTTGCCATTGGTACAAAGAAGGCGAGTGCCATAAAGTTTGTTGAATTCGAGCTCTTGGTTAGCGTTCAGGCTGATCGCCAATCGCAGTTCACCTGTGGAATCTTTTCGGCTTTGCCAGTAATCACAATGTGGGTCGCTTTGGTAACTGTCTTTAAACAGTGGTGTCAGCAGTTTTTGACCGCTCGACGTAATCTCAAACACATCCAAAATGTCGACCACTTGAATTTCATTATCGGTATGCGCATCGGCATTAACGGGAATGGTCAGGCTACGTTGGTCATAGCTGGTTGGTTCGCCCGTTTGCTCGAAGAGGTTCACCGCAGGCACCACATTGAGCTTAAACACTTGGTTGTCGAAAAGACGGATAAACTCCATCGGTAAAGAGTGCATGAAAAGGTTTAATACCACATTGGAGCAATCATGTTGCTGACAGGCTTCACCAAAGCCTTTAAGACGGAAGAACTGACGTTTCTCTTTGAAGAAGAAAAATTCATTCATCAAATGGTAGCCAGAAAATTGATTGCCTTTTTGTGGCAGAAACTGAAACTGCTTATCGCTGATTCGGCTCTTGAGCTGATTGGCAGCCAAGACAGCGTGATTCTCACCATTGATGTCGGAAATCGATATTGCACGCGCTTCACTGAGCAGCAGTTCAACCAAGGAGTCCGCATTGTTCTCGAAACCTTGAACGAAGAAGTCGAGATCTTCTAACGCTAATTGACTGAAGTGCACATCATTATCACCAGTAGACAGAGTGAGCTGAATAACGGCGGTAGTTTGTTCACTGCCTTGTGGGCGATTGAAGTCAAAGGGCGCGCTGCTTGCTTTGGTGTCAATCAGTGCAAATGGTGTCGTTTTGAGTTCATCCGTTGTGGTGAATAAACATGTTTTGCCTTGTGACTCGGAAGAAAAGCGTGTGCCTTTGGGAAGCGTCGTGCTGTCTGTGGAAGGGGCATCTGTGCTCATTTCTAGATACGCCACACTTGGTACCGTTTGAATGTAACTTGGGTAGAGTACGCCAAGTAGTCCTTCGACAACTTCAGGGACTTGCTCAGATAGACGTTTTTCAACGTTGGCATTCAGAAGTGCCACACCATCCAGTAAGCGAGCCAAACTTGGGTCTTCGATTTGTCCCTGATGAATATTGAGACGTTGTGCGTGTTCTGGATGTTCAGAACCAAATTGACCGAGGGCTCGGCGGACAAAAGTCAGCTCTTGCTCGTAATAACGCAGTAGAGGATCACTCATACAAATCCTCCTTCATATCGGTGGTCATGTCGCTTAATGAAATCTTGGAATCAAAAATCAGCTCTTTTTCGCCCTGTGCCGTTTTGGCTTTGGCGACAATATTGAACGCGATGGTGTTTTCTCCCGCTTTACGTTCAACAAGTTCAACCATGACTTGGCTAAGACGAGGCTCGAAATGTCGAATGTAGTTTTCTAGTTTGAGGGCTAATTGCTGGTGGTCGAGACTGGCACTCAATAGGTGCACATCCTCGATGCCAAAACGGTAGTTAGAGCGCTGCACTTCGGTTAACCGATCGTCAATGCTCATCAGTGACGCTTCCGAATCGAACAGACGAGTCAGGTGATATTTGATGTCCTCGATATCATCTCGACGAGTGGTAGGGGCAGTTTGCACAAAGGTACGCCAAAAGCTCATTACGCCACCTCATCCAATTCTGTTGTCAGCACCACTTCGCCACTGAAATGGTCGTATTGATACTGTGGGACGATACGCAAGGTACAGACGAAATTGCCCGGATGATGGTCGGAGTCGCACACGCTGATCTTTGCAAAACTCAATGGGTATTTTGATAAGGTTTCTTCGTTGGCGTACGCCACGTTACTAGAGAATTTTTCAACCCAATGGGAGAGGAACAACTCACACTCAGCCGCTGTTTTGAAGCTACCGATCATTTCGCGTACTTGTACTTTGAGATAATGTGCAATTCGGCAAGACATCAACGAGGTTTGGATTTGAGTGAGGACTTTCTCGTTATCAGACTCGCTGTTGTGCCAAATCGAATTGTTACCATTGAAGTAAAACTTATCGCTCAAAGGGCTCTTAGTAAGAGGGATAAAACCACTTCGACTGTAGAAGGTCGACAGTTGCCCAAACAAGGTCACTTTGGTTTGTGGTTGAATCAGAAAATGGCTATCGCTTTGGCTTTGATTGACCACGGCACCTTGGTTGTTGTCGTTCCAACGAGATTTCAAGAAGCCAAACCAACTCACCCGTTGATGCTCTCGCATAATGGTGGATACAAACGCAAAGCCCGCATTGCCCCAAAGCCCGTTTTGCTTCTCGTTGTAGATGAATCCCACTTTGGCGTTTTGATAGCGTGTACGCATACACATTTCTGGCATCACTAAACCAACAAAACGCGCAGAGGGCTTACTGCGTAAGGCCTGCCACGATTGGTAATCAGGGCTCGCAAGGATCTTCTCGATTCGGTTGATGTCAGAAAGCCAGTCTGCGCCTGATTCGACAAAGAAATCACGATTAGGAGCAAACAGCATTGGGCATAACGTGGCTTCACCCAAGCGGCTTAACAGTTCGACGGTGAACAAATCATCGTAGTCGGATTCGAAATCCATATCTGCCGCGACAGGCTGTGTGAACAACAAGCAACCAAATGGATGTCCGCCCAAGGTATTTAACTCTTGGTTGCCAATCTTGTTGTACAACTCAGACGTTTTGGTGCTGTAGGCTTGATTGACATCGGAAGACACTTCTTCCCAACTCATATTGAGAAGCTTGAGTTGAGTGCGTTGGTAATTAACGGGCAGGGTGGCTAAGCCTTGAAGCCCTAGCCAATTGGTTTGTAGCGCCTCAAATTCTGGATGATGCAGTAATTCATCCATCTGTTTCGAGAGTTTATTGTCAATCTCTGCAATCAAGCGCGAAACATGTGTGATAAGCGCATCGGGATTGTCTAGCGCGGAGCGAGACACTTGAGACAGTAAAGAGAGCGCCTCTTGTAAAAAGTCGCTGTCTTTATCGTCTAGCTGTGTAAATTGGGTCTGCCAACCTGAGTGATAAATCTTACTCATACTATCCTTGTGACCTAAATCGAATTGGCTTGGTCGAAGCATCCTACTTCGACCAAGCTTTATCATGCTTAACCTGGGATCTTCGCTACCATGCGAACCGACGTAGTCAGCTCTTCAAGTTGTAGCCAAGGTCTTAGGTGAGCAACGGCTGAATACGCGCCCGGTTTACCCGGTTGTTCAACCACTTCAATGCGAGACTCCGCCAATGGTGTTTTCGCTCGTTGATCATTACCAATTGCACCTGCGTTGGTGTATTGATCGATCCACAGTTGAAGTTCACGTTGAATGTCTGGCGCTTCTAGGTTTGAACCTAGCTTGTCGCGGCCCATGACTTTCAAGTAGTGAGCGATGCGACCACTTGCCATGATGTAAGGAAGACGCGCGGAAATTGCTGCGTTTGCTGTTGCATCTGGATCTGTGTAGGTCTTCGGTTGCTGTGTTGTTTGACCACCGATGAACACGCCGTAGTTTGAGTTCTTGTAGTGAACCAGTGGCAAGAAGCCTAGGTCACTTAACTCTTTCTCGCGTTCGTCGGTTAGGTTCACTTCTGTTGGACATTGCTGAACCAAGTCGCCAGCTTCGGTCTTGTACGTAAGGTTTGGTAGGTTTTCTACTTTACCGCCGTTATCCAGACCGCGAATCGCTGTACACCAACCGTACGCAGTGAACGCTTGCGTCATTTTCAGACCTAACTCGTAAGCGGCATTAGACCAAACCAACTCATCATTGCTTGATGGGTTCGGGTTGCCATCTTGGTCAGTGTTTAATTCTTCGTAGCTAAACAGCTTGGTGCCAAGACCTTTCTCACCGTAAGGAAGGCGAGCTAGTGTGCGCGGTAGTGTTAGAGTTACGTAACGCGCGTCGTCACTTTCACGGAACGAGTTCCATGCAGCATAAGCCGGAGAATCAAAACCAGCCGCGACAGGTTTGCCTTCTTCGAAGGTAGTGAAGTCATTGAACTCAAACATTTCAGCGTTTGCTGCGGCAATGAACGGAGCGTGACACGCAGCGGCTACTTCACCCATGTAACGAAGTAGGGCGACGTCTTCATCTTTTGCACTGAACTCGTAATCACCGATGAAGGTACCGTATGGTTCACCACCTGCTGTGCCGTATTCGCCTTGGTATACCGCGTTAAACAGTGGGCTACGGTCGATGGCTGGTGCATCTTCAAATTGATCAAGCAGTTCGTCTTTGGTGTAGTCGACCATTTTGATTTTTAGTGAGCGTCCTAAGTCGCTCTCTTTAACCAGTTTTTGCAGACCACGCCATGAACCTTCTAGCTTTTGGAAGTCATTTTCTTGCATGACTTTCGATAGCTGTTTAGAAAGCTTTTTGTCGATCTCTACGATGGCGTTTTCAATCGTTTTAGTGACGTTCTTGTCCCATGTTACTGTGCCGCTTAGCGCTTGCTCTGCCAACACTGAGAACAGTTCTTTTGTTGTGTCCGCTGGCGTTTGCGTGGTCGCTTCGATTGCACGATCCAGAAAGCTCAGCGAAGCTTCAGCCGCTTCTGCTTGTGGTTGGTTTTCAACTTCCGTCGTCATTATTCTGCTCCTTCTTTCTGGATGCCTAGCTCATCGGAAAGGGCGTTGATAGTGTCTGCACTTTGCAGCACTTCCTTGAGTAGCTTCTCTAGATCACGAGAACGGTCCGCTTTTGAAAGCAGTACTTTGAGTTGGTTACGAGTCTCAACAAGCTTCTTGAGCGGTTCAACTTGCTCAACGATGGCTTCAGGCTCGAAATCTTTCATTGATGAGAATTTCAGACTCGCTTCGATTTGGCTATCGTCATCAACCAAAACGTTGTCCACTTTGAGTGATAGCTCAGGGCCGACACGTTTCATAACAGTATCGAAGTTGTCTTTGTCGACGTTATAGAAAGTACGATCTTCCACGTCTTCTTTGTCTTGCTTGTGACCGGAGTAATCACCGACAACTCCCACCACAAAAGGGAGTTCTTTGGTTTCTACTGCGCCATTCGTCTCGACATCGTAAGTAATACTTACACGGTTTTTGCTAACTCGCTTGTGTTGGGAGTTCAGTGCCATAATGGTATCTCCTTATTCCATTAAGAAGCTGTCGAAGTAACTTTCGCTGTCGTCGCGTCAAAGCCCACTTCAGGACCTTTCTCGATTTTGCCGCCTTCGCCTTCGATGTAGTACGCTTTCGAAATCTCGGTGTATGTCAGGCTGAATGATTCATTTGGCAGGTGACCATCCGACGCGCCCATGTTGTAGCTCGACATACGTGCTGCGCTCAGTGTCAGGATTAGGTATGGATCTGCACCAGAACCTTCACGGTTTGGCTTAGTCATCACGATTTCGATGGTTTTGCCTTCACCACCTGGCGCGTAAAGGAAAGTCGTTAAGTACGGTGTCGCACCATCACAGCCACGAGAGATGTTCACTTCACCTAGCGCGACCATGCCTTGGTCTGCGTTGTTCGCATTACCGACGTCGATGCCAACGCCACGAACGGCACTCCAGTTCACTGTATCAATAGCAAAAAATCCATCCTTGCCACCGATCTTTTCTACCGTTGCAGCACCTTTTGGTGTGGTGCCATCAATTCTCATGTAAATAGAAGCCATTTGGTTCTCCTTTGCTTTTTAGCATTTTTTGCTTCACCACTCGAAATCGGTAATACCGCTCGACGATTGAGTAGTTTTTACTTCTGGTTGGTTGGTTGTATTTGGAGTGTCGCTTTGCTCTGACGTTGTTGTTTCAATTGACGTTGCACTTTGAGACTCCTCATTAGAGGCAGTTTGAACCTCAGTCGCAGGTGGTACGGTCGGAACCGACTCTGGCACTGATTGTGGTTCAGGAATTCTCTTCAGAATGGTTTGTTCTAAATTGTCCATTCCTGTGAGTTGATTGATATGGTCGAGCACTTGGTTGTTGCCACCAGTCATTTCTTGGAGTAGTTCTGGCAAGCTTAGATAGCCCCATCGAATCGCGCGCTCTAACAAGAACGGAACAGGGCTATGTGGCTCGGTTTGTTTGAAGTAGTCGGCGAGCTTTCTAAGTTCGTGAAAGGCGTGGTCGCGATTGTATACTTGAGCATCGATGCTAACGGAAGGCGCTTGGATAAGGGGGTGAGTCTGTGTGGTTGAAGTGGGGGGCACAGAATCGATTTGCTGAGTAGAAGACGTTTGGCTCGTTTCTTTACTCGCTTTACCCGTTGTTTGAGCAACTGATTCCAATATGTTATCAGCCGGCTCAACAGCGCTTACGCTTAGCAGTTTTAACTCAGCGGTTTGTTGCTCATCTTTCAGCAGCCTAAATTTTTCGTCTAACGGCCACTTGGAAAAACTATCTTCGGTGAGGTAACGAATCGCATTTATCAGTTCGGCGATGTTTTCTTTAATGAATTTGAAACTTACTGATGTGGCGTTAATTGGTTGGCAATGTTCCTCAATGACTTGTTCTGTAGCGTCAAGGTTCTGATAGGTTTGCGCCAAATCCATTAAGATGTCTTGCGTGTCAGCGCTGAAAAGGTTTTGCGCTTTTGTTTTGATTTCGCCAAGCGAACCGTTGCGCTCTGCGCGTAGATAATCGCCAAAGGTGATACCGTCAATCAGGCTAATCAACTGCAAAGGCATATACAGGGCAGTGGTATCGTGAGTTTCGCCGACAAGTTGTAGCAGAGGTTTCATCCGGAACTCGGCTCGTTCTCTAGCGATGCCAGACTCTTCTGCGCTTTTTAGTTTGTCTTCAGGAAGGAACGGATTGAGCGAGTCCCAAAACTGCTCCACGGTGCTTAAAAGAACTTGCGTTGCGCCGGCAAGATTTCGATAAGGTGCGTCGGTGAACAACTGACTGGTGATATACCAACCTAGTAACTCCAAGTCTTTGCTCGACTGAGTGAGGGCGTGGTATGTCGCAGTACGCAACTGTGTCCAGTTGTCATTATTGCTATCAAGCAGTGCTTGATCACTGGATGCATCAGGAGTTTCAACCAATTGGCGAAACGATGATTGCGCGGCATTGTAACTGTTTCTCAGTGCTCGATAGGCACTTCTATCGAGTTTTATATAGACGCCACTCGGCGATCCATCTGCGATCGGTGCCAAAAGACTATCAATGTCAACCATATTCAATCCATGAATTATTGTTTTATTAAGCCAGAGATAATTCCGTTCCTCTGGTTTCATAGTTTGTAAACTTTAGTCTAGTGAGGAATTTAAGAAATAGCCGATAAAAATTAACTATTTAATAAAAAATACGATGCTGATCTAAAAAATTGGTCGGATGATTTATTATGTCAATATAATTCACTGATTTTTAAAGAGGTTTTATCCCCCTATAAGAACTGTGGGCATACCAGCAACAATGCTGCCACCATGAGACGTCGTGTCTCCCATTCGGGCAGCAGGTTTATTACTTAATAGCACGGTCGTGCTTCCCATCGCGATAGAATCCGGGGTTCCAACGCATACACAAACATCACTCACTGTGGCAGCAGGTAAGCTACCGATCAGTACGGTTGGTGCACCGGGGCCGGTGACCGGACCACCCACATGAGGAATTGGTGGCGTTGCTGGTGTCTGCATTGGGCATACATGCATGTCAGTGATACGAGCGGCAGGTAACGTCATCGCACTTCTCCTTGTAATGTAGTTTGTGATTGGCTATCTGAAGTACCTTGACCGCCTGCAGCGATATCCAGAGCCATGGCGATTGCGGCTTGATAGTAAGGTTTAGTTTTGTCCCATTCAGGAAGGGCGGCTGCGTGATTGATCGCTCCTGCAGTCGCTTTGGCGTACAGAAATGGATCTGGCATAACGGGTGGAATATCTGGTGCAACGATGCTGCCAGAACCATTCCAAAATACCGCTTGAGCAAGCCAAGATGGGCCGCAATTAAGTTCCAATCGATGAGAGAGATGTTCGGCTTTGCGGCGCAATTCTTCGGAGGGTGACCGCACCCAAGCCATACACGTTTCGACACTTTGTTTTTGAAGGGATGACCATTCCTCATTGCGTTGGCTTAAACATAACGCTCCCCACCAGATTGCCTCCCGGACGGGTAGAGCGTGAGTCAAAAACTGAACGAGATCGTTGTAGAGCTCTTTGTCTGTGAGTGATTGAATTGCATCGTTGATGCTGGTTTCTTCGTTGAGTAGCGCTTTAGCCTCGTCACTGGCTTTGAATCTCGGTAGTATTTGCTCTGCCGTTTGGTATGGAATCTTCTTATATTTCATTAGTTAACCTTTACAATTGCGCCTTTTACTTCACCCATTACGCCGCCATCAAATGTCGCTTTGAGACCCGATTTAAACTCCGCACTCAAAGAGCCCTCTGCAGAGAGCGTGGTGTCCGCTTTGATGGAAATACTCAAGCCAGAAATACTGTTTGAACTGGTTGCTTCAAGAGCGGTCGTGGTGCCAGAAACTTTGTTGGCTGAAGTGGCTTTGCTGGTGACATTGGTCCCTTCCAAATTCAGTGCGCTGCTGGCTTTGATGTCGATATTGGTTGCTTCAATGGCAATGGATGATGAGGACAGGGTTATTTTGCTTGAGCCAACTTTGAGCTCGATAGAATCGTCAGCTTCAATCGAAATCGACTTGGCTTTTTCGCTGAGTGCTTTGGTTACGCTCAGCGAGTAGTTGTCTTCTGTCGACACTGATACCGCTTTGGTGACCGTCTGGCTCAACTCGCCCTTGATTGTTTCGGTTTGGTTGTTTTCAACGTCTTGCGTCAGGTCTTTGGCTGCATGAAGGTAAAGCAGTTCATTGTCTTTTTTATCATCGAAGTAGAGCTCGTTACTCTGTCCGGAAAGTTGAGTTTTGATGCCAGACTTTGTTGTATTGGCTTCTGCGTATGGCGGAGCATTTTTGCTGTTGTAAACGCTGCCTGTGATGATTGGTCTGTCTGGATCGCCATCAATGAAAGAGACCAGAACTTCTTGCCCGGTACGCGGCACAAACTGAGCACCGTAACCACTTCCCGCAAGCATTTGTGCGACACGAACATAACAACTGGTTTTGTCGCCACTTGCGTCTGTGTCCCATTGGAACTGAATACGCACGCGACCTTGTTCGTCCTGATTAATATCACCTGCGGTTGAGCCGGCAACGACTGCGCTCTGTAAACCCTGAACCACTTGTTTTGAGCGAGGTTGCGGGTAGTGAGGGGTATCTTTTGGAATTACTTTCAGTCTAGTGCTGCTCTGTGCACTTTCAGTGTATTCCACTTCCATACTGATGACCGAAAAGTCACCAAGTTGATCTTTGTCTAGATGGCTTGAGAGCGAGAAGTAAGTACCGAGCTCGAAGAGATCGTGTTTTGCGCTGGCAATGACACTTTGGTAATCTTGCTCAACATACTCGATGCGACGCTTGGCAAGATTACTAGAGAGATCCGTCATGTCCCCGCTGATACCCAAAGTCGGGTAACGCGTGTTGGCAAGTTTAGTGTTGTTGGCAATGGTATTGCTGGAGGTTTTACTACCGCTGGTGATGAGTTTCGTCTGCGAATAATCGTAGCTTGATAGCTCGACACTTGCGCCATGAAAAGCAACGGTAGGGCACCAATTTTCAAGCAAAGGAAGTGAGCCTGTCGGCGTTTCCTTCATATCAAATTTCGCTGTGCTGGCTTTATCAAAAGGGGTTTGAGCATCTTGCAAAATCATAGTGTGTGAACCATTCGCATGCTCAAAATAATAATGAACGCCTTCTTCAGCGAGCAGGCGAGAAACGAAGTCAAAATCCGATTCATTATATTGCAAACAATATTCACGCTTGGTCGAAGGCATGCTGGATATTTTATAGTTACCTTTGAAACCTGCGTTATCGAAAATATCACTGACAATTTCTTGTGTGGATTGATTTTGATAAACCCGGAAAGAATGTGAGTGTTTTAATAACCAAAACCAAGGTTTAAGCGTTATTTCGTATTGGTGATTCTGCAAATTAGAATCCATTCCTAAATGTTGGATCAATGTCACAACTCCATTGTAGGAACGATTGAGTGTATTGCTGCCAGATTCGTTGAAATAACGGTTTATGGTAAGGAACTGACCTAGTTGATCTTGCATGTCAAAGCCACTGGATACCAGCATTGCTTTGATTTCAAAGGGCTCTGACAAGGCTTGCTTTATTGTTGCATTACTTATGATATGTTCTTGATTACTTGAGTCTTTTGCAGACATCAAACTAGCCGAACTGCTGTATTTATCAGCCATTGCATATCCTTATGCTTGAACTTTTCAATAATAAAAATTTGAAATATAAATACTATTATTAATCAAATTACTCAAAAAATAGCAGTATTAGATCTTATTCGCTATTCGATTTATTAAAAGAAAAGGAGTTCTTTATGGCGAGTCAAAATGCAAAAAAGATGGCGAAAGAATTTTTGCAAAATGTAGAAAAGGACAGTAAGTCATATCACAAAAGTTGGGCGAGAAAATTCGGTAATAAATACCAATCTGCAAAGAACTGGGTAAAACGTGACAAGAAAATGGTCGCGATGGATATTGCGCAAAAAGGGGTAAGGACTGGTATCGGGATGATTCCATTTCCCGGCTCGAAAGAGGGGGCAGCCCTTTTGGAAGTCGCAGGTGGGGCAGCGTTAAAAGCCGCTTCTCGCAAAGCGTGGGAAGAAGGCTCAAAGAAAGGGGTTAAATCTCTTCTTAACAAAAAAATTGAATCTGCTCGAAAGCAACTTAAAACTAACTCGGTAGGTAAAGTCGATCACGAGTTCTTGGCGCTTTCTGCGCGTAAGCGTGATGAACACATTCATGCGATTCGTAAGCTAGTGAAGTATGAGGTGAAGTTGTTACCAAAGCGTTCAGATGAACTCAGTTTGCGTTTGTTCAAGCTTAAAGAGGCGATCAATGAATCCCGTGTGAAACTCAACAAAACCACCATGTCTTCGACATCGGCTATCGATAACATGCAAGCTTGGACGGAGTTCTTTTCTGCCATCAAAGAGGTGGAACACTACCAAGCGAAATTGCGTGAAAGCCTGATTCAAGTGCAAGAAATCACCAAGGATGTGGAGTGGTTCTTGGCGGCTTCTGAAGCTACGACTGATCAGATGAATGCACAAAACTTACCGCAACTAGAAGAAGCGTTTGACCAGATCCGCCGCAGTTACGGCAACATCAATTCTCTGAAACAACTGCAAGATATGATGTTGGAGAGAAACCTCGTTGAATCCGGTTTGTTGGATGAAAAAGACTTAACCTACAAACTGGTCAACTAGGCAAATCCGACCGTTTGTTAGCAAATTAAACCCAATTAGGGAGCTGTTGTGCTCCTTAATTCTTATTACTTTATGAATTTATTGAATTTTTATTGTCGACAATTTCAGCTTGCTCTTATAGAACTGAATGTTTTTCCACTCACAAATCACTCAATAACACTATACCTTAGTCTAAATTGTCGACAATTTGCTTGATTGTCGACAATCTGATCGTCTATTTTATATTCAAGTTAACAAATTGTTGACACTTTGGTTTCTAAATACGAGTGCCTTGAATATGAATACAGAATTGAAAACTCGTCATAAAGTGATTGTCTCTGAGAAGGAGCACACTAAATCTGAATCGCTGACCGAATCGTTAGTGGAAGCGATCGTGAGTGGTGAAATTGAACCTGGCAGTAAAATCTCAGAGCCTGAATTAGCCAAGAAATATCAAGTGAGTAGAGGCCCTTTACGTGAAGCCATGATGCGTCTTGAAGGGCTTGGCTTGATTGAGCGCATTCCGCATGTTGGTGCTCGTGTTATCACTTTCTCTCCAGAGAAACTCATCGAGTTGTATTCCGTCCGTGAAGCATTAGAGGGTATGGCGGCAAGGCTCGCGGCTCGCTATATCACTCAAGAAGAATTACTGAGTTTGGAAATGCTATTGTCGACACATTCCAAACATATTGATGAAGTTGAAGGGTCGTCTTACTTCCACCAGCATGGTGACTTCGATTTCCACTATCGAATCATTCAAGCGAGCAGAAACAGCAAGCTTATCTCTTTGCTTTGCGACGAGCTGTATCACTTGCTGCGCATGTATCGTTACCAATCACCGCGTGCGCAATCTCGTCCTAATGAAGCACTCAACGAGCACAAATTCATTCTGCAAGCGATTCGCAACCGTGATGAAGAACTGGCAGAAATGCTGATGAGAAGGCACATCTCAGGCAGCCGAAAACTAATCGAATTACAGATTTCAGATTCCAAAACTTTACCCAAAATAATTGGAGTTGCGGCGCGGCAACAAGACAATTCAGCCCTATGAGCATAGGTGCGCTATGTAATTAGGGGGAATTGGCGCAGTTAACAAAGCTGCAGCTTCAAGTATGAAGGGTAAAACAAGACTAGAAGGAAATTGTTATGAGCTTATCTCCGGGGGCGAAGTTCAGACTCGCCATTGAGCAAAACAATCCGCTGCAGATCGTCGGCACCATTAACCCATACTGCGCCATGATGGCGAAAAACTTGGGTCACCAAGCTATCTATTTGTCGGGTGGCGGTATCGCTAACGCATCTTACGGTTTGCCAGATCTTGGCATCACAACATTGAACGATGTTTTGGTGGATGTAGACCGCATCACCAACGCGTGTGATTTGCCGTTACTGGTTGATATCGATACCGGTTTTGGTGGAGCTTTTAACATCGCACGCACTATCAAAGCGATGGAAAAAGCCGGTGCGGCGGCAGTGCACATGGAAGACCAAGTGGCGCAGAAGCGTTGTGGTCATCGCCCAAACAAAGCGATTGTTAGCCAACAAGAAATGGTCGACCGAGTGAAAGCGGCGGTGGATGCACGTAATGACGAGAGCTTTGTCATTATGGCTCGCACTGATGCGTTAGCGGTTGAAGGCATGGACAGTGCGATTGAACGTGCGATTGCATGTGTGGAAGCTGGCGCAGACATGATCTTCCCAGAAGCAATGAATCAGCTCGACCAATATCAACAGTTCTCGGCAGCGCTCGAAGACGCGACAGGGAAGCACGTTCCAATTCTTGCCAACATTACTGAGTTTGGACAAACGCCACTATACGGCTGTGAAGAGCTAGCGCAATCCAAAGTGGACATGGTTTTGTACCCATTGAGCGCATTCCGTGCGATGAACAAAGCTGCCGAGATGGTTTACAAACACTTGCTAGAAGTTGGCAACCAAGAAGCGTTGCTTGATTCAATGCAGACACGAAAAGAGCTGTATGAGCACCTTAATTACCACGACTACGAGAATAAGTTAGACAAGCTGTTTTCGGAGGGTAAATAAGGTCAACAAAGAAACAAACGGAAGCCCAAGAAAAGAATCTCTAATCCAATAACGTGAAAATTGTCTGATTCAAAAGAGCCCATTAAGAGAGCTAAATCAGACAGAAAAGGAGTTCAACAATGCCTCATTCTGTAGAAAAGAAAGCTGAGATAGGTGGCGCAGGTCTACGCGGTCAAAGCGCTGGAAGCACAGCTTTATGCACTGTCGGTAAAACGGGGACGGGTCTAACGTATCGTGGTTACGATATTACGGACTTGGCAAATCATGCTCAATTTGAAGAAGTGGCGCATTTGCTGTTACGCGGTCACTTACCTAATCAACAAGAGCTAGACGCGTACAAGACACATCTATTGAGCTTGCGTGGCTTACCAGCGGAGCTTAAGCAAGCGTTAGAGCTGATCCCTGCTGATGCTCACCCGATGGATGTTATGCGCACAGGTTGCTCTATGTTGGGTAACTTAGAGCAAGAAATGGACTTTGAGCAACAGCTCCATGCTACTGAGCGAATGCTGGCGCTTTTCCCTGCCATAATCTGTTACTGGTATCGCTTCAGCCACGATGGCGTACGAATCAAAACGCACGATAACAGCGAAGACTGCATAGGCGGCTACTTCCTAAAACTTCTTACTGATAAAGCACCAAGCGAAACGCACAAAAAGGTGATGCACTGTTCTTTGATTCTTTATGCAGAGCATGAGTTTAATGCCTCAACATTTGCGGCGCGCGTGTGTGCTTCTACGCTTTCTGATCTTCATTCTTGTATTACGGCTGCTATCGGTACGTTACGTGGGCCACTTCATGGCGGTGCAAACGAAGCGGCGATGGAGATGATTCAAGATTGGCAAACGCCAGATGAGGCAGAAGCCAATATTCTGCAAATGCTAGAGAACAAAGACAAAATCATGGGCTTTGGGCATGCGATTTATCGCGAAAGTGATCCTCGTAATGCACTGATCAAGCGTTGGTCAGAAGCGTTATCGAAAGAGGTGGGTGACACACATCTTTACGCGGTTTCTGAGCGCGTGGAATCAGTCATGAAGCGTGAGAAAGGTCTGTTTTGTAATGCCGACTTCTTCCATGCTTCGGCTTACCACTTCATGGACATTCCGACCAAATTGTTTACACCAATCTTTGTGATGAGTCGACTGACAGGTTGGGCGGCGCACGTGTATGAACAACGTGCGAACAACCGAATCATTCGCCCAAGCGCGGATTATACCGGACCGGATCATCAAGACTGGGTGCCAATCGAACAACGCTAGCGCGTGACGCCTCTTTGTGAGTTTTGTCTTGATGGCATTCACAGAGGGCGTCTCTTTCACCGCGAATCCATTTCAAAAACAGTATCGCGGTGCGTTCAGGCACAAGATGTACACTAAAGCGGAAGCAAGCCCATGAGCATCACCACAAACATAAATACTCAATATCGTAAGCCGCTCCCGGGAACCAAACTCGATTATTTTGATACCCGAGAAGCAGTTAACGATATTTCTCCAGGAGCCTATGAAAAGCTCCCATACACCTCACGCGTTTTAGCTGAGCAGTTGGTTCGCCGCTGCGACCCGAATATGCTTACTGATAGCCTAAAACAGTTGATTGAACGCAAGCGTGACCTTGATTTTCCTTGGTATCCGGCGCGTGTGGTTTGTCATGACATCCTTGGACAAACTGCATTAGTCGACCTTGCTGGTTTGCGTGATGCGATTGCCGAACAAGGCGGTGACCCAGCGAAAGTAAACCCTGTGGTTGAAACGCAATTGATCGTTGACCATTCACTGGCAGTTGAACACGCAGGCTTTGACCCTGAGGCGTTTGAGAAAAACCGCGCGATAGAAGAGCGCAGAAACGAAGACCGATTCCACTTTATTGAATGGTGTAAAACGGCGTTTGAGAATGTCAGCGTTATTCCTGCGGGTAACGGCATCATGCACCAAATCAACTTGGAGAAGATGTCTCCAGTTGTGCAAGTTAAGCAAGGCATTGCTTATCCCGATACCTGTGTCGGCACGGACAGTCACACACCTCACGTTGATTCTCTTGGCGTGATTGCGATTGGTGTCGGCGGTTTAGAGGCGGAGACGGTTATGCTTGGTCGCCCGTCGATGATGCGTCTACCAGACATTGTTGGCGTGAAGCTGACTGGTAAGCGTCAACCGGGGATCACCGCCACCGATATCGTATTAGCGATTACCGAGTTTCTGCGAAATGAACGTGTGGTTTCATCCTATCTCGAATTCTTTGGTGAAGGGGCGCTAGACCTAACCATCGGCGACCGCGCGACCATCTCAAACATGACGCCAGAATACGGCGCAACCGCTGGGATGTTCTACATTGATGAGCAGACCATTAATTACCTCAAACTGACAGGGCGCGATGATCAACAGGTCGACTTGGTAGAGAAGTACGCCAAGCAAACCGGTCTGTGGGCGGATGATTTAGACACGGCGGTTTACGAGCGCGTACTTGAGTTTGATTTGTCCCAAGTCGGACGCAATTTGGCTGGACCATCAAATCCTCATCGTCGTTTACCTACTTCAGAGCTAGCTGAGCGCGGTGTTTCCGGTGAGTGGCAAGAGAAAGAAGGCGAACTTCCGGATGGCGCGGTGATCATCGCGGCAATTACTTCTTGTACCAACACCAGTAACCCAAGAAACGTTGTGGCAGCCGGTCTGGTTGCTAAGAAAGCGAATGAGCTTGGATTGGTGCGCAAACCTTGGGTGAAGTCTTCATTTGCACCGGGTTCTAAAGTTGCTCGACTCTACCTTGAAGAATCTGGCTTACTTCCTGAACTAGAGAAACTTGGTTTTGGTATCGTGGCTTATGCGTGTACAACCTGTAACGGCATGAGCGGCGCACTTGACCCGAAAATCCAACAAGAAATCATTGACCGAGATCTGTATTCAACGGCGGTACTTTCGGGGAATCGCAACTTTGATGGTCGAATTCATCCTTACGCAAAACAAGCATTTTTAGCATCGCCACCTTTGGTCGTTGCTTACGCGTTAGCTGGTACGATTCGTTTTGATATCGAACGTGATTCTTTGGGTACAGATAAAGACGGCAAGCCGGTTTATCTCAATGACTTGTGGCCAACGGATGAAGAAATTGATGCTGTGGTGGGTGAGTACGTTAAGCCAGAGCAGTTTAATCAAGTCTACATTCAAATGTTTAAACTGAATGATGAGGCTCGCAATCCGAATCCGCTCTACGATTGGCGTCCGATGAGTACGTATATCCGAAGACCTCCCTACTGGGAGGGAGCACTAGCTGGTGAGCGAACTCTGTCTTCAATGCGTCCTCTTGCAGTTTTAGGCGATAACATTACGACCGACCATTTGTCGCCATCAAACGCGATTTTGGCAAGCAGCGCCGCAGGCGAATACCTCGCGAAGATGGGTGTCCCAGAAGAAGACTTTAACTCATACGCGACTCACCGAGGGGATCACTTAACCGCGCAGCGTGCCACTTTCGCTAATCCAAAACTTTTCAACGAAATGGTCAAGGAAAATGGCGAAGTCGTGCAAGGATCGCTGGCGAGAGTAGAACCTGAAGGCAAAGTGACACGCATGTGGGAAGCGATTGAGACTTACATGAATCGCAAGCAGCCGCTTATCGTGGTCGCAGGTGCGGATTATGGTCAAGGATCGTCGCGAGATTGGGCGGCGAAAGGCGTTCGCTTGGCGGGTGTAGAAGCGATTGTCGCGGAAGGTTTTGAGCGTATTCACCGTACCAATTTAGTTGGTATGGGCGTGCTTCCTCTGCAATTTAAAGATGGCGTGAACCGAAATACGCTCGAATTAGATGGTACTGAGCTTTATGACGTTATCGGCGATATCACTCCTGGTGCTGATTTGGCGTTGGTGATTACCCGTGTTAATGGCGACAAGGTTGATGTACCAGTGACTTGTCGACTCGATACCGAAGATGAAGTTCACGTGTACAAAGCGGGCGGTGTGTTACAGCGCTTTGCTCAAGACTTCCTCTCGCAATAGATAGCGCAATAACGGAGCAAGATATGGATAGCAAGATGCAAAGCCAAATCAAAGTCCCGGCGACTTACATGCGCGGCGGTACGAGTAAAGGTGTGTTCTTCAACCTTGAAGATTTGCCACAGCCCGCGCAAGTTGCAGGCGAGGCAAGAGATAAACTGCTACTTCGTGTGATTGGTAGCCCAGACCCGTATGCCAAACAAATTGATGGCATGGGCGGCGCGACTTCCAGCACCAGTAAAACTGTGATTGTGTCGCGCAGTCAGCGAGCCGATCACGACGTTGATTACCTGTTCGGACAAGTATCAATAGATAAGCCATTTGTCGATTGGAGTGGTAACTGTGGCAACCTTTCTGCTGCAGTCGGCCCTTTCGCCATTCATGCAGGGTTGATCGACGAAGATCGTATTCCTCAAAACGGCATCGTTACCGTTCGTGTATGGCAGGTAAATATTGGCAAAACCATATTGATTCATGTGCCAATCGTAAATGGTTTCGTTCAAGAAACAGGGGCGTTTGAGCTTGATGGTGTGACGTTCCCTGCGGCAGAAATCCAAGTTGATTTTGTCGACCCTGCTGATGGCGAAGGCAGCATGTTTCCAACCGGCAATCTAGTCGACGATTTGGTCGTACCGGGTGTTGGGACATTTAATGCCACCTTCATCAACGCTGGTATACCGACGATCTTCATTGATGCAGAAGCACTTGGCTACCAAGGCACTGAGCTTCAAGATGACATCAATAACGATGAATCTGCTCTTGCAAGGTTTGAGTTCATTCGTGCTTATGGCGCGCTAAAAATGGGCCTTATTGATTCGCTCGAAGAGGCTCAAACACGTCAACACACGCCTAAGATTGCGTTTGTTTCCCAGCCTAAATCCTACTTATCGTCGAGTGGTAAAACCGTAGAAGCAGGTGAGGTCGATATTCTCGTCCGAGCGTTATCTATGGGCAAACTTCACCACGCCATGATGGGTACCGCAGCGGTCGCCATTGCCTCGGCAGCATGCGTTTCGGGTACTTTGGTCAATTTAGCGGCTGGTGGCGGAGAGAAAGAATCAGTGACGTTTGGGCATCCATCAGGAACGCTTAAGGTGGGGGCAAAAGCCAAACAAATAGAACAAGGTTGGGTGGTTGAGAAAGCCATCATGAGCCGCAGCGCGAGAATACTGATGGAGGGCTTTGTGCGAGTTCCCTCCAATGTCTTTGAATAGCACAATTGCATGGTAGTGATACTTAAGAGAAGCAATGTCAGGACATACTGGAGGAAGCAATATGTCTGCATATCAAAAAGAATACCTTTGGGCACAAAATGAACCGGAAAACTTTTGGCGTGCTCAAGCTGAAAACATCGATTGGTTTGAAGCGCCAAACACCATCTTACAAGCTGACGAACATGGGATTGAACGTTGGTTTCCTGACGGCGTGTTGAACACGTCATGGCTCGCGTTGGATTATCATTGCGAGCAAGGGAGAGGCGATAAAACCGCACTGATTTATGACTCGCCAGTGACGGGTCAAAAACAAACTTACAGCTATCAAGCTTTGCGCGACCAAGTAGCAAAAATCGCGGGTATGCTTTCCAACCAAGGCGTAACCAAAGGCGATCGTGTGGTTATCTACATGCCGATGATCCCAGAAGCGGCAATGGCGATGCTGGCGTGTGCTCGATTAGGCGCGATTCACTCGGTCGTGTTTGGTGGTTTTGCCCCGAATGAGCTTGCCGTTCGAATTGAAGATGCGGAGCCCAAAGTCATCATGACGGCGTCTTGTGGCATCGAAATCAATAAGGTAATTCCATACAAACCAATGGTTGATAAAGCCATTATGGACAGCCGTTGGAAGCCAGAGAAAGTCTTTGTTCTTCAACGTCCACAGTGCGAAGCCGAACTTAACCTTGAGCGTGATTTAGATTGGCAGCAAGAATACGCGCAAGCTTTGCCTCATGCGTGTGTCCCTGTGCTTGCGACAGATCCTCTTTATATTCTCTATACCTCTGGCACAACAGGGAAACCAAAAGGTGTGGTGCGTGATAATGGTGGTCATGCCGTGGCGATGAAATATTCGATGACGTCAATTTATAACATCCCTCAAGATGGCGTGTTCTGGGCAGCATCGGATGTGGGCTGGGTTGTTGGTCACTCCTATATTGTGTACGCACCGCTGATTCATGGTTGTACAACTATTCTATTTGAAGGCAAACCAGTGAGAACACCGGATCCGGGGGCATTCTGGCGTGTTTGTGACGAATACAAAGTGGACGTGCTTTTTTCCGCGCCAACCGCTTTTCGTGCAATTAAGAAAGAAGACCCAGAAGGCGAGTTCATTAAGCAATACGACTTGTCCAATCTCGACTCTATCTTTATGGCGGGCGAACGCCTTGACCCACCAACGCTAGAATGGGTCGAAAGCAAAGCAGATAAGCCGGTCATTGACCACTGGTGGCAAACAGAGACTGGATGGGCGATCGCGGGCAATCCGACCGGAATCGAGATAATGCCAGTTAAAGCGGGGTCTGCGACCAAGCCGATACCTGGTTATCAGGTCGAGATTCTCAACGAAATGGGTATGCCAGTGGGTGCAAATCAGCAAGGTTTTGTAGCTTTGAAGCGCCCATTACCACCAAGCTGTTTACCGACTGTCTGGCGCAACCATGACCGCTTTGAAACTGGTTATCTAAGTCAATTTCCGGGTTACTACGTATCGGGAGATGGCGGTTACCTAGATGAAGATGGTTATCTGTTCATCATGGGTCGTATTGATGACGTTATTAACGTTGCTGGTCACCGTCTGTCTACTGGCGAGATGGAAGAAATCGTTGGTGGTCACCCAGCGATTGCAGAATGCGCGGTAGTCGGTATCCACGATGAGTTAAAAGGTCAGCTACCACTAGGCTTTGTGGTTCTCAAAGATGGTGTGAAGATTGATGATCTAACGCTAGAAGGTGAGTTGGTGGGTAAAGTGCGCAACGAGATTGGCGCTGTGGCTTGCTTTAAACATGCGCTGGTGGTTGACCGTTTGCCAAAGACCCGCTCAGGTAAAATTTTGCGAAGAACCATTCGTCAAATAGCCGATGGCGAGCAATACGTGGTGCCATCAACCATTGATGACCCATCCAGTCTAGGCGAAATCGAGCGAGTGCTTAAACGTGGCTAGCTAAGTAAGATCTTAATTAAGTGCGCCCTTAGGTTATCTATGAGCAAGCACAAACACCGGAGCCTCTTGCTTTGTCGGCAAGAGGCTTTTGCATTCCTGCTTGCCTAATCTCGAGTTTAAACACACACTATATGGATTCCTGTTTTTGGCTTCTTTTCCTATGTCTACTTTTGTAATCAAACCAGCGCTTTTTGACGATCTTGAACAACTTAATGATTTGATGTTCGAACTGCATGATGAGCACCATATCCAATCCCCAGAGCTGTTTAAAACCGCAGAAGAAATCGAACAAGAAAAGAGCATTGCTCGTTACCTCGATAACCCTGAATGTTTGGTGTATGTCGCTAGAGTAAAGGATGAGATCATCGGCTTTGTGTCTGGGCATTTCTGCGAGCTTATTTCTACGGTTAGTAAACCTGTAATGATGGGAAGTGTTGATGAGCTCTACGTTTTACCAGAGTATCGTAAACAGGGCACTGCAAAAGCTCTGATTGAGAAGATAGAGGCGACATTCGTTGATTATGGAGTGAAACAGATATTTGTTGAGGTTTGGGACTTTAACCAGACAGCGATTTCTCTCTACGAGAACCAAGGTTTTGGGCATCATATTCATTGGCTAAGAAAGTCGTTAGCGTAATGTTTGGAAGTACGATGTTTCGGATAGCTGTCTACAAATACATTTCACTCGCACCTGATAGAGTTACGCATTTTGGTATGAGAGCTATTTCGATTGAGTAATACTTTCAATGAGTTAGGGTTAATGACAGGGCGTTACTCGTTTTTGCTAGTGAAGCCTAAGTACTTTAGTAGAATCACTTCTAGCCCAAAAATTACACCAAGAGCCACGCAAAACCATGTAAATGCCATTGTGGAATCAACACCAGGCATGCCGCCGATGTTGATGCCAAGTAAGCCAGTTAAAAAACTGGTGGGCAGAAATATGGTGGCAACCAAGGTAAAGAGATAGCTATTCTTGTTCGTTCTCTGCTCTCGTCTATGTCTGATTTCTTCTTGAAACAACTCAACTTCGCCAAGAAAGAAGTCGATTGTTTCGTTGATTCGAATGATGTTGTTATGGGCGAATCGATATTGGTGTGGCCTTGTTATTACCAACGGTGCTTCAGACTCAATCAGATCTCTAATCGCGTATTGTTGTGGGCGTATGAATCGCTTTATAGACATCAGCGCTTTTTGTGCGGAGATATGCTTGTAGGTTGATTCATCACTTACATCGAACTCATTTAACGTATTTTCAATAACGTCTAAATAGGTATCAATTTTCCCATTCAGACCGTCGATCATGTGGTTTAACAAACTAGCTAAACTCTGTGGACCTTTTTGCTCTACTAGGGCCTCTCTAATATCCATGATTGCTCTGGATGGTGTTTTACGTGTTGAGATTAACGCGCCGTTGTAATAGAGAATTCGGATACTAAGCATGTCTTCTGGTGACGCGTTAGCGTTCATATTGACACCGCGTAAGATGAGCAAAAAGTTTTCTCCATCCAGTTGATGGAAAGAAGGGCGGCTCTCGTCTGCAAGCAAGTTTTCTATCGTCGATCTTGGTATTGCGTTGAACTCTAGCCAGCCTCGGATAGCGAGGTGACCTCTTTCACAGTGATACCAATGATCAGCTTCTATGACTTCAGTTGAGTTCTCCTTTTTTATCGGTTTTTCACTCGAAAAGTCCCAATGTTCGATCATGAAACTCATAATTGCGTCCTTGTAATAGGAGGGAGAGGTAGTTTTTAATGCTCAGCTACGAGCAGCATATCACATGGAGGAGATTGTAATAGGTTATCTACGGTACTTCCCATCCAGTAACGAGATGCGCTGCTTCTTCGGCATGCACCAAGCACTAACAGCGTTCCTTTGTGTAATTTCACCGCTTCAACAAGGGCGAAGTCAGGGTTTCCTCTGATGAAGGTTAAGGGAACCGAGTTGAGGTTTTTATCTTTGAGGAAGTCCAATACCCCTTCTTTCTGGCTTTGTAATATTTCTCGACTGAATTCTGTCAAATATTCCGCGACGTATTGGCAATAAACAAGCTTGAAACTTTGTGCCAGTGTGTCAGAAAGACGCAATCCTGCTTTGATTATTGCCCGGTCTATAGTGCCGCTTTCGTCGTCCCTGTGTAATGGATCTATCGCTCCGAGCACTAGGGTTGATGTTGACCACGACTTGTCAGTGAGTAAGAACAAGTTTTTGTTCTCGGTTATCAAAGCTGACATCAGCTCGTGCGATATATTGATACTCTTTGCGTCAACAAAGAGCGTGTTGTTATTACCTGACTCTCTGATCAGCTGTGAGATCCATTTCCGTCCGTCCAAATGTATAAAATCTAGCTCGTATTTTAAGTCTTCTTCTTTCGCTATAAGAGCAACTTTTTCAAGTACTTGTATAGTCCAATTTAAGTATCTATCGTTTGTACGCTTGGCATCTCGCGCTTTATCACTAATGAAATCAAAAAAGGTGTGATCTTCGCTTCTACGATAATCCTCTCCATAAATCTTGATAGGCGAATTTGTTTTAGAGGCGTAAACAAGAGTCTTTAGCAGCACCTTTCTTGATGGAATAATTGAAGTTTTCAGAAGTAAATCCACGGTTACCATGACTTTCTCCTATCTGTGTCAATGATTTTTGCGAATTCCGCTGCATTTACAAATAACACGCTAGAGGCGCGATTTTTTAACTTATTCAAGTTTAGGATAGAAAATTGAGGCTTGATGCGGAACGTGTAGCCTTTCTTAGTATAAGAAAGTTGCTTTGAACTATCATATGAGTGCGTGACTAATATGTAATCTTGTGTTTGATGTTGTTTGCCATTCGTATCGTGAATTCAATGCAATCTGATGGTGTGTCATTGTTGAGAAATGATATTTTCCATGTCAAAATTTCTGACATAATTCTGATAATACTGGCAGAATCTCGCGCTCAGTTGGTCTAGTGTCTGAGCTAAGTCAATTGAAAATCAGTTTCTGATGTTTGCTATAGTGAATATGCGTTAGGTAGCAATTCTACAACTTGTTACTTAATTTTTGTCGTAAAATATTTGTGGCGTAGACATTATATGTCTGCGTGGCTTGTATTATTTAAGGTTTTTTTGTGCTGAGATCTTTGTTTATTCTCATATTTTTGTCGGTGTCATCTATTGTTTCAGGGAGCGTATTTGCTGCCTCTGATTCAACTGCCATAAAAGGTGCACTTTGTGTCGTGAAGGCCGATGAAAAGGTCGTATTGGTTCATGAGATTCTGACTGACAGAATTTCCCTACCTGGCGGAACCATCATTGCAGGGGAACCTGCGAAGGTCGCTGCCCAGCGAGAAACATGGGAAGAAGCTGGTTTGTCAGTGACAGTTGGAGAAGAGCTTGGAAGAACAGAGACGGCAGTCATTTTTGACTGTATATCGGACTCTGAAATTATTGCTTTTTCTCAAAACAACATGCTTGATGCTAACGAAATGCCGAGTTGGTTTGCTCCTCATTTTGGAGTTGAAGTTGCGTCTACGATGTTAATGCAGGCTGAATCATTACCTTCGAGCCTTTATCGATATCCTAGCCAGTGGCAACAGGTAAAATCTTTTATCCAAGAAGCTACCAACCAAGACGTAGTGTATGTCAGCCAGTTGGTTGATTCTGCACCTAGCTTTCGTCAACTTGAGTTGTATTGGATGACCAACTTACAAAGTTTTGTTGGTTCTTTATCAGATACGAGTGAAAGTTCTGCATGTAACTTTGCGAAGGCAGTAACTTTTCTAACCTCACCCATCATGCTGTTACTGCTGTTTCCCTATGTAATGATGCGTTTCGACGGTCGGTTCGTGTGCCGACTTTTCTTTGCAGTATCAATTACTTCGATAATGTCCTTAGTCGCTCAGCAAGGCTTTTCTCTACCTAGACCACACGTATATTTACCGATGGCAGAGTTAACTAAGAGCTATGGATTTAGTTTCCCGAGCCTTCCTATTGCTGTCTGGTTCTGTGTCGGCATGTTTATATTCCAACGAACTGAGTCCTTTGGAATGAATCGTACAACGATGGGTGCAGTTACATTAACTGTTTTGGTGATGTTCTGTAAGTTCTATCTAGGTACTGCATTTATATTGGATATGTTGATCGGTGCTGTATTTGGTTCACTGGTTGCTTGGCATATTTTAAGGTTGGAAAGTAACCCAGAAGTTGATGTTGATAAGCTACTTTGCGCGAAGAGTGTTTGGTTGACGGTCACCTGTATTACGGCTGTTATCTCCGTAATTTGGCCGCTACCCGTTTTTGCTGCTTGGTTAGCCATACTTGTAACGGCTTCCGCTGTTGTTATCACATTTAGAGATAATGAAGTTCGACTCACATTTCAGCAAATGTTGTACCTCATTTTAATTTTGCTGTTTGCGAATCAGGTTTGGGACTATCTAAGTCAGTTAGTCGCTTATAGTGGGTTATGGTCTCTAATTACAGCAACGTTAAAGTACCCATTATTAATGCTAATTTTTGTCGCTATCGCACGAAAGCTGACTCTGCAAAAAACGGTCTTGTCCTAAAAGAAAGCCTCGCATTAACGCGAGGCTTTTTACTTCTATCCTTTTGGTAGAAGAGGGCGTGGATCATTAAGCGTTGAGAACAAACTTCTCGATTGATTTAGCCACACCGTGGTCATCATTGCTTTCGGCAATATAGTTTGCAATGCGTTTGGTCTCTTCCATCGCATTTGCCATGGCAATACCGAGGCCCGCGTATTCCAGCATATGGTGATCGTTTTCTGCATCGCCCATACAAATCACTTCTTCAGCTTTGATGCCCAAGTATTCAGCGATCGCCGAAACACCGATGCCTTTGTTACTTGATGGATTCAAAAACTCTAAGAAGAAAGGCGCGCTTTGCACTACCGTAAACTCTTGTTTTAATTCCGCAGGTAAAGTCGCAATAACTTCAGTTAGTTTGCTTGGCTCTGCAACCATCATCGTTTTAATGATCGCGTGATCATCTTCTAGAGAGTCGAAGTTCATTTCGGTAATTTCAAGACCGTTGATCTTCGCTTCGATGTCTGTGTAAGGGTTATTCTCTTCTGTGATTAGGCCGTGCTCTTGGCTGAATGCGTGAACATAAGCGCCAAGCTCGCGCGCTTTACGTGCAATTTTCTTCGCAGCTTTGCCATCAATGATTTGCTGGTGGATGATTTCGTTCGTACCAATGTTTTTCACCATTGAGCCGTTGTAGTACAAGACAAAGTCTTTGTCTGAGTCGATGTTCAACTCATCTAATTTGTCTTGCATTCCTTCTAGAGGGCGGCCAGAAGCAAGGACAACGGTAACACCCGCTTCACGTGCTTTTGCAATTGCTTGTTTGTTCTCTTCAGAAATTACTTTGTCGCTGTTTAGCAACGTACCGTCCATGTCTAGGGCGATCAGCTTGTACATCTTTACTTACCTTATAAAATTGGGAACCTGCGTATGAAACTACAAAACAACCTATTTTAACAATTTATTTTTGGTTTAAATTGACCTGAGTGCGCCTCTCCATTAAGGTCTTCGCCTCGAAGTATAATGAGTTGAGTGAGTTCTACGTTGTATAAGCTAAATGAGATGTTTGAAACCATCCAAGGGGAAGGGGTTTTCACTGGTGTGCCAGCGGTTTTTGTGCGTTTGCAAGAATGTCCGGTTGGGTGTTCTTGGTGCGATACGAAACAGACTTGGTACGCGGAAGAAGAAGACCAGCGCCAGATCGGTGATATCTTGGTGAAAACAGAAGATTCTCCAACGTGGTGTTTCGCATCGGCAGAAGACATCGTAGCTGAATACAAAAAGCAGGGCTTCAATGCGAAGCATATTGTGATCACTGGTGGTGAACCATGTATTTATGATTTACGTGCTTTGACGGCTGCATTTAAAGAAATGGGTTGCCAATGCCAAATCGAAACTAGTGGTACTTCAGAGGTAGTGACTTCAGAAGGAACCTGGGTGACAGTGTCACCTAAGATCGCAATGAAAGGGAAGCTACCAGTGCTTAAAAGTGCATTAGAACGCGCAAATGAAATCAAGCACCCAGTTGGCACCCAAAAAGACATCGATCAACTGGATGTGTTATTGGCCTCTGCAGAGATCGGTGAGAAGACAGTGATCGCACTTCAGCCTATCAGTCAAAAGCCTCGTGCTACCCAACTGTGTATTGATACCTGTGTTGCTCGCAACTGGCGTCTGTCGGTTCAAACTCATAAATACCTAAGTATTGCTTAAGCTCGGAGAGAAAAATGAAAAAAGCAGTGGTTGTTTTCAGTGGTGGACAGGATTCTACAACATGTCTGGTTCAAGCATTAAAAGAGTTTGACGAAGTACATGCCATTACATTTGACTACGGTCAGCGTCATAAGCTAGAGATTGAAGTGGCGGAGAAAGTCGCAAAAGATCTTGGTGTCGCTGCACATAAAGTGATGGATGTTGGCCTGCTGAATGAACTTGCTATCAGCTCTCTGACACGTGATGACATTCCAGTTTCGCATGAGCTACAAGAAAACGGTTTACCGAACTCGTTCGTTCCTGGCCGAAACATCTTGTTCCTAACGCTTGCTGGCATCTACGCTTACCAAATTGGCGCAGAAACGGTAATTACTGGTGTTTGTGAAACAGACTTTAGTGGTTACCCAGATTGCCGTGATGACTTTGTAAAAGCAATGAACAGTGCGTTGGTTAAAGGCATGGATCGTCAATTTGAAATTAAGACTCCATTGATGTGGTTGAACAAAGCAGAAACGTGGGCATTGGCCGATCAATATGACGCGTTGCAACTAGTGCGTGAAAACACACTAACTTGTTACAACGGCATCATCGGTGATGGTTGTGGTGATTGCCCGTCTTGCGATCTACGCAAAGCGGGCTTAGACGACTACCTAAACAACAAAGAAGCTGTTATGCATTCTTTGGTTGAAAAGCAGAAGGTGGAAGGTCAATAGGCTCATTGTAGGCATCAATGACTGAGTTTCGTCCCGTTTTCTTTACTTGATACAGGGCTTGATCAAGTATTGAATAAAGCTCATCAAAGTCTTTCAACGATTTTGAGGTCGATACATAGGACATGCTTGCGGTAACTTTGAGCGCTTGGTTACTTTCAGAATAGATGTGCTTTTCAGAAATCGTTTTATGCAAACTATTAATTCTGAAAGGTACGTCAACCTCATCGACGTTCGTCAGTAAAAGTATAAATTCTTCTCCCCCTAATCGGCCAATCAACTCACCTTTGTGTAACTTCGCAGACAAACTATCACAAATATAGCGTAAAACCTTGTCACCAGTAGGGTGGCCGTATATATCATTAATATCTTTGAATTTATCTAGGTCAAATAGCGCTAGTACATGTTGATTTTCGCTTTTATTCGCTGCTGGTTGCGTCTTGATTTGATTAATAACCGATGCTCGGTTTAATACACCGGTTAAGTCATCAAATTGTGCTTTTCTTTTGGCGTCTCTATGTGCAAGCGAGACAATACTGACCAAACCTAAAAGGCACACAACAATGAAATTGTACGTTCGTTGTTGAGATTTCAGTTCATCAAACTCAAGTTTTTTGATTTCCTTTGAATTTCGGGCTTCAACGAGCCTCAGCTCGTGTTCGAGTTCTTTTTTCGTTAAATCTAGCGCTTCGAGTGCTTTGATATTATTTGAATCTCTCGTCGCAAGCTCAAGGTTTGTGTATTGTTTATAATACAATAGCGCGGATTCGAAATTTTCTCTGTGCTGCTCAATTTTTGAGTTAATAAGTAACGCTTGTGCTTTTAAAGCTGGTGCTGAGTTATGTTTCTCAAGAGTAAGAGCACTCGTCACATTAGCTTTGGCTTGGCTAAGTGTCTTGGGTGACAAGTATGCCCTAGCAAGTGCAATGTGGCTCTCGAGTTGTAACCTAACGTTTTGAGTCTGCTTGCCTAATTCGAGAGATTTATGAAGGTACGTTAGTGCTTTGTTGTCATCACCAGATTCTAATAATGTAAACCCCAACCCTAGGTAACTTAATCCTAGGCCATAGTAAAACTTTTCCTCCTGTAAGATAAGTAAAGCATTCTGGTAGTGTTTTTCCGCCATTTGATATTGATTTAATCGCCTGAAGAGCGTGGCTAAGCTATGTTCGACTTGGGCTACTTCAAGAGCTGAGCCAGTTGCCTTTCTCATAGTCAGTGCCTGTCGGAGATAGTCTTTTGCTTGATCATATTGTCCTAGCTCAACCATAACCAAAGCTGCATCGTTATAGATCCCTGTAGGATCGCTATTTGCAGGGAGAACGCTCAACAGCATTGCATACTTCGTAAGTGCTTGTTGGTACTCACCTCTGTGGTCATAGTTATTTGCGATGACTCGATAGGCCAAATCCAAAGGAAGGTGGGCTGTATTACCTGCGTTTAATGAAGCTTCTAGAGAGGAGCAATAGAAGTTGGCTTGGTGATATCTACCTTGCTCATTCAAGGTAAAACACAACTGATAGTTGAAGAGATTTTTGTTGTTGATGTTACCATCGGATTTAGCTTCGTTGAGCAGATGAGTGAACCTTTCAACAGAAAGAGCATATTTTCCCTTTTTGCGGTTGGCGATTGCATTCAAGTAGTCTGACTCAATCTGAGCGTCTTTAATACGATTAGTTTGATTGTTTCCGAAATAAGGTTGCTCCATCATAAACATATAGTCGAGTATAAGGCCGCTGATGTATAGCTTTTCAGTCGATGAGCTGACGGCATGGTATCTGTCTTGGAGCATGTCTAGGGCGTGTTCTTTATTTTCTTTCACTACTTTCTGATAAACAGAGTGCCAGTTGGTGATACTTTGTAAATTATTAGCGTACAGAGGTGAACTTATGGCTAGCAAGACGAGAAATTGAAAAAGCTTGCGCATAGTGCATATAACCTTATTTTTTCTAAATTATTATGGGCGGGATGATATACCATTTGCATAAGGGGCTTTGTGACGTAGAGCTGATGATTGGGATTATTTTCTTGCGGAAAATATGTTACTGAAAAGGAGATAATAAAAAGCCCCGCATCTTTGCGAGGCTTAACAATCAAAGAGGACTTTATGCGACGTATAGTTTCGCAAGATCTTGAGGTTCCATCTCTTTACCCTCAAGTTGGGCATTCCAGTTTGTACCAACTAAAACACCATCTTCAGCAAGAGTTAGAAGCCAATCTTCAACAAAGATATCAAGAGGGATTTCTAAGACTTCAAAATCTGCCCACTCTTCAACATTATGCGCTTGTGCGTCTTCTTTCGACGACCAAAACGGCATAACTTCGCTGTTTTCGAATTCAGTTGAATCGCAAGATAGCCAACCTTCTTCGTTACGTAAACCCCAAACCAATTGGTTTTCTTTTGTTTCAGCAACAAAAAGATCCAAGTTTGCTTGGATATCTGATGTAAGTTTGCTCATTTCAAAACTCTCATTGTTAGAACATGTTAAGGGTAACACTAAACTCAACTTTCCCCCAATGATAAATGGTCTTTGAATCAAAGATGCCTACTTATTCAACACTTCAGCGTTAGCTTTTCGGTAAAGCTGTGAAGATTGTCCATTCTTTTTTTACGTTACCTTTGTAACCGACCACTGTCGCAGTCACTCTTCGATTCATGGCATGGCTAATTTCATCGCTTCCTTGGTGAGCTAATTTAGTGTCACCAAAGCCGACAATTCGCAAGCGTTCTGGAGTAATGCCAAAGTTTATAAGAAGATTTCTGACGTTTTTTGCTCTCCTTTGCGACAATTCAAAGTTGTGCTGACTAGTTCCAGTTTTACTTGCGTAGCCTTGAAGTTCAATTGACGTTGATGGGTATTCTTTTAGGAAACTAGCCATGTCACTGATCTGTTTTCTAAAGACAGGGTTAATTTCATCTGAATCATTAGCAAAAAGAACGCGTATTTGCATTTTTTCCGATGACTTAACGTACTGACCACATCCATCGTTGTCTAATTCAGATTCTAAGGGTGTTCCTGGGCACAAGTCTCTTGCGTTGATTACACCGTCAGAATCATCATCTTGTAAATCAGCCGACTGGAGCGCGACTGGTACCGCTTGGTAATCGTATTCATCCTGGGCATGGGTAGGCAGAGTAATAGCTAACGGCATCAGACTAAGTAAAAAAGTCAATTTTCGCATAATTAATATTCCACCTTTTGCTTCCACTCTTGGGGAGTGTCAATTCTCAATGCATTGAGTAACTGACCAGTAGCATTCATTACTCGATATTTTGCGTATTGCTCAGCGTATTTAGCATCAAGATAACCTTTTCGTGCCTCAAACAGTTCATTCTCGGTATTGAGGACGTCAAGGAGGGTACGTTTTCCTATGCGATATTGTTTTTCATACGCAATAACAGTTTTAGCTGCAGAATCCACATGGTCTGACAGAAACTCTTTTTGTTGAAGTGTTAGATCTAGAGCGCTCCATGAAAGTCTTAAGCCTTCCTCTACATTCTTATAAGCTCTCTCTCTTAAGTCTTTTGCTTTGTTTAGCTGGTATGCAAAGCTCTCTGCATTTGCACTATCACTGCCACCATTAAACAGGTTATAGCGCATGCGTAGCATAGCACTGGTCTCATTACTGTCACCTTCAATGCCTCCAGCATCATCTCGCCATGTCTGTGAAGCCTCTACAGACACTGTCGGGTAATAGTTACCTTTAGATTGCTTGTACTGGAATTTGGCAGAGTCTACATCGACTTTTGCTATCTTGATGACAGGGTGCTCTTCGAACGCTTTACCTACCGCTTCATCTATTGTGTATGGGATAAAGTTCTGATCTGCTCTTGGAAACACAAGGCCCTGAGGTGACTGACCGACAATGCGCATAAACATGGTATGTGCATCAAATAAGTTATTCTGTGCCGCAGCAAGGTTACCGTGCGCTTTAGCTAAACGAGCCTCAACCTGTGTCAAATCTGCGGTAGAGCCGATCCCTGAGTCGACACGCTTCTTGATATCACGATAGATTTTTTTGTGTACAGCAAGATTGTTTTCAGAAAGCGTTAAGATCTCATAGGCTTTTACAGAATCAAGATAAACTTTGGCAACTTGTAATGCCATGTCTTGAGCATCCGCCAGCAGTTGATAGCGTAAAGATTCTGCATCTGCTGCCGTTCTATCCATATTATTTAGGGTGGCTGAACCATCCCAAATTAGCTGAGTGAAAGTAATGCTTGCTTCTTTACGCGTTAAGTCAGTTACATCACGGTCAGAGTCGGCGGAGTCTACACGCTCGTAACCTATGCCAGCGTCTAGATCAACACTCGGCAGGTAGGCTCCTGTGGCGGCTTCGTTTATATATTTTTTGCTAACGAATTCGTTAAACGCACCTTTGATATCTGGGTTGGTTTGAAGGCTATTGGCAACAGCCTGTTCTAAAGTTTGCGCACCTGTAGAAAAAGATGCTATCACGCTGAGGCTAATCAGCTTGGCTGGAGTCCACTTCACTTCGTTGCTCCTAAGTGATTTTTATTGGTAAATGCTCAGATCTTCGAGCTTTATGTTGAGCGTCGTTCGTTGTGTCAATAATTTAACGCACATTGAGTTACATAAGCAACAATACAATTGTTTGAATATTAATAAAATGTTACCGAGAGCTTTCCGGTAAACAAGCTGCTGATAGTTTTTGTGTATTATTTCCATGTATTTCCATAGGTTTAAGTAATTAAATTACTCTAAGTTTTGAACTAACATCACGATATTAAAGGGGGTGGCTCATTGGTAAATATGTGACCTATTGAATGAAAATAGTTATTAACTTGCTGTTAATAATACTGCCATTAAGGCAATATATAACTATTAAGTATTACTGGTCAGAAGTTTGACGCAAACAAAAGGTCATATAGTATCATGGATCGTACGTCTTTAGTTTCATATCAAGAGCAAGTGGTTGTAATAGGTTTAGATGGCCACATACGCATACTATCCGAAGGATCACAGCCACGTAACGGTGAGATTATCGTAGAGCGAGTTAGTCAAAGCGAATTGAAAGTGGGGCTCGTGAAAGATGAACAAAGTACTGATATCAGCGACGATATTGCTCAAATTATTGAAACTCTAGAATCGGGGCAAGATCCAACCCAACTCAGCGAAGAGTTTGCTACGGCAGCAGGTACTGCCAATGGTTCTAGCTATCAACTAACGGCGACACTTGAAAGAAGTGCATCTGAAATTTTAGCCACGACAGATTTTCAAACCTCTGGCCTTCAAGATCTTGGTGTGTCACAAACTCAAACACTGTCATTGCTCGAAGCATATCTTAACTTTAACCAAGTTATAAGTTCCGCAAGCGGTAACCCAGATACACTGGCACCGAGTGTTCCAACGGTTGTGATAACTGAAGACAGTAACAACGATGGCTCGCTTGAAAACAATGAAGTGGATGGTTTGGTTGAGGTACTGGTTACTTTACCCGCTGATGCACAAGTGGGCGATACGCTCAGTGTGACTGGTCAGCCAGATCGAGTCATCACACAAAATGATTTAGATAATGGTGTCACACTGCAATACCCGGTTCCGGCAGAAGGTGAAACGCTGACCGTTGTCGCTACGATTACGGATCAGGCTGGTAATACTTCAGAGCCAGGCCAAGATGCGGTAACAGTTCCAACCGTTGAAGTACCAGATACGGACGCACCAGACGCGCCAACGGTGGTAATAACTGAAGACAGTAACAACGATGGCTCGCTTGAAAACAATGAAGTGGATGGTTTGGTCGATGTACTGGTTACCTTGCCGGCTAATGCAGAAGTGGGTGATACGCTCAGTGTGACTGGTCAGCCAGATCGAGTTATCACACAAAATGATTTAGATAATGGTGTCACGCTGCAATACCCGGTTCCAGCAGAAGGTGAAACGCTGACCGTTGTCGCTACGATTACGGATCAGGCTGGCAATACTTCAGAGCCAGGCCAAGATGCGGTAACAGTTCCAACCGTTGAAACACCAGATACGGTTGCACCAGACGCGCCAACGGTGATGATAACTGAAGACAGTAACAACGATGGCTCGCTTGAATACAATGAAGTGGATGGTTTGGTCGATGTACTGGTTACCTTGCCGGCTAATGCAGAAGTGGGCGATACGCTCAGTGTGACTGGTCAGCCAGATCGAGTTATCACACAAAATGATTTAGATAATGGTGTCACGCTGCAATACCCGGTTCCGGCAGAAGGTGAAACGCTGACCGTTGTCGCTACGATTACGGATCAGGCCGGTAATACTTCAGAGCCAGGCCAAGATGCGGTAACAGTTCCAGTCAACGAAGCGCCAACGGCGAGTATCGACCTCGATCCAATCGTGGTCGGTAATGACAACACCATTAACGAAGCAGAAAGCACAGGTAAAGTAACGCTGTCAGGTACGGTAGGCGGCGATGTGAAAGTCGGTGATACCGTTACTTTAGCGCTTGGTGAAAACCTTCTGACCACGGCGAAAGTGGTTGACCTGG
>NZ_JAHGAI010000048.1:0-1717 GCF_030248515.1 Vibrio sp. D401a | reverse complement strand
TCTGGGTGCCAAGAAGCTTCCTGCTCTAACACTTCTTTTGTGAACTTATCTTCCATGTCAGCAAAACTTATTAACGTCATTTGCTCTCTCTATCATATATCTACTTTAAAATTGAATGCGTGAGGATATAACTCCGCATTAAGGTGTGAGCAACGCTACCACAAAGCCTAACCATACCACCGTAAACACAAAACCCAACGATGGAATGAAAAATGCCAAGCGTTGGGAATCACTCTTAAATGCTTTGTTATATGCGTACTAAACTGATTTGATTGATTTAATAGCTGATACCCAACGTTCATGCTTAGGAGCAAAATCATTGAACTTAAGCATTTTTTGTTCAGCTTCCATTAGTTCACGGTCTAACAGATTCAAGTTTAAATTCAACCAATTGCACGCCTGTTGAAAGTCTTCAATCTGTTTTTCACCGGCAGTTACAGCCAAACCAGTATCTGATGCAATTGGGTACTTTCGTTCTTTTACTGCGTCAAGTACTTTACCGATATATGATAATTGCGTGTTACCTGAGAAAGGAGCCGTGAAAGAGAAGTCATGCCTCAAATCATAGTCTTTTCTAGTCTCTTTTGGATGAGAGAAATAACGAGCATATAAAAGCTTATAACGTTCTTCATATTGTTTGAGAATTTCAGTATCAATAAACGCCTTAGTCTCTTCTTTCAAATCTTCAAACGTTGTCAGTGTAATATTTGTATTTTCGGCAGACTTAATCGCTCCTTTTTGGAACCCTTTTTCTGAGATAATGAAGCCTCTATCTGCTCCGATATCCTGAATTATTGTTATCAAAGCTAAAACTTTTTCTTTTGATACGTTGTATTTCCACTTTTTAGCTTCGATGACCCATGTAACATCTCGTCCAAGAAACTTGGTTTTTACCAATACATCAATATCATGATCACCTCGAGCACCTGACAGGGTCACATTAGTCTCTGCATAAGTACCTAGTGACTCGAAGTAGTCTTTGATTTCCTCTTGAAAGATATACCAAGCAGACTTTCGTTTTTGTTCATATCATCACCTATCTTAACCTTTGTGAAAGCATATAACGCCCTGTTAAGGTGTGAGCGACGCAATACCGAAGCTCCCGCATACCACCTTAAACACTAAAACCAACGCATGGTAAAAATGCCACGCGTTGCGAATCACTCTTAAACAGTTTGTTAGTCGCGAGGCACCGAGCGACAATTTTAAGCCGAACTAAACTTTGCGAACAACAAACTTTATGTGCTTTGATGCACTTAAGCCAGGCGTAGTCTCAAAGCAGCTACTCAATGAAACCACTTGGAACATAAAGCGCCGTAGAAAACGGACTGACAACACAAAAAAAGCGCTTTTGGAAAACCAATCTAACAGTGCGGACTTTCAACAAAGCCACTGAAACCACGTGGAACTTACCACACTAGAGAAGACGACTTTTCAGCGAGTAGATCTGCTTTTGAACCAACAAACTCACCGGGCAGAGTTTCAACCAAGAACAGACGCTCGATCGCCCTGTTCTGTCAGCACCAAAGAACAAAAAACCGCTTGGACACTTACACAACTTTGGACTTAGAACAGCTGAAATTGAGTTTTGACCATCGACGACGCACCTGCGTATCAAACGATCATCAGCCAAATTTTAAGCTTAGAAACGTGATTTTGATTACTAGCTTTTTCTGGCGACTAACGCCCTGTTAAGGTGTGAGCAACGCAATACCGA
>NZ_JAHGAI010000047.1:0-98160 GCF_030248515.1 Vibrio sp. D401a | reverse complement strand
TTCTCTCAAAGCGGAGGTGAATTCTAAAGAGATAATTGAGAGTGTCAAACACTTTTTCAATTTATTTTCTCAGAAGCTATTTACCTCTTCGACCCTGCTGAAGCCTTATCGCTTCTGCCGTGTCGATGGATGCGCATTATAGAGAAGCGGACATTTTTGGCAATAGCAAAAGCGCATTTTTTTCTAAAAAACATGCCAACTGGATGCTTTTCACCCAGAACCCACATTACCCCAAGGAACGACTCATCTTTTGTACATCTTATCCACAATTTTCTGTGGATAATTGGTTAATCATCACTATCGAAGAAATATGAAATACGAGATCTTGGGTTAAGGTACTCTTTGATTTTATCAGGTAACTTCGATGGATGAATTGCATTAACAATTTTTAAGTCTTTAGCCGCCAAGTCAATTATGGGTGCTTGCGTTCTTGGCACTTCGGGATCATAAATGAGGACATTTGGGCAAAGTAAGTTCGAACTATTAACCGAGATAACTAACCCGACCATGTTGTTAGATAGCTGCACAACTGTTCCTGGAGGGAAAACACCCATGAACTTGATTAAGATATTCAAGTTATCGTTATCATAAAGGTGCTTGCAATTCTTATATAGATGAGAGAGTGCGGTGTAAGGAATCTTTTGCTCTGACGCAATCGGGTTATGACACAAATTGTCAAACGCATTTGCGACAGATACTACTTGGGTATAAGGATCTATTTCGCTCCCCTTTAGCCCTTCAGGGTAACCTGAACCATCTGCTACCTCATGGTGCTGCGCGATTACACGCTTTGCGCTTTCTGGGAATGCTGCAATGTTCTTAGCTAAGTCAACTCCATATTTAGTATGCAGCTTTAAATAGTTACACTCTGGTTCTGTCAACGGTGTTTGTTTTCTCAAAATAGCAGTGGGGATTTTGATTTTCCCCATGTCATGAAACAGTGCAGCAAAAGATAACTCCTTCAGCTGTTGAGCATTAAAACCTTTTGCTTTACCGATCATCATTGAGATAACTGCTACGTTAAGAGAATGAAAGTAAATATCCTCAAACTCATTTTTGCCATTCATAAGATGCAAAGTTACGTTATCGTCGCACATCAGTTTCTCGACGATATCATCCACCAACAACACAGCTTCATCGACAGCGTCTATTGGTCGGTTACGTATTTTCGTCATCACTGATCGCATTCTTGCCAGCGAGCGCTCAAACTCTTTTTCACATTGGATAACTCTACGACGGTAAGCACTCAGCTTTTCAATTCGCTTTTGCTTTTCTTGCCATAGCTTTTTTGTTTCCTCATCAATAGAGCTCTCATTGACCACTTCTTGTTTTATTTCACTGTTTACAGGAAGAGGCTCTGCATCACTTTGTGAGAGATTGAGATATACAAACTTTACGCCCAAATGACGAATCATTTCGACTTGTTCTTGGTCTTTGATCTTAAAGCTATTAAGAAGAAATGGATGCTCATTCCACTTTAAAGGAAGGCGAATATGAAGCCCAGGTTGAATACGATCCACTGTAATTTTGATACTAGCCACTTTTAAAACAACGAATTAACCTAACTAGGATTTTTAATAGTAGTGGATTTTGTAAATTAAATCATCCATAGCTGCCACTGATTGGAGCGCTTTGTGTAAGAAAATATCTATAAGAATGCTCTATCTGCTTGTCTTAATTTAAGTTCACCGGAAAAGTGGCAGCAACGCGTTTTCGCTTGTTGGGTGATTTGAGTCATAAGAGCCTGCACTGCCGAGCGGGCCATTTCACTGATAGGAAAGTGAACTGCTGATACTGGTGGATACAAACCTGCACAAAGATCTACGCTATCAAAACTAACCAATGAAATTTGATCTGGTACTTTTATCCCTTCTTTATTTAAGTATTGCATTGCGCCAAAGGTCATTTCCTCACTGCAAGAAAACACTGCGGTAATATCAGGATGACGATGGATAAGTTGTTCCATTGCATCAAAGCCACTTTGACGGCCATAATTACCCTCGACCCACCAGCTGTCATCCACGCTTATACCCGCCGTTTTCATTGCGTTTATGTAACCTAATCTACGCAATAGACTATTGTGACGACTTGAAGGACCAGATATGCAACCAATCTTCTTGTGCCCTTGCTTTATCAGATGCTCAGTCGCTACTTGACTTGCATTCAAATGATCGAACGTAACACACCTATCTTCCAAACCATCAACTTGACGATCTAAAAGCACAAAGGGGGTCGGTAATTTAGCCAGTTCACGTAAGTCATCATCAGAAAGATAACGGCTATGGAGAACATACCCATCGCAGCGAAGGTCACTAAATCGTTGAATAGCCTCTCGCTCACCTTCGGCTGAATGATGTCCTTGCGCTGTAATGAGGAACTTCTTGTGAGTGTCCAGTTCAGTCTGAACTTGTTCCATCATCTCACCAAAGAATCCCCCGGTGTAGTAGGTCACAAGAAGACCGACCATATTGCTAGAAGAGGTGGCAAGTGAGCGAGCGATTGCACTAGGACGATAGTTTAGCTCCGCCATAGCAGCTTCAACTTTCTTCCTTGTTTCCTCACGAAACTTCCCCTCCCCATTAATAATGCGAGAAACGGTTGAACGGTTTACTCCTGCTAGTTCGGCGACGTCTTTAATCCTTGCCATAATGCTTATATATCCCAACAGCTTGTTTTAATAATGGTGACAATACGAAAAGTGGCTGCCAGCAAATCGTAAGGTGCTTAGGGGGCGATGCTGACAGCCTTAATCATACACTGGCGACTTTGCTTGGAGAAATAAGAGCCGAGTAATCCGTGACAGTCATACCATGCTTCGTGAGCTCTTGTTGAAGAATCGAAGACGTCAGCACTTGAAGTTCCAACTCACGCTGCAAGGCGTAACTGCTTTTCAGCAGAAGAGGCTGATCAGCTTCAGCTGGATGGCACATAACTTCAACCACATCATATTGGGCTTTCAAACTCAACAAATGCTTCATGATGCCTTCTAAACTAACCCCTTGATCATAGAATTCATCAGTAAAGTAATAATTCACTCTATTTTCTATGTAGCACAAACCGCTACCACGCAAAGGGACTTTGTATTTCTGAGCAACCTTTCGAATCACCGGAAGCAGTTGTGGGTGCGTATGCGCATGATGATGGCTATCTAAATGACTCAGAGACAATCCCAATTTTAGAAATGCCTCGACTTGAGCGATTGCCTCTTGGTAGACCACCTCTTCTTCGAAGTCCTGTTTCTTCCACAATTCATCATAACTAACAAATCGCGCCTGGCCATTGGTCAGGTTTGGATTCCCTGTTAACGGAGAGCCTGTGGTAAAACGAAGGTGCACGCCAATCTTTAAGTTCGGATTTTGCTTTGCCAATTCCACAGCATGTTCTTCAGCATCCATTCCCACCATCATAGTGGTTGAACGAACCACACCTTGTTGATGGGCTTTGACAATGCCTTTATTCACACCGGGTGTTAAACCAAAATCATCGGCATTAAAAATTACTTTCATTGGCGTGTCTCCTCGCTCTACAACGTTGTTAATTTGAATTGAGGCAGATAAGGAGCATTCACTGCTAAGATCTCATCCAATATGGATTTGGCTCGACCAATATCTGGAACAAGTGGGTTATTGGTTAACGCCATTAATGCTTTGTCGTAGCTTCCTTCAACTGCAGCTTCGATAGCGAGTTGCTCATAAGCTTTAACTTGATGAAGTAGGCCTTTGACATTGCTTGATAGCTCACCAACCGCAAGCGGCTTCGCTCCCCAACTGCCGATCACAGCACTACACTCAATCACAGCGTCATCTGGTAAGCCATTGATAGCCCCATTGTTTAACACGTTCACTACGTGAATGCTGTTACGGTTGTTATAAATTGAATCGACGAGATTTAATGACGCATCTGAATAATAGGCACCGCCTCGCTCTTCCAACTCTTTTGGTTTGTGGTCTAGGTTCGGGTCTTGATACAGCTTAAATAACGCACTCTCCGTCTCCATTACTTGCTCTGCTCGCGTGCCTTGCTCCCCCGCACTCTGCTTTTCTTCTGCTAGCATCGCATCGGTTTGATAGAAATAGCGATGATAAGGACAAGGAATGGCTCCAAGCGCTTTAAGAAATGCCGGATCCCACGGTTCTTCCCAGATATTCTTCATACTGAAGTTTGCGCCATCCCCAACTTTTTCCAGAACTATTTGAGTAATATCTTCGCCTTTAAGCCACGCCTTCAATACCCAAACAAGATGGTTCAAACCTGCAAACTCAAGTTGAAGCTCTTTCGGCTCGCAATCCATCATTTCAGCAATCATCATTTCCATAGACACCGGAACGTTACACAATCCAATGCTCTTTACGTTGGTGTATTTACTGACAGCTTCTGATACCAAACCCGCAGGGTTAGTAAAGTTGAGCATCCACGCATTAGGCGCTAGCTCTTCAATATCTTTACAAATATCAAGAATAACCGGAATGGTACGCAGCGCTTTGGCAAAACCACCAGGCCCTGTTGTTTCTTGGCCTATAACGTCATATTTAATCGGAATGCGCTCATCATTCGCTCGCGCAGCCAAGCCACCAACGCGGAACTGAGTCATAACAAAATCAGCGTCTTTAATCGCACCTCGGCGATCAAAGCTCGCTTTGATTTCAATATCCGCCCCTGCCTTGTCGACCATTCGTTGTGCTAAGCCTTTAATGATCTCCAATTTCTCTGCGCCAGACTCAATATCCACAAAGTGCATTTGCTTTACAGGCAAGAACTCCAAGCGTTTTATTACGCCCTCAACAAGCTCTGGAGTATAACTACTACCACCACCAATAATGGCGAGTTTAATTGCATTTCTTGGCATAGCCACGTCCTTATTTTTCTGCTAACTGCTTATTCAACGCGACAATTTCCACTGCCATTTCTTGCGCTAAGATGGTCGTCATCAAATGATCTTGAGCGTGTACCATCACCAAGGTCATTGGCACTTTACCTTCACCCTGATCTTCTTCAATTAGTTGGGTTTGAATCAGGTGGGCTTTGTTGATGCACTCTCTTGCTTGAGAAAGCTTTTCCTCTGCGGCTGAAAAATCCTTCTCTCTCGATAAACGCAATGCCTCATAGCTCAAACTTCTGGCTTCACCTGCATTACAGATAATTTCCATTACGACTAATTCTTGTTCCATCTTTTCTCTCCAGAAACATGGGCTGCCATGTGACAGCCCAATTACTATTAAGCAGTCACGCCTTCGCCAGATGGCTGTTCAGCATCCTTACTTTCTTTGCTCGTAGGTAACTCTTGTTCCATCACCTGCTTCTCAAACATTTTGAAGAACGGCAGATAAATAAAGAGGTCAAGAATCAGTAGGCCAATCACCAACAGCACTGGTGAGAACGTCCAACCACTGCCCCATGAAGCACCAATCAGTGCAGGCGTTGTCCAAGGTGTAGTCGCAACCCCCATGCCCACAAAGCCAAGCTGTACTGCAAAGTAAGCAATAGTTGCGTTAACGATTGGCGCAAATACAAAGGGAATAAACAGGATTGGGTTCATTACTACTGGGCTACCAAAAATCACAGGTTCATTGATTTGGAAGAAACCCGGCACAGCACTCATTCGGCCGATACTCTTAAGGTGCGCGGAACGGCTAAATGACATCAGCATCACTAGCGCAAGTGTTGCGCCCGAACCACCAATAAAGATATAGAAATCCCAGAATGGTTGGGTGAATACGTTTGGAATTGGCTGACCCGCAACAAACGCATCGATGTTAGCGCTGATGTTGGTAAGGAAGATTGGCGATAGAAGACCAACTACAATCGCCGCACCGTGAATACCAGCAAACCAAAGTAGCTGACACACCAGCAATGCACCAATGATTGCAGGTAAGGTATTCGATGCACTGATCAGTGGTTTGAACATCGCCATAACCGCATCAGGGATCAGCATGTCATATTGAGTTTGAACAAAAATACTTAGCGGATACAAGGTTAGGAATATAGCGAGTACTGGCAAAAGGACCTCGAAAGAACGAGCGATTGCAGGTGGTACTTGCTCTGGCATGCGGATCGTAATGTTGTGCTTTTTCATAAAGCGGTAAAGCTCAACCGCAAAGAAAGCACACATTACCGCGGTAAAGATTCCGGTACCGCCCATGTGCTTCATCGCTAGTGCTCCATCTTTAGCTGGAGCAGCAACCAAAAGGAAGCTCATCAGTGATAATACCGCGCTGGTGATCCCATCCATTTTGTACGCTTTTGCCAAGCTATAGGCGACCCCAAGCGAGACAAATATAGTCATGATCCCCATCGACATATTAAAGGGCATCATAATGGTGTCGAAATGTGTGGTGGCGAAGTCTAACCAAACTCGCCCGAGTGTAAATGTGGTGTCTTCAGCAAATGGTGGGAAAGCAAAAATTAAGATAAAACTACCAACAATAATAAACGGCATTGCCACAATAAATCCGTCTCTCATTGCTCTAACATGGGGTTGATTTCCCACTTTTGCCGCAATAGGGGCTATATGCTTTTCGACTATTCCTATAATCGCATCATAAAGCTTCATAGAGTCTATCCTTATTTTTAGACAAAAGAATCCCGCACCAAATATTTATATTTAGTGAATATTCTTCTTTCTATTTAAAGTTATTGAATTAGTTAATCAGTTCTAATGCTTGTTGTAATACTTCTTCGCCTTTCATCATTCCATAAGCTTGTGGAGAAATAGCATCAATATTTTTACCGTGCTCTTGTGCGGTTTTACGCAATTCTTCTAGTTGGAATCGCACCTGAGGACCAAGCAAACACACATCGTACTCTTTGATCGCTTCATCAAATGCGTTTACCGATAACGCATCAATCTTGCACTCAAGCCCTTGCTTTTCAGCAGCTTGCTCCATTTTCTTCACAAGCATACTGGTCGACATCCCTGCGCTGCAGCATAAAAGAATTTTTTTCATGGCCTTACTCCCGTTGTGTAAATTTCAACCTACAAAAACTGTAGCAAAAATAACCAACACAAAAAAGCGCAACCGGTTGCGCTGAGTATGAACAAGATCCCATTTTCAATATGAAAAGTGTGTCATTTCGTTATTTAACGAAATTCAACCTCATCTTTATCGAGTAAGAAAAACTGAGCTCAATAAGAATTTTGGTGAAGATTATCTATTAAAAATAAATTTATATCGGAGTATAAAAAGGAATTAATCATCATTAGATTTTTATTTAAACTGCCAATAAACTTTAAGCTAAAGAATGATTTAGTTATGTGAAAAAAAGCCAAAGATGACAGAATTAACTCTATGACCTTTGGCTCTACATTACTGACTATGATAGTCCTAGCAGATTTTACTATGGGTAAATTTAGTTCGCTTTCTGTAATTCATTAAAAGGCGTACCAGCAGAGTTGCTGTATAGCGTTGCTAGAATGTCCATTGCCGTTTCACTCCAAAGCCCAAAGTAACCATCAAGGTGGGAGAACATCCCCATTGCGTGCGCCATCTCATGCTTGGCCATTTGGTAATCCCAGCTGCACTGCCCATTTCCCATATTCACCCACAATAAAGAACTAGCACTATAAGTATGTGTTGCAGGATTAACCACCAAACTCAAATTACCGGTATATGGCCCTATCGATGCATTCCCACACATTTCCTGCGGATCGTTCGCCCACTCAGTACTATAGTATGCGGTTCCTTGGGAAAAAACTAAGCCCCCAATAATCCCATGAGCGTTTTTAAAGCTTGCTTCGCTATACGTATAATTCCCGCGGTTCTCAGTGGGAAAAGAGAGATCTCTGTAGCCACTGAGATCATCTGTCAGAAGGTGAAAATCAGTAAAAATATTCCCCAAGCGGCTTTCGATTTGGTTTACGGCTTCAACGACGGCAGTTGGTGGCTGTGTTCCTTCTAAAGAAACATAGTAAAGCGGTATCTGGTTAGTCGTATCAAACCTCACCGTTCCATTCTGAACCAATTTTTGGCCATCTAGATAATCACTGTATAAACTAGGGAAACCTTGCACAAAGTTTGTTTCCTTAACAAGGCTAGTAAACTCATCCCCACCAACAGTCGTTGGTGCTGATCCACCATCTCCTCCTCCACAACCAGCCAATACAACAACGCCAGACGCAAACACTGCTAAATACTTACCATTCATAAAACAACCACATTTATTAGTTAACTATACTTTTTATTTGTTTTTTAATGATAATTGTATGATTTATAAAGTAATATGATTCGAATCAACAAATACCAGTACTAACACAAAAGTCACCTTTGCAATATGGTTCTGATGGACGAACAATTAGGGGACATTCAACCGGACAAGGCGCCTGCTGTCACCGCGAAGGCAACGCTATCTTTTCTTCCACCATTTTCAAACGCCTAAAACGACGAAAGGCCGCTACAAGAGCGACCTTTCTACGTATGATATCAGCGGGTGACTTGACTGGGCAGGCACTCCTGACGTCACACTGGGTTTGAATTCACAAACTCCAGATACAACAAAGCCCCGACTTTCGTCGAGGCTCTGTCTTGGAATATGGTACCGGTGGGCGGACTTGAACCGCCACGCCCGAAGGCAACGGATTTTGAATCCGTCGTGTATACCAATTTCACCACACCGGCATCTCTGGGCTATCGCCCTTTGATGGTTGGCATTATACGGAAGCTTTTGACCTACGCAAGCAGAAAAACCTTTAATAACTATCGTTTGCTGATAATTTCGCCACAAAGTGTGACAAAGAAGATCTTAGCTTAGCTACCCCTACAAACTGCTCAGCCCTTATAAGCGGTTAACGGTAATATCCGAAACGTAACCATTGCCAACGCTAGAGAGTGCATCATGAATCATCTTCGCAGCATCACCTGCACTCATAAAACCGCTAGTATCTAGTGATTTACCGCTCGTCTCCCAAAACTCCGTTGCCATACCGCCAGGATACACAGCGATAATCTTCATCGGTTTGCCTTTTAGCTCCATACGAACGGACTCAATCAAACCTTTTACTGCCCACTTCACTGCGCAATAAGTCGATTCTTGTGCCTTTGGTAACTGTGCAGCTGTAGACATCACCATCACGACGCTGATTGGTTGATCTTGATAGCGCTTTACTAACTCTCTCAGGACATGAATCGCCGAAGTGAGATTATTTTCAATTAGCTTTTTAATCTCTTGCGGGTCTTGCTCTGCTAACAAACCAAAATAACCACTTCCAGCACAATGAATCAGAGTCGAGGGCGTTTGAGGCAACTCATCAAACAAACGCTCAACTTGATATGCGTCGATAAGATCGCAGCTTCTCGTCTGAGCTTTGTTTGAGAGATGTTGAGCCAGCGTATCTAACTTCTTTTCACTACGCCCTATTAGCAGGGTTTCTTTACCTTGAGCATCATACAATTTGGCCAGTTGAGCTCCTAAGCCACTGCTTGCGCCAGTAATTACGATCATCTTGTACCTCTAACTATGTCATTCGTAATCTTCTTTACTAAGCAAGGTAACGCATGTTTGACGGTTTCACAGTTTGCATGATACGAACTTTGAACTGGATTACTTTGTGAGTCACGATAAAGCCACTTTGAACACGTGATTTGTTTACAATTAGAGACTCTGTGCGTTAGCTCTCTTTTCACCGGCGGACGGAATCTATATTCTGACGCACGATTTTAAAGGTAAGTAATGGAATTATGACTACTTCTACAACTCTTCCACCAGCGGGTTTTTTCCGTCGACTCGCAGCGTTGTTTTACGACACACTGATTATCCTTGCGATTGAGATGATGGCGGCAGGTGTAGTAATGGCGATTGTCTTTGCGCTGAACGCGGCAGGATTGCTGAGCTATGGAGAATATGTGGATGCAGCAGATATGCTAGGAAAGCATCCGGTATTAAGCCCATTGTTCACGCTGTATCTTGCTGTGGTATGGATCTACTTTTTTGTGTTCTTCTGGACTCGTGCGGGGCAAACCTTAGGTATGCGAGCTTGGAAGATACAAGTACGTAATAGCAAAGATGGTGCACCAATTACAGTGACACAGGCTCTTATTCGTATAGCGACATCTGGTTTTGGTCTGGCTAACCTAACGGTGCCAATTGACCCTCAAAAACGTGGTTTCCACGATATTTGGGCAAAAACTGAAGTCGTGGTCTTGCCTAAAGCAAAATAGTTTAGTGGCAAAAGTAGAATAAAAAAGGAAGGCACGGTGCCTTCCTTTTTCATATTTATCGCTTTTGAAAACCTACAGTTTTCTTCTTAGCAAAGATACTGCAATGGCTAGGAACACCAAGCTTGGCGCTAGTGCGCCGAATACAGGCGGTATGCCATATACCAAGGTAAGTGGTCCAAAGAACTCACTGGATATATAGAAAGTAAAACCCGCTACCACGCCTGAGAGTACCCTTGCGCCCATGGTAACACTACGTAACGGCCCAAAGACAAACGACAACGCCATCAGCATCATAACTGCAATAGACAGCGGCTGAGATAGCTTGCGCCAAAATGCCAGTTCATAACGTGAAGCATCTTGTTCCGAGGCTTTCAAGTAGGTCACATAGTCATACAAGCCACTTAAAGAGAGCTCTTCTGGCTTCACCGTTACGACTGCCAGTTTGTCTGGCGCCAATGAGGTATGCCACTCCATCTGTTCCACTTGACGCTTAGAAATGACATTTTCATTCTGCATATCAGTAACTTGAACATTGTGCATTAGCCAATTATTGTTATTTTGATAATCAACTTCTTCAGAAAAGATCACTTTTTCAAGATTCTTATCGTCATCAAAACGCCACATATTCAAGCCGTACAGCTTTTCATCTTCGACTTTACCGATAAAGATGAAGTCATTCGCATCTTTTGCCCATACGCCGGCTCGTACAGAGACAATACTCCCTCCAGACAGCGCAAATGAGCGTAAGTCTCGTGCCATTTTCTGAGCTTCAGGGGCTCCCCACTGACCGAGCGTCATCACGATAAGCATCAATGGCACCGCAGTTTTAAGCACCGATAGACCGATATCCAACTTAGAGAAACCCGATGCTTGCATAACAACCAGTTCAGAACTTGATGCCAGCATACCTAAACCAATCAATGCCCCCAATAAAGCTGCCATAGGGAAAAACATTTCAATGTCTCTAGGCACACTTAGTAGGACAAAATACAATGCATGAAGTAAGTCATAAGCACCCTTTCCTACTTTTCGCAATTGTTCTACGTATTTGATTATCCCTGAGAGGCCAACGAAGGTCGCTAAAACCAAGGCTGTTGTAGAAATAATTGTTCTACCTATGTAAAGGTCTAGAATTTTAAACACAGCTTACACGAGCCTCTTCTTGCGGAATTTATCTTTAACTTTTCTGACAGACACACTGTCCATCATGTTTGCCATAACAGCGACTATAAGTAGCATTATATTAATGGGCCACATACCAACATATGTAGGTAAAGAGCCATCCTCAATTGCCGACTTTGTTGCACTCATAGCTAAGAAGTAAGCTAGGTAAATCAATATAGCTGGACCCATTTTGGCAAATCGCCCCTGACGTGGGTTCACCGCAGACAAGGGAATGACTAACATGGTCAAAAGTGGAATACATACAAATAGCGAAATACGCCATTGCAATTCGGCTTGGGCATGGCGACTAGGATGACCAATCAAATCTACTGTAGCAAAGGCCTCCCAATCTCGACCTTTGTGTTTTACTTCCCTCTGACCGATTAGGCCTTCGTACTCATCAAACTTTGTTACCATATACTCAACACGAGTTGGCACGCCTTCATAACGCGTCCCATCTTGCATGGTAATAACCTGACGGCCATCTGATAGCTCTTTCACAACCCCTGAGGTCGAAAAAATCACGCTTGGTAAGATCGAGTCTCTTGGACGCATTTGAGCCACGAACACATGCTTAAGCTCGTTGTCTCTTATATCATCAATAAAAACAACTGAAGACCCATCAGGCGTACCTTGGAATTGTCCTTTCTTGAGCAAATCAACGCTATTTTCAGAAGCAACTTGTTCTAGGAGAGACTCTACTTTGTCTTGAGACCAAGGGGACAACCACAACGAGTTAAAAGCAGCAACGCTTGACGTAATGACAGCTAAAGACAAGGCGGCCTGGATCAAAAATTTATTCCCAATCCCCGTCGCATTCATTACCACAATTTCACTCTCTGCGTATAAGCGGCCAAAAGTGATCAATATGCCGATATACAAACTCAAAGGCAGCATTAATAACCCCATCGCTGGCATGTTTAAGCCAACAATAGAAAAAATTAATCCTGCTGGGATGTCTCCGTCTGAAGCATCGGCAAGAACACTGATAAACTTCTGGCTCACAAACACCAAAAAAAGTACGAAAAAGATCGCAAATTGACTCTTGAGTGTTTCGCGGATCAAATATCTAACAATAATCACGCTCAAATTACCTATACAAAACTTGTTTTTTTGGTCGAATCACTATAGTTTCCCGTTGAACCATTTATTTTTTTAAAAATTATAAACTAGATGTTAGCGCTTAAATCAGCTCTATTGGTAAGACCTGAGCTTAAATTCAACAAGTAAGCGATCATTATCTAACATTTAGAGCAATTTGTCTTCAGGATGTAGGAGTACGCATGGAGTTCAGTGTTAAAAGTGGCAGTCCAGAGAAACAACGTAGCGCATGTATCGTTGTTGGTGTGTTTGAACCACGTCGCCTTTCTCCAGTAGCCGAGCAACTTGATAAAATCAGTGACGGTTACATCAGTTCACTACTTCGCCGTGGTGATCTAGAGGGTAAACCTGGTCAGATGCTGCTACTGCATCAAGTACCAGGTGTTTTGTCAGAGCGCGTTCTACTCGTAGGTTGTGGTAAAGAACGTGAGCTAGGCGAGCGCCAGTACAAGGAAATCATTCAAAAGACGATCAGCACACTTAACGAAACAGGTTCTATGGAAGCAGTATGTTTCCTAACTGAACTGCACGTTAAAGGTCGCGATACGTACTGGAAAGTACGTCAAGCTGTTGAAGCGACTAAAGATGGTCTTTACACATTTAACCAGTTCAAGAGCGTTAAGCCGGAAACCCGTCGTCCACTACGTAAGTTAGTGTTCAACGTACCGACACGTCGTGAACTGAACCTAGGTGAGAAAGCAATCACTCACGGTCTAGCCATTTCTTCTGGTGTAAAAGCATCAAAAGATCTTGGCAACATGCCACCAAACGTTGCAAACCCAGCTTACCTTGCATCTCAAGCTCGTCGCCTTGCTGACGACTACGAAACAGTAACCACCAAGATCATTGGTGAACAAGAGATGGAAAAACTGGGCATGACATCTTACCTAGCAGTAGGTCGTGGTTCGAAAAACGAATCAATGATGTCTATCATCGAATACAAAGGTAACCCAGAGTCAGAAGCAAAACCTATCGTACTAGTTGGTAAAGGTCTGACGTTCGATTCAGGCGGTATCTCTCTCAAACCTGGTGAAGGTATGGATGAGATGAAGTACGACATGTGTGGTGCGGCATCTGTATTCGGTACAATGAAAGCGCTAGCGAAGCTAAACCTACCAATCAACGTTATTGGTGTCCTAGCAGGCTGTGAAAACATGCCTGGCAGCAACGCTTACCGTCCTGGTGATATCCTAACAACCATGTCTGGTCAAACTGTAGAAGTTCTGAACACGGATGCGGAAGGTCGTCTTGTTCTTTGTGACGCACTGACTTACGTAGAGCGTTTCGAACCAGACTGCGTAGTAGACGTTGCAACGCTAACTGGTGCTTGTGTTATCGCACTAGGCCACCATATCAGCGGCGTAATCTCTAACCATAACCCACTTTCTCATGAGCTAGTAAACGCTTCTGAGCAAGCGAGTGACCGTGCTTGGCGTCTACCAATGGCAGACGAATACCACGAGCAGTTAAAGAGCCCATTTGCTGACATGGCAAATATCGGTGGTCGTCCTGCTGGCACTATCACTGCGGGTTGCTTCCTGTCTAAGTTTGCTAAGAAGTACAACTGGGCACACGTCGATATCGCAGGTACTGCGTGGAAATCAGGCGCAGCGAAAGGCTCAACGGGCCGTCCTGTCTCAATGCTTGTCCAATTCCTTTTGAACCGCAGCGGCCAAGAGACAGAAGAGTAATTTCTGAACAAAATCTAAAAGGGCCGCAAGGCCCTTTTTTATTACCTCGATTTTCTTAATTGAAAATGGGACTTATGATGGTCTTAGGATGAGACCAACGGCAAGCGAGAGAATGATGCAAACTGCAACTTTCTACATCATTAAAGAAGATAGCCCGCAAGCAACCGTGGCTGGCTTTGAAGAATACATCGTGTTTTTGGCTCAGCACTTTGCTCGCCAAGGCGCAAAAGTGTACTTGAATTGCGAAGATAAACCGCACGCTGAACAACTCGCCGAAACCTTTTGGCAAATTGATGCAGATAAGTTCATGGCACATAATCTCGTAGGCGAAGGACCGAAATACGCCACCAATATTGAGATCGGCCATAACGGCGTAAAGCCGAATTGGAATCGTCAGTTAGTAATTAATTTGGCGGAAAATGAGACAACCTTTGCGAACAAGTTTGCTCAAGTGGTAGACTTCGTGCCTTGCGAAGAAAAAGCTAAACAGCTCGCAAGAGAAAGGTATAAAATTTACCGTCAGGCAGGTTATCAACTGCAAACGATCGAAATTCAATATCCTTAACGGTCAATCCTTATAGTTAAGCTCTCCACTCAGAGAGTTCACTTATAAAGATTGACTTAGATTCAACCATCAACGTATCCATTAAAAGAGCGCTATGGAAAAGACATACAACCCAACTTCAATCGAACAAGCTCTGTATCAGACTTGGGAAGAAAAAGGCTACTTCAAGCCACACGGTGACACTACTAAAGAAGCTTACAGCATCATGATCCCGCCACCGAACGTCACTGGTAGCCTACATATGGGCCACGCGTTCCAAGACACGATCATGGATACTCTTATCCGTTGTGAGCGCATGAAGGGCAAGAACACTCTTTGGCAAGTAGGTACTGACCACGCAGGTATCGCAACTCAGATGGTTGTTGAGCGTAAGATCGCTGCAGAAGAAGGCAAAACAAAACACGATTACGGTCGTGAAGCTTTCATCGACAAAATCTGGGAATGGAAAGGCGAATCCGGCGGTACTATCACTAAGCAGCTTCGTCGTCTTGGCGCATCTGTAGACTGGGATCGTGAGCGCTTTACGATGGACGATGGTCTATCTAACGCGGTTCAAGAAGTGTTCGTACGTCTATACGAAGACGACCTAATCTACCGCGGTAAGCGTCTAGTTAACTGGGATCCAAAGCTACACACAGCGATTTCAGATCTAGAAGTAGAGAACAAAGACACCAAAGGCAACATGTGGCACTTCCGCTACCCACTAGCGGATGGCGTTAAAACAGCGGATGGCAAAGACTACATCGTTGTGGCAACCACTCGTCCAGAGACCATGCTAGGCGATACTGGTGTTGCGGTTAACCCAGAAGATCCACGTTACAAAGATCTTATCGGTAAAGAAATCATCCTTCCTATCGTTGATCGTCGCATCCCAATCGTGGGCGATGAGCACGCAGATATGGAAAAAGGTACTGGCTGTGTGAAAATCACACCTGCGCACGACTTCAACGACTACGAAGTTGGTAAGCGCCACCAGCTACCAATGATCAACATTCTGACTTTCGACGCGAACATCCGTGACGCTTCTGAAGTATTCAACACCAACGGCGAAGCAAGCGACGCATACAGCACTGAGCTACCAGCTAAGTACCACGGTATGGAGCGTTTTGCCGCTCGTAAAGCTATCGTTGCAGAATTCGACGAGCTAGGTCTACTTGAAGAAGTGAAAGATCACGATCTACAAGTTCCTTACGGCGACCGTGGTGGTGTGGTTATCGAACCAATGCTAACTGACCAATGGTACGTACGTACTGCACCTCTAGCGAAAACAGCGGTTGAAGCAGTAGAAAACGGCGACATCCAATTCGTTCCTAAGCAATACGAAAACATGTACTTCTCTTGGATGCGTGACGTTCAAGACTGGTGTATCTCTCGTCAGCTATGGTGGGGTCACCGCATCCCAGCTTGGTACGACAACCAAGGCAATGTTTACGTAGGTCGTGACGAAGAAGAAGTTCGTAAGAACAACAACCTAGAGTCAGTTATCGAACTTCACCAAGACGAAGACGTACTGGATACATGGTTCTCTTCTGCACTATGGACATTCGGTACTCAAGGTTGGCCAGAGCAAACTGACGATCTGAAAGTATTCCACCCTTCAGACGTACTAGTAACTGGTTTCGACATCATCTTCTTCTGGGTTGCGCGCATGATCATGATGACCATGCACTTCGTGAAAGACGAAAACGGCAAACCACAAGTACCATTTAAGACGGTTTACGTTACTGGTCTAATCCGTGACGAAAACGGCGACAAGATGTCTAAGTCGAAAGGTAACGTACTTGACCCAATCGACATGATCGATGGTATCGACCTAGAGTCTCTAGTAGAGAAGCGTTGTGGCAACATGATGCAGCCTCAGCTAGCGAAGAAAATCGAGAAGAACACTCGTAAGACGTTTGAAAATGGTATCGAAGCATACGGTACAGACGCACTACGTTTCACTCTTGCTGCAATGGCATCAACAGGTCGCGATATCAACTGGGATATGAAGCGTCTTGAGGGTTACCGTAACTTCTGTAACAAGCTATGGAACGCGAGCCGTTACGTAATGATGAACACAGAAGAGCAAGATTGTGGCTTCAACGGTGGTGAGATTGAATACTCACTAGCGGATAAATGGATCGAGTCTCAGTTTGAACTTGCAGCGAAAGCGTTCAACAACCATATCGACAACTTCCGTCTAGATATGGCGTCTAACACGCTTTACGAATTCATCTGGAACCAATTCTGTGACTGGTACCTAGAGCTAACTAAACCAGTTCTATGGAAAGGTACTGAAGCGCAACAACGTGGTACTCGCCGTACGCTAATCACGGTTCTTGAGAAGACTCTACGTCTGGCTCATCCTGTGATTCCTTACATCACTGAAACTATCTGGCAAAGCATCAAGCCACTAGTTGAAGGTGTAGAAGGTGAGACAATCATGCTTCAAGCACTGCCTCAATTCGACGAAGCAAACTTCAACCAAGAAGCGCTAGACGATATTGAATGGGTGAAAGCGTTCATTACCAGCATCCGTAACCTACGTGCTGAATACGACATCAACCCAGGTAAGCCGCTTGACGTTATGCTGAAAGCTGCAAACGCAGAAGACGCAGCTCGTCTAGAAGCAAACAAACAAGTACTGATGTCTCTAGCGAAACTAGAATCTGTACGCGTACTTGCTGCTGACGAAGAAACGCCAGCGTGTGCGACAGCATTGGTTGCTAAGTCTGAGCTGATGATCCCAATGGCGGGTCTGATCGACAAAGACGCAGAACTTGCTCGTCTAGATGGCGAAATCAAGAAAACTCACGGCGAAATCAAGCGTATCGAAGGCAAACTAGGTAACGAAGGCTTCGTAGCGAAAGCACCTGAAGCAGTTGTTGCTAAAGAGCGTGAGAAGCTTGAAGGCTACAAAGAGACACTAGCTAAGCTAGAAGAGCAGAAGACAACGATCGCTGCACTTTAATCGCTAAAGGCTAGAATAAAAGAATCAAAGGGTTGGTGTGAAAGCATCAACCCTTTTTGCATTTTATCACTCGGAAAGCTTTCAAAGATATTCACTCTTCTCCCCTAGTCTCCCTCCTATTTAATAGTTTTTACCTATCAAACTAATCTTTACTGCCCATTAGATTTAATGATAATAATTCTCAATAATAGACCTATCGAAACAACACAACGATTGAGTAATTATCATGAAAAAGACACTAACCTTTGCAGCACTCCATTTTACTATCGCGTTTAGTGTCGCTTACGTGCTTACTGGCGACATTCTAATTGGTAGTTTAATTGCCATGATTGAGCCTTCAGTGAACACCGTCGCTTTCTACTTTCATGAAAAGGCATGGGCAAAAGTCCCAGCGCTTAAAGCTCGTCAGTGGATGACCAAATTAAAAACCGCAAGCTTTGCCACTATCCACTTCAGTGTTGCTTTTACCGTGGTTTACTTGCTAACAGGTGATGCGTTTGTCGGCGGTATTATGGCGATGCTAGAGCCTAGCTTGAACACTGTGGCTTACTACTTCCACGAGAAAGTATGGATGCGTAAATCAGATAGCCAAGCGCCACAATTTTGCCTACACCAACACGCTTAAACATGGAAGCTCAATACGCCTCCTAACAAGCAAAATGACATTTACCATTGACAAAGTTGCGCACCGCAATTAATTTGATTGCGGTGCGCAACTTTGTTTTTAGAGGTAAGTGATAATGCATGCTCGTCAACTCCGACACTATTCCCGCCAAGCCGTCCGATTGCTTGGTCTGCTCGATAAACAATGCGGCGATGTCGCACTCACTCCAGTGCAAGCGCACGCATTGGGTGAAATCCAATTGCAGCCGTTGACCATCAATCAATTGGCACAGCAGCTTAATGTCGACAAGTCCAATGCGAGCCGAACCGTTACCGGGCTGATCAAATTAGGTCTGGTTGAGAGTATCGAAAACCCAAAAGACAAACGCAGCCAACTCGCAGGGCTTACAGAGCAAGGGCAACAGGCGTTATCGCAACTAGACCAACAACAAAACCGCTTCTTTGAACAACTGCTTACCCAACTCGGTGACATTGAACAAGAGCAACTCAAACTTGGTTTAGAGACTTACCTAAAAGGGCTAACAAAAGTGTGTCAGGCAGAGGAATACGTTCTTCGACCTCTTACCAAAGCAGATAACTCACGAGTTGCAGACGTGATTCGTAAAGTCTCTGCAGAATATGGTTTAACCGCAGACAAAGGTTATGGTGTGGCAGATCCAACGCTTGATGACATGTACTCGGTTTACGACCAGCAAGGCGCAGCCTACTGGGTAGTCGAATACCAAGGCGAGATTGTGGGTGGCGGCGGCTTTGCACCTTTAGCTGGTGAGCCAAATGTGTGTGAGCTACAAAAGATGTACTTCTTGCCTCAAACACGAGGGCACGGCTTAGCTAAACGCATCGTCGCATTGAGCTTACAGCTAGCGAAACAGTTTGGGTATCAGCAGTGCTATTTAGAAACGACAGAATGTCTAAGAGAAGCGGTAGGCTTGTATGAAAAGCTAGGCTTTGAGCATCTCGATGCCCCGCTTGGACAAACAGGGCATGATGCATGTGAAGTCGTGATGCTTAAAACGTTATAGAATTTTATCCCCAAACTTAAAGTACAAGATGGGTAACACAGAGCTCTTGGCTAAGCGCCACTGTAAATGCTTGGCGTTGCCCATCCAACTCCACCACGAGTTCGTAGAGATCTTTTGGATCGGGATCATTAAGATCGGCATACTTTGGCGCTTCGATCTGGAATAAAGCACTCGCATGATCCGCTCGGACATCAATAGGAATATGGTAAGTCATGCCATTAAACTTAACCGATGCCGATACTAGACCCGGCGCAAAAGTTTGGTAGTACAAATCCACCTTAAACTCACAACCACCACCGTGGTGCCAAATCTGCTCGGTTGCTACACGGTCTAAACGCACATTGCGAATAAACTGCAGATACGGCTCTTGCCATACCCCCAAGCGCTCATCACTCTTTTGGTATTCATGATCCGCAAGTGAGCACAACTCTGGTTTATCCTCATCCAGCAGAAGATCTTCTTCTTCCTCAAGGAACAGGATCTCAAAACGGTTACGCCCCATCTGCATGAACGGACGAATGTCTTTTTTGTACATGCTTTGTGAACCGTCACAGTCGAACAATGCTACCCCGTTTAAACGCACTTCAGCATGGTAATCCACACCACCCAACACCATTTCTACCGCTGGGAATGCCATCATGGATTCATCTACTTCAATGTCGTGCATCAGATGCCACTCTTGCTGACGAATTGCTTCTTCTGTCAGCTCAGCAGGCAATACCTGACTCAAAGGCGCAGGGAAAGTGATGTCATCCTGTGGGATAGAAAGGTCCGTCAGTGGAGAGACTTGCCATAAACCGGCGAGTGAGAGTTGCATAGTTACCTTGAGCTAGATCAATTTTCACGCATTATAGAGATAATAAGCACACAAACTCAATGAGAATTATTTATCCTCACCAGCGGTTATCATTTTCAAGGCACAAAAAAACCAGCGATAAACGCTGGCTTCTTAATATAAATGAGCTGATTACTCTTCGTCTTCATCATCTTCTTCAGGGTAAAGCGCATCTTCGCCTTCGTAGTAAGTACCCCAACCGTCGTAGATGATGTCGTATTTTTCCGCAAGATGAACCAATTTCTCAACCTGTGCATCAATTGCTTCTGCGTTTAGTGCAGATTCCATTGTTGCATCACAGCAAAGTAGTTTGTTGCCATCTTCATCTTCTGTTTCTTCAGCTTCAAGAACTTCAAAGCCCATCTTAAACGCTTCAACAACCGCTTTCTCTAGTGTGTCAAAGTCTTCAGCAAATAGGTGGTGCTCGATTTCGTATAGTGAATCTGGATCGCTGCCATCTTCTAGCAATGCTGCAATGATATCGCGAGTCTCTTCCTTTTGAATCTCAATTAATTCTTCTACTGATAGATATTCATCTTCGTGAGACATGTTTTGGCTCCAGATTAGTTACTTGATGGAAACACTATACTCTAAACTGAGTACGTTAATGCGGTGAAATATGGCACGGATTGCGATGAAAAGCCACAAACAAACACCAAACTACGGTGATTCTTGATGATAATTTTGACTCGCAAATCGAAACCTCGCTCACAGAAACAAAAATTTAACAAAAACGGGTAATCTTTAATATTCAGAAGATCCTAATTGAGCCTTAAACGAGTAATTTTAGACTTGTTTGCGTGTTTATGATCTTGGAGTGAATACAGTGACAGCTCGGTTACTCTGGCCTAACGAATAAAGAAAAGCTAAAAACTGCATATTTCAGAATGGTTATGCACGTTTTATGCACTATTGATGTACCCTCTCTTCACCAAACTAAAAAGAATAAAAACGCACTTTCTAAAAGCTATGAATGAACTGCAAAATATAGAATCAAAATACACCAAATTAAAATTCACAAAACATAAATCTAAAAAATGATATTTTTACAAAATATAAGCCAACCAAAGGAACTTGCATCTTAGCACCAAGCTTGTCATAACTAATGGCTGGAATATTTGTAAGGATACAAAATGAGCAAGCTGTACGTTGGATCAGAAGTAGGTCAACTTAGACGAGTTCTATTAAATCGCCCAGAGCGTGCCCTCACCCACTTAACACCATCAAACTGCCATGAATTACTATTTGATGACGTATTGGCAGTCGAAGCTGCAGGTGAAGAACACGATGCATTCGCTCGAACTTTAAGTGAGCAAGGTGTTGAGGTGTTACTGCTTCATGATCTACTAGTCGAAACCCTTGCGGTTCCAGAAGCAAAACAATGGTTGTTAAACACTCAGATTTCTGACTTCCGTTACGGTCCGACTTTCGCTCGCGACCTGCGCCAGTACTTCGCAGAGATGGACGATGAACACCTGGCCAGCATTCTTCTTGGCGGATTGGCTTACTCGGAACTGCCAATCAAATCTTCATCGATGCTACCGAAAATGAAGCGTTCTCTAGACTTCGTTATCGAACCTTTACCTAACCACCTATTCACTCGCGATACTTCATGCTGGGTTTACGGTGGTGTATCACTCAACCCAATGATGATGCCTGCACGTCAGCGCGAAACCAACCACCTGCGCGCGATTTACCGTTGGCACCCAACCTTTGCTGGGCAAAACTTCATAAACTACTTTGGCGATGAAGACCAACACTACGACAATGCCAACGTTGAAGGCGGTGATGTTCTGGTTATCGGTAAGGGTGCGGTTCTGATTGGCATGTCTGAGCGTACAACTCCACAGGGTGTAGAAAACCTAGCGGCAAGCCTATTCAAATCCGGTCAGGCGAAAGAAGTCATTGCCATCGACCTACCGAAACACCGTTCATGCATGCACCTTGATACGGTAATGACGCATATGGATGTCGATACTTTCTCGGTATACCCAGAGATCATGCGTAAAGACTTAGACACATGGCGCCTAACACCAAAAGGCAATGGGGAAATGCATGTCGAAGCATCACACAACTATCTGCACGCAATTGAATCGGCACTGGGGTTAGACCAACTGAAGATCATTACCACTGGTGGTGACAGCTATGAAGCTGAGCGTGAGCAATGGAACGATGCCAACAACGTACTAACAGTTAAACCTGGTGTTGTGATTGGTTACGAACGTAACGTCTACACTAACGAAAAGTATGACAAAGCTGGCATTGAAGTCCTGACCATTCCGGGTAACGAGCTTGGTCGCGGTCGTGGTGGTGCACGTTGTATGAGTTGCCCAATCGAACGTGACGATATTTGAGAAATCTCTCTCACCAAATAAAACCAATAAAGACTAAGGTTGATGTGAATGCATCAACCTTTTTTTGCCTTACTTGAAAATAATTATTCACATATATAGCATTTTCATGCTTTAATGCTTTTATTACTTATCAACCAAACGACCTAAAGGACGAGCTATGGCTTTCAATCTACATCATCGCAACTTTTTGAAGCTATTGGATTTCTCCACAAAAGAAATTCTCTTTTTGCTCGAACTGTCTGCTGAGCTAAAAAAAGCTAAATATGCAGGGACAGAGCAGAAGAAACTTCAAGGCAAAAACATTGCACTAATCTTTGAGAAATCTTCTACTCGTACCCGATGTGCGTTTGAAGTCGCGGCCTTTGATCAAGGCGCTCAAGTCTCTTACATCGGCCCTTCTGGCTCGCAGATCGGTCATAAGGAATCAATGAAAGACACGGCTCGAGTTCTTGGTCGCATGTATGATGGCATCGAATACCGCGGATTTGGTCAGTCTATTGTGGAAGAGCTAGGGGCTTACGCAGGTGTTCCGGTATGGAATGGCTTGACTGATGAGTTTCACCCTACACAAATACTGGCGGATTTCCTCACCATGCAAGAACACGGACGTGGTAAACAACTGCATGAGATGACCTTTGCCTATCTGGGTGATGCACGTAACAACATGGGTAACTCTCTCATGGTCGGAGCCGCCAAAGTCGGCATGGACATTCGTCTCGTGGCGCCAAAAGCATTCTGGCCAGAAGAAGAATTAGTCGCGACTTGCCAAGCGATTGCTCAACAAACCGGTGCGAAAATCACTTTAACTGAAAGTGTCGAAGAAGGCGTAAAAGGTTGCGACTTTCTCTACACCGATGTTTGGGTTTCCATGGGCGAGTCCGCCAATGCTTGGGACGAGCGTGTTGCACTCATGACGCCATACCAAATTAACATGGACGTGATTAAGCAAACAGGCAATCCTCACGTGAAATTCATGCACTGCCTACCAGCTTTCCACAACGACGAAACAACGGTGGGCAAAGAGGTGGCAGAAAAATACGGCATGAATGGTTTAGAGGTAACAGAAGAAGTATTTGAGTCAGAATACTCAGTCGTGTTTGATGAAGCTGAGAACCGAATGCATACCATTAAAGCCGTGATGGTAGCAACACTAGGTAGCTAAAGCAAAGCATTAGAAATGGTAACAAAAACCATGATGTAATCGCTTGCGCTCACGAAAGTTAAGCGTATAATGCTCGGCAATTTGTCTGAGGATTACGAAATGACCAAGCTGATTGCTGACGTAAAAACGCGATTTGCTCTAGCTAAGCGACTACGCTTACGTGCGGTTATTTTTGTTAATTCTATTGAATTTTAAAACCTCCCCATTTGGGGAGGTTTTTTTATGTCCAAAATTCAATCGTGGTGAATTTTGGAGATAGTCACTACTGTTATAGGGAAGAAGATCATGGCGAACTCGCTTTACCAGAAGCACATCATCTCTATTCCAGAGCTTTCACGTGAAGAACTGGAACTGATTGTTGAAACTGCAGGTCAACTAAAAAAAGAACCTCGTCCAGAACTGATTAAAAACAAGGTCGTAGCTAGCTGTTTCTTTGAACCATCCACACGTACTCGCTTGTCATTCGAGACTGCGATTCAACGTATCGGTGGCGATGTGATTGGTTTTGACAATGATGGAAACACCTCCCTGGCAAAAAAAGGCGAGACACTGTCTGACTCGGTACAAGTTATCTCCTCTTACGTTGATGCATTCGTGATGCGCCACCCTCAGGAAGGCGCGGCTCGCCTTGCATCTGAGTTCTCTAACGGTGTACCAGTCATCAACGCAGGTGACGGCGCAAACCAACACCCTACGCAAACCCTACTCGATCTATACACAATCGCCGAAACGCAAGGCCGCCTGGATAACCTTAACGTCGCGTTTGTTGGTGACCTAAAGTACGGTCGCACTGTGCACTCTTTGACGCAAGCACTGGCAAAGTTCAACAACATTCGTTTCTTCTTCGTCGCACCAGACGCACTGGCAATGCCAGATTACATCTGTGAGGAGCTTGACGAAGCAGGCATTCAATACAGCCTGCACACTGATATGGAAAGTGTCGTCCCTGAGCTAGATATTCTTTACATGACGCGCGTACAAAAAGAGCGTTTTGACGAGTCTGAATACGCACATATCAAGTCCGCTTATATCCTAACAGCAGCACTATTAGAAGGTGCGCGTGACAACCTAAAAGTACTCCACCCACTACCTCGCGTGGATGAAATCACCACGGATGTGGATGCAACTCCACACGCGTACTACTTCCAACAAGCACAGAACGGTGTATACGCTCGTCAAGCGTTGTTGGCATTGGTTCTTAACGAAACACTGTAATCGAGGGAGAAAAGACATGACTAAAGAAACTCAATTGCAGGTAGAGGCAATCAAAAACGGCACGGTAATCGACCATATTCCTGCGCAAATTGGTATCAAAGTGCTGAAACTGTTCGACATGCATAATTCTTCTCAGCGCGTAACTATCGGTCTGAACTTGCCTTCTTCAGCTCTGGGTCACAAAGACCTACTAAAGATTGAAAACGTGTTTATCAATGAAGAGCAGGCAAGCAAGCTTGCACTTTACGCACCACATGCAACCGTAAACCAAATCGAAAACTACGAAGTAGTTAAGAAGCTTGCACTAGAACTGCCTGAGCGAATTAACAACGTGTTTGAGTGTCCGAACAGCAACTGTATTACACACAACGAGCCTGTAGCGAGCAGCTTCCAAGTGTTCGAGAAGAAGGAAGAAATCCGTCTAAAGTGTAAATACTGTGAGAAAGTATTCGCACGTGAGATCGTCACTGAGCGTTAATTTCTCGCTTCGATTCTTGCTAACGATAAATTGACCAATACCCCGCTCATGCGGGGTATTTTGCTCTTTACGTGCTTCATGTTTAAAGGCACACTGCTTATTCTTAAGAACACTCAAAATGCTTGAGTAAACTCTTTATTCCCCTAAACAGATGGAACAATTCAAATGACGAAAGTACTTCACACTGAGTCTGCACCAGCAGCAATCGGTCCTTACGTTCAAGGCGTAGATCTAGGCAACATGGTTCTTACTTCTGGCCAAATCCCGGTAAACCCAGCGACAGGTGAAGTGTCTGCCGACATCGCAGAGCAAGCTCGTCAATCTCTAGAAAACGTAAAAGCTGTAGTTGAAGCATCAGGCCTTAAAGTAACAGACATCGTTAAAATGACAGTATTCGTGAAAGACCTAAACGACTTCGGTACAGTAAATGAAGTTTACGGTAAATTCTTCGATGAACACGAAGTAGCAAACTACCCTGCACGTTCTTGTGTAGAAGTCGCTCGTCTGCCTAAAGATGTTGGCATCGAGATTGAAGCAATCGCAGTTCGCAAATAATTGCACTTGCTAACAAGCATAAAAAAACGGGTAGCTCAGGCTACCCGTTTTCTATTGTCTTTTTGCTGCTGTATCGCAGTCAGGCTTAAGCTGCGTTGCGCTGTTTCACTTCTTCATCCAACGCTTCTAGTTTCTCTTTCATTTGCTCACGACAGCTGTTCGCCAGCTCACGGACACTCTCTTTACCGTAGCCCTCAGAGCTTACTGGCGGCAGCATCTCAATGATTACATGTCCGTTGTTCCAACGATTTAATTTAATATGATCAGTCGAACTGCATACGATTGGAATGATTGGCACCTCTGCACCAATAGCCGCATGAAACGCACCAGTCTTAAATGGCAGCAAACCACGGCCACGAGAGCGAGTACCTTCTGGGAACATCCATATTGAAACATCACTGTTCTTGATGCTATCCACAACTTGGTCAATGGTACCTTTCGCTTTAGAACGATTCGCACGGTCGATCAGAATATTGCCAGTTAGCCAGTAAAGCTGACCAAATAGAGGCATCCACGCCAAACTCTTTTTACCTACGGTAACCACTTTTGGTGTAACCGCCGAAGACACGGTGAACAGGTCCCAGTTGTTTTGGTGGTTTGCAATATAAACATGCTGACCACGCGAATACGCATCTTCTGGAATTCGTAGCTCAAGCTTGATACCAAATACACGCGACATCTTGCCGAATAGACGGCCGAAGGTGAAAACATGCTTAGGGTTTCTAGGGCTTAGTAGGCAGTAACCACAACCACCAATAAACATCACAATTGCGAAAATTGCGACAGCAAATACACGTAACAGTGCAATCATTGTTGTTCTCCAAGAACCAGCTTTACGCCAGCTACAGCTATTATTGTCTCTTTTGACATAGTCATGAACTATGCAAGAAAGCGCGATACAAAAAAGCCGAAACCAACGTTTCGGCTCTCTTCATATCCAAGTCACCTGCACCGCAGTTTAACTTGCCTCGCTCACTCGCTCAATATTTGCGCCAAGTGCAGCCAGTTTATTTTCGATTTTGTCGTAACCGCGGTCAATGTGGTAAATACGATCAACGATGGTTTCACCTTTCGCAATACAACCCGCAATGACCAAACTTGCCGAAGCTCGTAGGTCAGTTGCCATTACTTGTGCACCACTTAGTGAATCTACATCGCCACAGATAACCGTGTTGCCTTCAATTTCCGCTTTCGCGCCCATACGCATCAGTTCAGGTACGTGCATGAAACGGTTTTCAAAGATCGTTTCTGTGATTACGCCGCCGCCTTTCGCCATCATGTTCAATAGTGTGAATTGCGCCTGCATGTCAGTAGGGAAACCTGGGTGCGGAGCCGTGCGGATGCTTACCGCTTTCAGCTCACGGTCAGTCATATCAACAGAAATCCAGTCATCGCCAGTTTCTACCAATGCGCCTGCTTCTTCTAGCTTAGCCAGTACCGCTTCTAGAAGGTGTGCATTGGTATTACGACATACCACTTTGCCGCCAGAAACCGCTGCCGCTACTAGGAAAGTACCGGTTTCGATACGGTCAGCAACGACGTTGTGCTTACCACCACCTAGACGCTCAACACCCTCGATAGTGATGGTATCAGTACCTGCACCAGAGATTTTCGCACCTAGCGTGTTTAGGAAGTCCGCTGTATCAACGATTTCAGGTTCACGCGCTGCGTTGTCTAGCGTTGTTGTGCCCTCAGCAAGTGCTGCTGCACACATGATAGTGATGGTTGCACCAACACTTACTTTGTCCATCACGATGTGTGCACCTTTTAGGCGACCATCTACTTCCGCTTTAACGTAACCATCTTCTAGTGTGATGGTTGCACCAAGCTGCTCTAGACCTGTGATATGTAGATCAACAGGACGAGCACCAATCGCACAACCGCCAGGTAGAGAAACTTGACCTTTACCAAAACGAGCCACTAATGGGCCAAGTGCCCAAATTGATGCTCGCATGGTTTTCACCAAGTCGTAAGGCGCACAGTACTCATTAATACTGCTTGGATCGACATGAACAGAACCATTGCGGCTGACTTTAGCGCCCAAGCGCTTTAGCAGTTCCATGGTTGTGTCGATATCACGAAGGTGTGGTACGTTTGCTACTTCTACTGGCTCTTCAGCCAAAATTGACGCAAATAAAATCGGCAGTGCTGCGTTTTTTGCACCTGAAATGGTCACTTCACCAACCAACGGCTGATCTGACCCAATAACTCGAAACTTTTCCATTATAAACCTTATAGCGACATTAGCTTTTTATCACGAGCCCACTCATCTGGAGTGAACGCTTTAATCGATAGTGCGTGAATGTCGTTACGCTGAATGTAATCCATCAGAGGACCGTAAATTAACTGCTGCTTCTTAACGCGGCTCATTCCATCGAAACAAGCATCAACAGCAACCACCTCATAATGGCTACCTTCACCTTTTACATGCACTTCTTGAAGGTTTAGTGCTTCTTCTAATAGCTGTTGTACTTTTGCGCTATCCACAATTTACCCCTGATAATTCTGTATGTGTTTTGCCACTAAGGATTCAACATTACTAAGTTGAAACAAAGTGCGCAGTTGCGCTGGCACGAAACTCAGCATTATATGACAGTTTTGCTTTTTTGCATGCTCTAATAAGTGGATTAACATCACCATTCCTGCAGAGTCAACACGCTCAATATCCAATAAAGAGCACTCTAATTCGGTTTGTGATGGTTGCCACTTCTGTGCCTCAACCCAAAGAGCCGGAACGGTTTCACGATCCAGCGCTCCTGTAAGTTTAAGAATACCAGCCTGTAAATGCCACTGTTCCATTACTTTTCCGCCTCAAAGCGAATCGGTTGTTCCGCCAGCTTTTCTAGATCTTTTGCTACCGCAAGAATACCATCTTGACGGATTTTCGTGTTCCATTCAGATTGTTTGCTCGACAGTAAGCTAATACCTTCAGCAACCATATCAAATGCCAACCACTCGCCTGTTTTCTTGTCTTTGCGCAATTTGAATTCAAGCCTAATGTTAGGACGCGGAGCATCAATAATATCTACCTTAATGCTCGTAATACGTTTAGATGAATCCAATTTTGGTTCTGGGCCAAAAGCGATTTGTTGATCAGAATATTGCGTTAATACTTGCGCATAAGATGTCACTAAGTAAGCCCGAAATGCTTTGATAAACTCCCCTACATCTTCACGCTTTGCCCCTTTTAAGTTAGGTCCAAGCAATTTCAATGCAGCGTAGCGATCGTTAACGTAAGGCATCAGCTCTTCTTCAACGATGGTTTTTAACAAATTAGGGTCTTGTTTGATCTTCGGCTGTTCAGCCTTGAGGCGGTCAAACGTCACTTCCGCAACTTGCTTCATCATTTGGTATGGCTGTGTTTTATCGACTTCATCAGCAACAACACCAAATGCTGCGAACGTTGCTAAAAAAGAAAGTAATAATCTAGAAAACATGGGTTATTCCTTACTCGTATCGCCTGAGCCACCAATGCTATATAGAACCTGCCCGATTAGGTCTTCCAAGACCAATGCTGACTTGGTGTCTTCGATGGTATCGCCATCTACAAGCATTTCTTCATCGTCAAAAACAAAACCAGGCACTAAGCCTATGTACTGTTCACCAATCAATCCCGATGTCAATATTTGCACACTCGAGGTTTCTGGGAACTGGTTGTATTGACTGTTAATCGACAAGCTCACTACTGGCAGTAGATTATCCGCATTTAGCGTAATATCACTCACTCGACCGATAACCACACCACCAACCTTCACAGGTGAGCGAACTTTTAAACTACCAATATTATCGAACTCGGCTTTCAAGGTGTAAGTATTGCCAGAGCCAATGCTTTTTACGTCAGCAACCTGAAAAATCATCACAAGAATCGCGCAAATTCCCGCTAATACAAAGCTGCCAACCCATAATTCTGTTTTACGTGTTTGTTGCATGATTAATTCCCAAACATCAATGCGGTCAGTACGAAGTCTAAGCCCAGTACTGCTAAAGAAGAATGCACTACAGTGCGCGTCGTTGCTCGGCTGATCCCTTCAGACGTCGGAATAGCGTCATAGCCATTAAACAAAGCAATCCAAGTAACGGTAATAGCAAACACGATACACTTGATCATGCTGTTACCGATGTCTTGACCTAATTCGACCGAAGACTGCATTGCAGCCCAGAAACTACCATGATCTACGCCTTTCCAATCGACGCCAACAAGCTGAGCGCCCCAAATCCCCACAGCCATAAAGATCATAGCAAGTAGAGGCATTGAGATCGCCCCCGCCCAAAAGCGTGGCGCTATCACTCGTTTCAGCGGGTCAACCGCCATCATTTCCAAGCTAGACAACTGCTCAGTAGCTTTCATCAGACCGATTTCTGCCGTTAATGCTGAACCAGCACGACCTGAAAACAACAGCGCAGTTACTACGGGCCCAAGTTCACGTAGCAATGACAAGGCCACCATTTGACCAAGGCTGCCCTCTGCACCGTAATCCACCAACACCACGTAGCCTTGCAAGCTAAGCACCATGCCGATGAACAAACCAGATACCACGATGATAGCCAACGATTGAACGCCTACGGAATAAAGCTGCTTGACCAGCAAAGGCAAATTTTTAATTGGCTGAGGTCGAGTCAATAATGCACCAACAAGCATCAAGGTTGCACGACCGAATGCTTCGCAGATGGCTAATGTGCGTCTTCCTAAAGAAGCGACAAATTGAATAAAGCTATCGACCATCAAATAAATCCTTTTCGATACTTTGAGCTGGGAAGCGGAATGGTACTGGCCCATCCGCTTCGCCTTGTAAAAACTGCTGCACGCGAGGGTCAGGATTGTCTCTCAACTCTTGTGGTGTGCCAAACGCAATCACTTTGCCATCGGCCATCAAGTAAACCCAATCGGCAATGCTCATCACTTCGGGCACATCATGAGAAACGATAATGGAGGTCACACCTAACGCTCGATTCAAATTACTGATCAGCTCAACAAGCACACCCATGGTTATTGGATCCTGACCAACAAAAGGTTCGTCGTACATGATAAGGTCAGGGTCGAGCGCTATCGCGCGGGCTAATGCAGCACGGCGAGCCATACCACCAGAGAGCTCGCTTGGTTTTAACTCCGCAGCCCCTCGTAACCCTACAGCTTCAAGCTTTAGCAGCACCATGGTTCGGATTAATTCTTCGGGGAGATCTGTATGTTCACGCAAAGGAAACGCGACATTATCGAAAACGTTCAAATCAGTAAACAGAGCGCCTGATTGGAACAACATACTCATCTTTTTACGAGCATGGTATAAGTGCTTTCGAGATAATCTAGGGATGTTGTCACCGTCAAACCAAATCTCTCCCTGCTCTGGATATAATTGGCCACCAATTAAGCGCAATAGAGTCGTTTTACCTATTCCAGATGGCCCCATAATTGCGGTAATTTTCCCTCTCGGGATATGTAACTCAATGCCATCGAAAATCTTACGTTCTCCTCGCGAGAAAGTAAGATTGTTCACTGTAACTAAATCATCGTTTGGCATAGCATTTTTCTCTTACTCATAGGTAAAGACAATCAGTAAAGTATACCCATTGCTCCAATAGCTACTCATTTCAGCCAACTGACTTGGCAATAAAAATCATTTGAGTACGACTCAAGCTTGTCATCATAAGCAGATCGGCGGTGGATTAAAAGTGAATTAAAAGCACTGTTCAATTAAAGAAAACCATAAAATTTCAAAGAATTCTCAAAAGAGCACACATTTTAAGGTGTAGAGCGGTTTAGAGTTGACCTACACTCGGTTGCATTATCTTCATTCGCGATTGAGCAACAATTAAACACAAATTCGTTACTAACTTTTAATTTATGCATTGTTTATCTTCCATTTTTGGTCGCAAAAGGTCAAAATTAGCGGTTACTCATTTTGCTTATTTATTACCTAGGAATCATCATGCTCGAAGCCGTTGCGTTGCTTATCGTCGGTCTTGTTTTACTTGTTTGGAGTGCAGATAAGTTAGTTTTTGGCTCCGCTGCTCTAGCCCGCAACGTCGGTATTTCACCACTAGTGATCGGCATGACCATTCTAGCAATGGGCTCATCTGCACCAGAAATGATGGTTTCAGCAACCGCAGCATGGGATGGCAAAACCGATACAGCGGTTGGTAACGTACTGGGTTCAAACATCGCTAACATTGCTTTGATCCTAGGTATTACTGCGATTATCAAACCACTTTCTATAAGCTCTGCCGTGATTCGCCGTGAACTGCCTTTGATGATAGCAGTTACTGTGCTTGCCGGTATTTTGCTATGGGATAGCCACTTAGGTTTCTATGAAGGCATCTTGTTATTCATTCTGTTCGCTGGTTTCTTATTTGCCATGCTGCAAATCAGCCGTAAAGAGCAGAAAGCCGGTGACGCGTTTGTTGATGAACAAGAATCTGAAGTTCCAGAAGGCGTAACTAACCCTAAAGCAATTATGTGGGTCGTGATTGGCTTGATACTACTTCCCTTAGCAGCGAGCATGCTGGTAGACAATGCTGTTATCATCGCTAAATACTTTGGTATGAGCGACCTTGTGATCGGTCTAACTATCATTGCCATTGGTACTAGCCTTCCAGAGCTAGCCGCTTCTCTTGCAGGTGTTCTTAAAGGCGAAGACGACATGGCTGTAGGTAACATCATCGGTTCAAACGTATTCAATATTCTTGCGGTAATGGGCCTACCAGGCATTATCAACCCATCGATGCTGAGCGAATATGCAATGGGGCGTGATTTCTGGGTAATGCTAGGCGTGTCTCTGCTACTCGTAGCGATGTGTCTTGGTAAATCTCGAAGCATCAACCGACTAGAAGGTTCCATTCTGTTTGTGTGTTTCTTGGCTTACCAAGTATACCTATTCGCAAACATGGCCGCTTAATAACAAAATAAGTAAACACGAATTGGAGCTCTGATATGCCCACTCAATTTGATTTTCGCGCAGCTGCTAAACAAGTTCTTGATATTGAAGTTTCAGCTCTACAACAGCTAGACCAATACTTTAATGAGCAGTTTGAACAAGCTTGTAAGTTGATTCTTTCCAATAGCGGTAAAGTTGTCGTGATGGGGATGGGCAAATCAGGTCATATTGGCAATAAGATTGCTGCGACACTAGCAAGTACTGGAACCTCTGCATTTTTTGTCCACCCAGGTGAGGCAGCGCATGGTGACCTTGGTATGATCAGCGCGGGTGACATCGTTATCGCGATTTCAAACTCGGGTGAATCTCATGAGATTCTATCTCTATTCCCTGTGTTGAAACGCCTGAACATCAAAATCATCAGCATGACTGGCAAGCCAGAGTCGAACATGGCGAAGCTGTCTGATCTGCATCTGCAAATCACCGTGCCAAAAGAAGCTTGCCCTCTTGGTCTCGCGCCAACCAGTAGTACCACTGCAACTTTGGTTATGGGTGACGCATTGGCGGTAGCTTTACTTCAGGCACGTGGATTTTCCGCAGAAGACTTCGCTTTATCTCATCCCGGCGGTGCGCTGGGAAGAAAACTGTTGTTGAAGCTGTCTGATATTATGCACTTTGGAAACTCACTACCAAAAGTTTCACCGGATGCACTGATTCGTGATGCCTTACTCGAGATTTCAGAAAAAGGCTTGGGGATGACGGCTATCGTCGATGAACACGATGCTATGCTTGGAATATTCACCGATGGTGATTTGCGTCGCACGCTAGATAAACGTATTGATATCCACACGACTGCGATTGGTGACGTAATGACTAGAAATCCAACCACAGCGCACCCAGAAATGCTTGCAGTGGAAGGTTTAAATTTAATGCAAGATAAGAACATCAACGCTTTAGTTTTATGCGAAGACAACAAAATTGTTGGTGCACTGAATATGCATGATTTGTTAAAAGCAGGTGTAATGTGATCAGTACTCACTGTACTGCGCACTGCACCCAATTTAAATAAGGCAATAGTCAGGGAAGTACTGAGCTAAAATAAAGGCCTTTATTATATGAGTTTTACTCGTTTCATATATTTGATGCTGATAGTCTCCATCACGTGGTGTAGCTATTATATCTTTTCATCTGAAAGAAATTCAGATGTCCAGATAGCACCTAACACCGAGTTGCCAATGTTTAGTGGTAACAAGTTAGAAAATACAACATACGGAGATGATGGCATTAGAAGTTATGTCATTGTCGCAAACCATTTAGACTACTTTGCTAAAAGTGGAAGCACTCTTTTTGAGCAGCCTATTTTGTTCGTATACAAAGGTGGTGAAATTGTAGAGTGGAAAGTAACATCTAGAACAGCAGTCTTGGATGATGACCAAGTATTAACTCTGTACGATGATGTTCTAATGCACAATCTATTACCTGGCGCTAGCTTCGACACCATGGCGACAGATAAAATGACAATCAATCTAAATAATCGAGATTTTTACGCCAATCAGAAAGTTATTCTAGTTGGACCACAGTTTGAAAATACTGGAGGCGCAATGCACGGAAACTTAAATAGTCACATTGCAACTCTAACAAATGATGTTCAAGGTCGATATGAAACTGTTACACCTTAGCTTACTAACATTGATTTTAGCAGCCCCAACAGCACTAGCTCTAAAATCAGATACCGAGCAACCTGTTTACATTAACTCTGATACACAACAAGTTGATATGAAAAGTAACAAGGTTGTTTTTCAGGGGGATGTATCCCTGAAGCAAGGGAGTATTAACATAAATGCTGACAAAGTAATTGTTACGAGAGATGCGAATACTCAAGAAATATCCCAAATTGAGGCATACGGAAAACCCGCTACTTTTTCTCAACTAATGGATGATGGAAAGACGCTTAATGGCCAAGCAAACGAACTTGATTACATAATCAAAACAGATCAGCTTGTTATGCGTAAAAATGCTGAACTCGAGCAAGAAGGAAATACTATTCGAGGTTCAACGATTCGCTATCACATCCAACAACAGAAGTTAGTTGCCGATAGCTCAAAGACAGAACGAGTAACAACGGTCTTACAACCTAATCAGGTAAAATAAAATGTCAATTTTACGCGCAAAGAACCTTGCGAAAAGTTACAAAAAGCGCAAGGTTGTGACTGATGTGAGTCTAGAAGTCGAATCTGGCCAAATTGTTGGTCTGCTCGGGCCAAACGGTGCAGGTAAAACCACATCATTTTACATGATTGTAGGCTTGGTGCCTCGTGATGAAGGTATCATCACTATCGACGACCAAGATATTAGTATTCTACCTATGCATAGCCGTTCTCGTATGGGGATCGGCTACTTACCACAAGAAGCATCAATCTTCCGTAAGCTATCTGTTGAAGACAATATCATGGCCGTTCTTGAGACTCGCCAAGAGTTAACACGAGAAGAGCGCCAAGATAAACTGGAAGATTTATTGGAAGAATTCCACATACAGCACATACGAAACAGTGCAGGTATGGCACTATCAGGTGGTGAACGCCGCCGTGTAGAAATTGCTCGTGCATTGGCAGCAAACCCTCAGTTCATTTTGTTGGATGAACCGTTCGCGGGTGTTGACCCAATTTCGGTTAACGACATCAAGAAAATCATCGAACACTTGCGCGATCGCGGTCTTGGTGTATTAATCACTGACCACAACGTACGTGAAACCTTGGACGTGTGTGAAAAAGCCTATATCGTAAGCCAAGGTCACCTCATCGCTTCTGGGACTCCGGACGAAGTTCTCAACAACGAACAAGTGAAACAAGTTTATCTCGGCGAACAATTCCGTCTATGATTACATTAGGAACGGTAAGATTCTGAGCATTACAAGGTAAGTAACACTGAATGAAACCTTCATTACAACTCAAGCTAGGTCAACAGTTAGCCATGACGCCGCAGCTGCAGCAAGCGATTCGTTTGTTGCAATTGTCGACGCTCGATCTTCAACAAGAAATCCAAGAAGCACTGGACTCCAACCCGCTACTGGAAGTTGAAGAAGGCCACGAAGAACCTCAAGCAAACGGTGAAGACAAATCAGCGTCTGAATCTGCTGATAACAGTGCGAACGAAGCCAACGATGCCTCAGAGCCCGACCTTCCAGACAGCTCAGACGTGATTGAAAAATCGGAAATCAGCTCTGAGCTAGAAATTGATACCACTTGGGATGACGTATACAGCGCAAACACGGGCAGCACTGGCCTAGCGCTGGATGACGACATGCCAGTCTACCAAGGTGAGACCACGGAGTCGCTGCACGATTACCTCATGTGGCAGTTAGACTTAACACCTTTCAGTGAAACCGACCGCACCATCGCCCTCGCGATAATCGATGCCATCGACGACTACGGCTACCTAACCCTTTCTCCTGAAGAAATCCACGAAAGCTTCGATAACGAAGAAGTGGAATTAGATGAAGTAGAAGCGGTACGTAAGCGTATCCAACAATTTGACCCACTTGGTGTAGCCTCTCGCAACCTGCAAGAATGCTTGCTACTGCAACTGGCGACCTTCCCTGAAGACACGCCGTGGCTCGCTGAAGCAAAAATGGTGTTAAGCGATCATATCGACCACCTTGGTAATCGCGACTACAAGCTGGTAATCAAAGAAACTAAGCTTAAAGAGGCGGACTTGCGTGAAGTATTGAAGTTGATTCAACAACTTGATCCGCGCCCAGGTAGTCGTATCACACCCGATGACACTGAATACGTCATTCCGGATGTGTCCGTATTTAAAGATCATGGTAAATGGACCGTCTCCATAAACCCTGACAGCATTCCGAAACTAAAAGTAAATCAACAATATGCGCAACTAGGCAAAGGCAACAGTGCGGATAGCCAGTACATTCGCAGCAATTTGCAAGAGGCAAAATGGCTAATCAAGAGCCTAGAAAGCAGAAACGAGACGCTTCTCAAAGTTGCAAGATGTATTGTTGAACATCAACAAGATTTCTTCGAGTATGGTGAAGAAGCCATGAAACCAATGGTACTTAACGATGTAGCATTGGATGTGGACATGCATGAGTCAACGATCTCTCGTGTGACTACACAGAAGTTTATGCATACCCCACGTGGCATTTTTGAATTGAAGTACTTCTTCTCTAGTCATGTTAGTACAGACAATGGTGGAGAATGTTCGTCCACAGCAATTCGCGCTCTCATAAAAAAACTGGTCGCAGCGGAAAATACCGCTAAACCATTGAGTGACAGCAAAATTGCTGCTCTTCTGGCTGACCAAGGGATTCAAGTCGCAAGACGAACGATCGCGAAGTATCGTGAATCCTTGGGTATCGCCCCTTCAAGTCAGCGTAAACGCCTACTTTAAGGCACCAACTGAAAAGGAAAGTCTATGCAAATCAATATTCAAGGCCATCACGTTGATCTTACCGATTCAATGCAAGACTATGTTCAATCTAAGTTTCAGAAGCTCGAAAGGTTCTTCGACCACATCAATCAAGTACAAGTCGTACTAAAAGTTGAAAAACTCAACCAAATAGCGGAAGCTACGCTCCACATAAATCAGGGCGAAATCCATGCGTCATCGAATGACGAAAATATGTATGCAGCAATTGATTCGCTGGTGGATAAATTAGTTCGTCAACTTAACAAGCACAAAGAAAAACTAAACAGTCATTAATCATGCAATTGAGCGAGATACTGTCACTGGACTGCACCAAAAGTGCAGTCCATTGTACAAGTAAGAAACGTGCCCTAGAGATGATCAGTCAGATTGTCGCTGAAAACACGGGCCAAGATTCTACACAACTGTTTGAGTGTATGCTCAGCAGAGAAAAAATGGGGAGTACTGGTATCGGTAATGGTATTGCTATTCCTCACGCAAGAATGCAATCCAGCGACAAAGCTATCGCCGTTTTACTACAATGCGACGAAGCAATTGAGTTTGACGCTATCGACAACCGACCTGTCGACCTTCTTTTTGCTCTTCTTGTTCCCGAAGAACAGTGCAAAGAGCACCTCAAAACACTTTCCTCTATGGCAGAGCGCTTGAGTGATAAGCAAGTACTCAAAATGCTGCGTAAAGCTCAGAGTGACGAAGAACTCTACGACATTATGATTCATCAGTAATCGAGGCAATCACCATGCGATTAATCGTTGTTAGCGGGCACTCTGGTGCCGGGAAGAGTGTTGCCTTACGCGTACTTGAGGATTTAGGTTATTACTGTGTAGACAACCTACCAGTCAACTTACTCGACGCGTTTGTTCAATCAGTCTCTGAGAGCAAACAAAACGTTGCAGTAAGCATCGATATTCGAAATATCCCTAAGAAACTCAAAGAACTAAACACCACGCTAGAAAAGCTAAAGGCTGAGCTGGACGTTACGGTACTGTTCTTAGATGCGAACAAAGAAACGCTACTTAAACGCTACAGCGAAACCCGCCGAATTCATCCCTTATCATTGGGAAGCCAGTCTTTATCACTGGATCAAGCCATTGAGCTTGAGCATGAAATACTGATGCCACTAAAAGCGCATGCTGACTTAGTCCTGAACAGTAGCGGTCAATCTCTGCATGATCTCAGCGAAACCGTACGTATGCGTGTTGAAGGGCGCGAGCGTAAAGACTTGGTGATGGTGTTTGAGTCATTTGGTTTCAAATACGGTTTACCATCAGATGCAGATTACGTGTTTGATGTGCGCTTCTTACCAAACCCACATTGGGAGCCTGCGTTGCGCCCTCTTACTGGTTTGGATGCTCCGATCGGTGCGTTCCTAGAGCAGCATCAGTCGGTACTTGACCTAAAATACCAGATTGAAAGCTTCATTGAGACTTGGCTGCCTCTATTAGAGAAAAACAACCGCAGCTACCTGACCGTTGCGATTGGTTGTACTGGTGGCAAACATCGCTCGGTTTATCTCACTCAAAAAATCGGTGAGTACTTTGCGGATAAAGGAAACCAAGTACAAATTCGCCACACTTCACTGGAAAAGAATGTTAAGGAATAACGGTGGAACTAAGTCGTAAAGTATTGATCCAAAACCGCTTAGGCTTGCACGCCCGTGCAGCGGTTAAACTGGTAGAACTGGCACAGAGCTTCGATGCGGTAATCACCATCGACAACGAAGAAGACAAAACCGCGACCGCAGACAGCGTCATGGGCTTATTGATGCTGGAATCCGCCCAAGGACAATACGTGACCATCCACGCCACTGGCGATCAATCCGAGCAAGCTCTTGATGCGGTTTGCCATTTGATTGAAGATAAGTTTGACGAAGGCGAGTGATTCACTCGCTTTTTTATTATCTCTAGCCAGATATCCCACATAACTTTCACCTCCTGCTTAAATTCCGATAAATAATTTTGTCGACTTTCATAAGTTGTTATTAAAAGGTGCCTAGAATTAAGTTATTATTCAAAGCATTGTAAATATCAGGAATTGGGAGGAATGAATGGCAGAGCAAATAGAATTCGACCAAGCTCACCAAGCCCTCCAAGAAGTCACAGAAGCACTGGAAAACGGTCGCTTTGTCCATGTTCGTCGCCAACTGCAGGACATGGAACCTGAGGATATCGCACACCTTTTAGAAGCCTCGCCGCGTAAGAGTCGTGAGGTTCTTTGGCAGCTCACCGATCCAGAAGATTACGGTGAGATTCTTGACGAGCTGAACGAAGATGTTAAAGACAGTCTTGTGTCCAAAATGGCTCCTGAAGCGCTTGCAGAAGCGACAGAAGGCATGGACACCGATGACGTGGCTTACGTACTGCGTAGCTTGCCTGACGACGTCTCACGTGAAGTTCTCTCTCAAATGGACTCTGCCGATCGTCTGCGCGTGGAAACCGCCCTATCCTACCCTGAGGATACCGCGGGTGGACTGATGAACACCGACGTAATCACCATTCGTGGTGACGTTGATGTGGATGTTGTCCTGCGTTATCTGCGTATGAAAGGCGAACTGCCTGAAGCAACTGACGCGCTGTACGTTATTGATGATGAGAGCAAACTGATTGGTGAACTACCGATCACGACGCTGATCACCACACAACCTGATGTCAAAGTCAGTGAGGTGATGGAAGATGCGGATGATGCGATTACTGTTGATACTAGTGACTCTGACGTAGCAAGCCTGTTTGAGCGTCGTAACTGGGTATCTGCTCCGGTTGTGGATGAAAATCAGCACCTCGTTGGTCGTATCACCATCGATGACGTGGTTGACGTTATCCGTGAAGATGCCGAACACTCAATGATGAGTATGGCGGGTATGGATGACGACGAAGATACCTTCGCGCCTGTGGTAAAGTCTGCTCGTAAACGTAGTATTTGGCTTGGTGCCAACGTACTTGCTGCACTGGCCGCTGCTTCTGTCTCCAACATGTTTGAAGCGACTCTAGACCAAATGGCTGCGATTGCCGTCCTGATGACGATCGTACCTTCAATGGGTGGTGTAGCAGGCAACCAAACCGTTGCGCTTGTGATCCGTGGCTTAGCACTCGGTCATATCGGTGACTCGAACAAACGCGAACTGTTGATGAAAGAAGCGGCTATCGGCTTGCTGAACGGCATCATGTGGGCGCTGATCATCGGTGGTATTGTAGTAGCTTGGAAAGGTAACTGGATGCTTGGCGGGATTATCTCGGCAGCCATGCTGACCAACCTGCTTGTGGCAGGTGTTGCGGGTGTAACTATCCCAATACTACTGAAGAAGATGAATATCGACCCAGCACTGGCTGGTGGTATGGCGCTGACGACAGTGACCGACGTGATTGGTCTTTCAGTTTTCCTCGGTCTCGCGACCTTGATGATTTAGCCTCAGTAATGACCAGTAGGTAACAAACAATAAAAAAGCCTGATGAACACATCAGGCTTTTTCGTATCTAGCGGTTAGTGAGCTTACTCACCGGCAACCTTCATGGTATCCAACAAGATAGAACCTGTTTGGATTTGTGAGCGTGTTTCTACATCACTACCCACAGCCACAATCTGATTGAACATGTCTTTCAAGTTACCCGCGATAGTAATTTCAGACACTGGGTATTGGATTTCACCGTTTTCTACCCAGAAACCTGCAGCACCACGAGAGTAATCGCCAGTCACAACGTTCACGCCTTGACCCATGGTCTCTGTTACCAGTAGACCGGTGCCCAACTCTTTCAACATTTGCTCGAAGTTTTGACCTGTCGACTTCACGTACCAGTTGTGGATTCCGCCAGCGTGACCCGTTGGGTCCATCTTCATCTTGCGAGCGGCATAGCTGGTTAGCAAGTAAGTTGCTAAAACACCATCGGTGATGATTTCACGATCTTGCGTGTATACACCTTCACTATCAAATGGGCTGGAAGCCAATCCACGTAGTACGTGTGGACGCTCAGAAATGTTGAACCACTCAGGTAATACTTGCTTACCAAGATGATCCAATAGGAAAGAAGACTTACGGTATAGGTTACCACCACTGATTGCCATCACTAGGTGACCAATCAAGCCTGTCGCTACATCTGCAGCAAACATCACCGGGTATTTGCCTGTCTTAAGCTTTTGCGCATCAAGGCGGCTGATGGTTTTCTCTGCAGCGTTGCGACCAACAGTTTCTGGTGTCCAAAGATCATCACGATGACGCGCAACGGTGTAGCTGTAATCACGTTCCATCTCACCGTTTTGACCCACACCAATTACACAACAGCTGGTGCTATGACGGCTGGATGCATAGCTGGCTAACAAGCCGTGGCTATTACCATACACTTTTACGCCATAGTGGCTATCGTAGCTTGCACCATCGCTTTGCTTAATCGCATCGCTGTAGTTCAACGCTTCTTTTTCAGCGGCAATCGCGACTTGCGCTGCGTAGTCTGGATCGGGCGCATCTGGGTGGAAAAGGTCTAAGTCTGGTACCTCTTTCACCATGTATTCTTTTGGAGCAGGACCTGCGAATGGGTCTTCTGATGTGTATTGAGCAATGTCTAGTGCTGCTAAGACCGTTTGTTCGATAGCAGCTTCACTCAAGTCAGATGTGGAAGCACTGCCTTTGCGTTGACCACGGTAGACGGTGATACCCAGTGCGCCATCGCTATTGAATTCAACGTTTTCCACGTCACCCATGCGAGTGGAAACACTCAAACCTGTGCTCTTGGTGATTGCGACTTCAGCGGCATCAGACTTCGCCGCAGCGATTTCTAGTGCACGTGAAACGGCTTGTTCTAGCTCGGTACGTTGCTCAGCAACCTGCTGTTTAATATCCATTGTCTTTCACATCATGTATTCGATGTACAATAGAATAACAAGAATTTCGCTTTCTCCCCACGATTCTTGTTAAAATAGTCATAATATTAATCAAAACACAGGCAACTGAAATGGCACGTAAGAATCAAAAAGCGCCATGGGAACCAGAAGAAGAGATCATCTGGGTAAGTAAATCCGAGATGAAGCGAGACATGGAAGAGCTGCAAAAGCTAGGTGAAGAGCTTGTAGGCCTAAAGCCAGCTGTTCTAGATAAGTTTCCATTGAGCGAAGACCTACGAGAAGCGGTCGCTGATGCACAACGCTTTAAAAACGAAGCGCGTCGTCGTCAGCTACAACGTATTGGTAAGCTAATGCGTTACGAAGATCCAGAACCAATCCAAGCGGCGCTGGATAAAATCCGCAACAAGCACTCACAAGCGACAGCCGCTCTGCACAAGCTAGAAGCACTGCGTGATCGCGTTGTGGAAGAAGGCGATAAAGCGATTGATGACGTAATGGAACTGTACCCAGAAGCGGATCGTCAACGTCTACGTCAACTTGCTCGCCAAGCAGCGAAAGAGAAGAAAGCCGGTAAACCAGCAAAATCTTACCGTGAAATCTTCCAAATTCTTAAAGCGTTTGAAGAAGAAATGTAATTCAACGCTTAAGAACGTAAAAAGCAGACCTTTGTGTCTGCTTTTTTCATGCCGATTTTCTGCTATTACGCCAAGCGATTGAGACTTTCACCGCGCTCAAAGGCGTTAATATTTTCAATCAGAATCTCAGCCAAACGCTGAATCGATGAGTCACTACCCCAGGCAATGTGTGGCGTCAGCAATAGGTTCGGCAAGTGCATATTGGCAATCAGCGGATTATTCTCATTGGCGGGCTCTTGGGTAAAGACATCAACCCCAGCACCAGCAATCTCACCTTGCTTTAAGCCGTCCACCAAAGCTTGCTCATCCACCAAGCCACCACGTCCAGTATTAATCAAAATTGACGTAGGCTTCATCTGCTTAAGCTCCGCCGCGCCAATCAAGTTTTGCGTCTCATCATTCAAAGGGCAATGCAATGTGATGGCGTCCGCTTGCTCAAGAACATCAGCAAAAGAAACATAGCCTTCTCGGCACTCTGTTGCGCCTTTACGCTCGGCAAACAACACATTCATACCCAATGCTTTTGCCAATCGTGCCGTTGCCTGACCTAATGCGCCGCTGCCAACCACACCTAAGGTGCTACCTGCAACGTCTCCAATCGGATGCGTAAAGAAACAGAACTGCTTGTTGCGTTGCCACTCGCCTGCCGCAATATCTTGATGATAACCAAACAAGTTACGACGCAAGGCAAACAGCATTGCGATAACGTGCTCTGGTACAGACCGAGTCGCATAGCCACGCACGTTCGCGACCGCAACATTGCGCTCAGCGCAATAGTTGATATCGACGTTGTTGAACCCCGTGGCCGCCACAGCAATCATCTTGAGATTAGGAAGCTGAGATAGAACGGTTTGGTCGAGCACCACTTTGTTACTGATAACGATATCCGCATCAGTGAGACGCTCAATCACTTGCTCTGGAGAAGTCAGATCGTATTCCACCCAATCATGGGCAAAGCTTGGACGAGGTATTTGAATTTGAGTGGGGATGGTCGCGCGGTCGAGGAAGACCACTTTAGGCAGTGACATAACAACTCCTTGTTCACTGCCTAAAGATGAATTTATGGGCGAGGCAGTGTTTTGTAATCTGGTAATTTACGCGCTGGGTCGAAATAGTCAAAGATCATCGCTTCCGCTTCCGGGTAGAAATCACAAGGAACAAAAATGCTGCGCAGCCAATGGCATTTCGGATGGTAAAAGCTCAACTCAGCGGCATGCAGTTCTAGGCGTTCAGAGAAGGCTTTCGCTTCTTCGGTTGCGTAAAACTCATCGCCCACAATCGGGTGACCTAATGCCTGCATATGAACTCGCAATTGGTGTGATCGACCAGTGATCGGCAACAAACGTACAATCGTCGTCTTTGAACCATCAGGATGTTCTTCTCGCTTCGCTACTTGGAACAGCGTCTTAGAAGGTTTGCCATCTTCAAAACACACTTTCTGCAACGGACGATTAGGCCAATCACAAATCAGCGGCAGGTCAATCTCACCCTCTTCTTGCTCTATATGACCCCAAACGCGCGCGTAGTAAATCTTATGCGTCAATCGGTATTGAAACTGCTTTTTTAACGCACTTTCTGCACGTTTGTTTTTAGCGAGCACCATCAAGCCAGAAGTGCACATATCTAAACGATGCACAACTTGAATGTCAGGGTATTGCTCGGTTAAGCGACTCCACATGCTGTCATGATGCTCAGCAAGACGCCCCGGCACAGAAAGCAAACCAGATGGCTTGTTTACCGCCAAAATTTGCTCATCTTCAAAAACGACATCAATCCAAGGGTCGGTTGGTGGATTGTACTCAAGCATTGCCATGGGCAGGATCTCTACAGAATAAAAACGCGCTGATTATACCCAAGAGATGCAAAGATGCATGCAGAAAAATCGCTTAAATCCTGCCTCTTTTTACCATCGATATAACTTTTAGAAATAACAAAAATAGCCAAGTCAATAACGAAGAGAAAAATTAAAAAAATCACTTCGTAAATATAAATTGACAAGCTGAGCGGTAATGTTATTTATAAGCATAGTTGACACAAAAAGGACAATAATAAATGGAATCCGCAGTATCCGATCAACCCCAATCCAAAGTCTCGCAATTCTTCCGCTCCCTTGGCCCTGGTATTCTTATGGCCTCTGCCGCCGTCGGTGGCTCTCACCTTGTTGCATCCACCAAAGCTGGGGCGATCTACGGCTGGCAACTCGCGGCGCTCATCCTGCTGGTAAACCTTTTTAAATACCCATTCTTCCGAGCAGGCGTGCAATACACCATGGGCACAGGTAAAACTCTGGTTGAAGGCTATGCAAAGCTTGGTCGCCCATACTTGTGGTTGTTCTTGTTTCTTAGTGCTGTTTCAGCGGTAATCAATACAGCAGCCCTGTTGATGTTCAGTGCTAGCTTGTTGGGCTACTTCATTCCATTTTCATTGTCGATGGCATCGCTCAGCATCATCGTATTGGTCACGTGCTTGGTGATCCTATTTGCTGGTCATTACAAAGCGCTAGATACACTCTCTAAAGCCATCATGACCGTATTGACCATTGCGACTTTGCTGGCGGTGGCGATTGCATTTGGTAACCCTGTAGAGCCTGTTGCGAACTTTGAATCCCCTTCTCCGTGGTCAATTGCAGCAATCGGCTTTATCGTTGTGACCATGGGCTGGATGCCTGCTCCAATCGAGATCTCTTGTTTGACGTCTGCGTGGTTAAAACGCCAAACTAGCCAACAAGAAGTTACGGCAAAATCTGCCCTGTTTGATTTCAATGTCGGCTACATTGGCACAGCGGTACTGGCTTTGGTGTTTGTATCGCTAGGCGCGTTGATGTTGCACGGCTCAGGCATCGAGCTTAAGAGCTCCGGCGTAGGCTTCTCCCACCAGCTTGTTGGATTGTACGCTTCGACCATTGGTGAGTGGTCACGTTACTTAATTGCAGTGATTGCGTTCTTCTGTATCTTCGGTAGTACGATTACGGTGATTGATGGTTATTCACGTGTCATTTCAGACTCTCAGCGCCTACTGCGTTCACAGCCAGAAACCGATCCAAAAGCGACGTCTGCGATCATGCTGATCGTATCGCTACTAGCTTTAGGTATTGTTGTGTTCTGGGCTTCGGCACTGCTGCCAATGTTGGACTTTGCCATGGTGCTGGCATTTATGACGACACCGTTTTTCGCGCTATTGAACTACATTCTAGTGAGTAAAACGGACTTACCTAAGCCATTGGCATTGGGTCGTAAATTGAAGTGGTTGTCGATTGCTGGTTTGATTTACTTATTCGGCTTCTTAGCACTGTTTATTTGGTGGAAGTGGTTGATGTAATTAGCTGCGAGCGACTAACTTAGCTCGTGGGATAAACAAAGCTCAGATAAAGAAAAAGGTCTTCAATTGAAGACCTTTTTTCGTTTGTATGAACGCTGATTAGTTGTGGCTGACCACAATCAGACGTAGCGAATCTAGCTGAACCTGAGCTTGGTTGATGTAACCTGTTAGCTCTTTGATTTGCTCTTCAATCGCTTCAATTTCTTCATCACGGATGTTCGGGTTTACCGCTTTCAGTGCTTGTAGACGCTCAAGCTCGGCATTCAAGCTTTGCTGCATATCTTGATGCGCTTGCTTACGAACTTCTTCCACTTTTTGCTCAACCAATGCGTCACCCGCTTCGATTAGGCTGTGAATGTCTTTCTGTACTGATGTCACTAGCTTGCTGCCTAGGTGACGGTTTACCGGGCTAAGCTGACGGTTGAAACCTTCAAACTCAACCTGAGAAGACAGATCGTTACCACGAGCATCCATCATCATGCGAATTGGCGTCTTCGGTAGGAAACGAGCAATGCCGCTGCGTTTTGGTGCTTGTGCATCCACCGCGTATACCAGTTCAAGTAGGATAGTGCCCACTGGTAGCGCTTTATTCTTCAGTAGAGAAACCGCAGAGGTACCCACGCCTTCGCTCATCAGCAAATCGATACCACCTTGAATCATTGGGTGTTCCCAACTGATGAAGTGCATGTCTTCACGAGACAGCGCAGTATCACGGTCAAACGTGATTGTCGCGCCTTCATATGGCAAGCCTGGGTAACTTGGCACCATCATGTGTTCAGATGGCGTTACCACAAGTGCGTTCTCGCCTTTGTCGTCTTGGTTCAAGCCAATGGTGTCGAACAGAGACAACGCGAATGTCACTAGGTTTGTATCGCCATCTGTCGATGCGATTTTCTCAACGATTTGCTGTGCTTTATCACCGCCATTTGAGTGCATCTCTAGTAGGCGGTCACGACCTTGCTCAAGTTGTGATTTCAGCTCTTTGTTCATCTTCGCTGATTCTTCAATCACTTCATCAAGGTTTGAAACATCACCAGATGCCAGCATTTCAATCAGCGCATCAGAGTACTTATCGTAAACCGCACGACCTGTTGGACAGGTTTCAGCAAACGCGTTCAGACCTTCATCGAACCAACGCGCCAGAATCGCTTGCGATGTGCCTTTCAGGTAAGGTACATGAATGTCGATATCACGCTTCTGACCGATACGGTCCAAACGACCAATACGTTGCTCTAGCAAGTCTGGGTTGAACGGCAAATCGAACATCACAAGTTGGTTAGCAAACTGGAAGTTACGACCTTCTGAGCCGATTTCACTACAGATAAGAACCTGCGCGCCACCCTCTTCTTGCGCGAAGTAAGCCGCTGCTTTGTCACGCTCAAGGATCGACATACCTTCGTGGAATACAGTTGCACGAATACCTTCACGCTCACGCAATGCTTGCTCAAGTTGTAGTGCCGTACTTGCACGAGAAGCAATAACCAGCACTTTGTCGCTGCGCTTCTCTTTTACTTTCTCAAGTAGCCAGTTCACACGTGAGTCAAACTGCCACCAGCTTGAATCTTCACCTTCAAACTCTTGGAAGATTTCTTCTGGGTAAAGGTTCTTCACCGCGCGTGCTTCTGGTGTCATCTTGCCACCGATCATGCCTGATACACGCATTGACGTGGTGTACTGCTGCGGAATGTCCATTGGCATTAGATGTACGTTACGCTTCGGGAAGCCTTTGATCGCTGCACGCGTGTTACGGAACAGAACGCGACCAGTACCGTGACGATCCATTAGGTTGTCGATCAGCTCTTGGCGCGCTGACGCTTTCGCTTCTTCATCACTGTCGCTTTCAATAATGCGGAATAGTGGCTCAACGTCTTGCTCAGAAAGCAGTTCAGTAATTTGGTTTTTCGCTTCGTCAGGCAGCTTCTCACCAGAGAATAACGACGTGATAGCATCCGCAACAGGTGCGTATTGCTCTTCTTCTTCAACAAATGCGTCGTAATCGTAGAAACGATCTGGATCTAGCAGACGTAGACGAGCGAAGTGGCTTTCACGACCAAGTTGTTCTGGTGTCGCTGTCAGTAGTAGTACACCCGCAGTACGTTCTGCCAAGCCTTCTACCACTTGGTATTCGCGGCTTGGTTTGTCTTGGCTCCACTCTAGGTGGTGCGCTTCATCGACAACCAATAGATCCCACTCGCCTTCTAGCGCTTGCTCAAAACGCTTGCGGCTCTTACGTAGGAAATCCAGAGAACACAATACGTATTGCTGCGTATCGAATGGGTTTTCTGCTTCTGCGAACGCTTCAATACAACGCTCTTCATCAAAGATAGAGAAGTGCAGGTTGAAACGACGCATCATCTCAACGAGCCACTGGTGTTGCAGTGTCTCTGGTACCACGATAAGAATACGCTCGGCACGACCAGCCAGCACTTGCTGGTGGATGATCATGCCTGCTTCGATGGTTTTACCAAGGCCCACTTCATCCGCTAGCAATACGCGAGGCGCATGACGACGACCGACTTCGTGCGCGATGTAAAGCTGATGAGGGATCAAACCTGCGCGCATGCCACACAGACCACGCATTGGGCTCTTGTGTTGTTCAAATTGGTTTTGTAGCGCACGGTAGCGAAGTACAAAGTTGTCCATGCGGTCGATTTGACCTGCGTACAACTTGTCTTGCGGCTTGTTAAAACGAATGTGGTTGCTTAGGAAGATTTCACGCAACACGATCGCCGTCTCTTGCGTGTCTTCACGAGTACCGAAATAGGTGTATAGACCTTCATCTTCCAGTACTTCTTCAACTTTTAATGACCAACCTTCTTGGCAATCGATGACATCACCGACGTTGAACGTTACTCGGGTAACTGGTGCATCGTTACGTGCGTAAACTCGGTTTTCCTCTGATGCTGCAAACATCAATGTCACAGTACGAGCATCCATTGCTACTACGGTACCTAAACCTAAATCGCTTTCCGTATCGCTAATCCAGCGCTGCCCCAAAGCAAATGTCATGAATTGACTACCTCGTTATTAGTTCTTGATTCGTATTTCTTGTTGGTCTACTCACACCCGAAGGCATGGGTAATAGTTTAGATCTGATTCTGGCTTCTGCTATGCCAATCGAGCTTGTCATGCCACTATTGCTGAACATTTTTAAGCCAGCTAAGCATAATAATTCTCTCATAGCCTATGCCCAGAAAAAGGTCGCTAATCTTACTTGAAGCTGTGATTTAGGTCACGTCGAAACGGCTGTAAGGGCAAACTTTTTTTCCTGAATTAGGAATGCAATCAAATTGTAAAAAACTCATGACAATTATTGAGTTGTAAGAAGTAAATATTACGTATACTTCTATTAAGGGGCGCTAAGAATCATTGAACATGATTTGAGCGCATTAAGTACACGATTAGGATCAACACGGGTTTGCTAGTAAGTTGTCTTGCTACTCGGTTGCGCACTAACCGACATTGCCCGACAACCTCTATTGCAAGCAATTAGAGTTAGGAAGAACTTTCCTTCTTAACTTTTAGCCAGCAAAGCCGCACTGCGGCAAGGAGACGCTATGGGCGATACCGATCGGAAACTGTTTGTACTCGATACTAACATTCTTCTTCATGAACCCTTCGCCATCTTCTCTTTCCAAGAACACGATGTCGTCATTCCAATGACCGTGTTGGAAGAACTCGACCGAATCAAAGACAGTAAACGCGATGTAGCAAGGGATGCACGCGTTGCTATTCGCGCCTTGGAAGATCTGTTTAAAGACGCAACACCGGATGAAATCTCTGAAGGTATTCCGGTTGCTAAAGACACCTCTTCCCAAGGCACCATCTCTATTTTGGCGGACTTCGAATTGCAGGAAACCGTCAAAGCCTTCGCCGACAAAGCCGGTGACAACCGCATCCTCAATGCGGTGCTTTATCTGCAAAATAAACGTGCACCACGAGAAGTTGTGCTCGTAACCAAAGACATCAACATGCGTTTGCGAGCCAAAGGTGCTGGCGTACGTTTCGTTGAAGACTATCGCACGGATCAACTGATTGATGATATCCAATACCTCACCAAAGGCTTCCAACAACGTGAAGGCGATTTTTGGAGTGGTGTTGATGAAGTTGATAGCTATGCGCTGGGCGGAAAAACATTCCACAAACTCAGTCGCGAGCCGTTCGAGCCGACCTTTATTAATCAATACGTGATTGATGAGGAGAGTGATTTTGTAGGACGAGTAGAAACCATCAATGAAGATAAAGTCACGCTACTCGATCTCAGTCGTGAGCGCATGATGCATCGACGTGCTTGGGACATTACACCGAAAAATATCTATCAAGGCATGGCAATGGATGCCCTACTCGATCCAGACATTGATTTGGTGATTCTGACTGGTGCCGCTGGTAGTGGTAAAACGCTCCTTGCCATGGCAGCTGCACTGGAACAAACCATTGAAAAAGGCATGTTCGATAAGATCATCGTAACGCGCAACACGCCAGACATTGGTGAGTCGATTGGTTTCTTGCCAGGCTCGGAAGAAGAGAAAATGATGCCGTGGTTGGCAGCGGTGACCGATACTTTGGAAGCTCTGCATAAGAACGACCACTGCACCGAAGGTTCGATGAAGTACATCTGTGATAAAGCCAACATTCAGTTTAAGTCGATTAACTTTATGCGTGGTCGCTCGATCCAGAATGCATTTGTCCTGCTCGATGAGTGTCAGAACTTAACCGCTTCACAAATCAAAACCATCATCACCCGTTGTGGTGAAGGGACGAAGATTGTGTGTTCGGGTAACTTGGCACAAATTGACTCCCATTACCTCACACCAGTCACATCTGGTTTGACGTATATGGTTGAACGCTTCAAGAACTTTGAAGGCAGCGCCAACATTCACCTCAACGGTGTGGTGCGCAGTCGCTTGGCAGAGTTTGCCGAAGAAAACTTATAATAACTATTTTCCTTCCCTTAAAAACAAAAAGAGCGCTCAGTGAGCGCTCTTTTATTCTTTAATAGCTTAACGTTTGATGCTCTGGGCTAAAAGTCGAGATTCCCTATCATCGCTCCTTCGTCGCGGTAGGGAATGACGATCTTTAACGTCATAGCTAATTGGTAGCTAATGCTTACTCAGTACCACCAACGGTAATGGAATCTAGCTTCAATGTTGGCTGACCAACGCCAACCGGCACGCTTTGACCCGCCTTACCACACACGCCAACACCTCTGTCGATGCTCAGGTCGTTACCCACCATAGAGACTTGCTGCATCGCTTCAATACCAGAGCCAATCAGCGTTGCGCCTTTCACTGGGCGAGTGATTTTACCATCTTCAATCAAGTACGCTTCCGATGCAGAGAACACGAACTTACCAGAAGTGATGTCCACCTGACCGCCACCAAAGTTTGGTGCGTATAGACCTCTCTTCACCGTAGAGATGATCTCTTCTGGCGTGTGCTCACCCGGTAGCATGTAAGTATTAGTCATACGTGGCATTGGTAGGTGCGCATATGATTCGCGGCGACCGTTACCTGTTGGATTTACACCCATTAGGCGTGCGTTCAACTTATCTTGCATGTAGCCTTTTAGCACACCATTTTCGATAAGCGTGTTGTATTGACCGTTCACGCCCTCATCATCCACATTCAATGAACCACGCAGATCTTTCAGTGTGCCATCATCCACGATCGTACAGAGTGGAGACGTCACTTGCTCACCCATTTTGCCAGAGAACACTGACGACTCTTTACGGTTGAAGTCACCTTCTAAACCGTGGCCTACCGCTTCGTGCAGCAATACGCCCGGCCAGCCAGAGCCAAGTACTACAGGCATCATGCCTGCAGGAGCGGCTTCCGCTTCTAGGTTCACCAGCGCCATACGAATCGCTTCATCAGCAAATTGGAAGGCCTGTTTCACGCCGTCTGTTTCAGACAAGAAGAAGTCGTAACCGAAACGACCACCGCCACCAGCACTGCCGCGTTCACGGCGATCACCTTTTTCAGCAAGAACGCTGATTGATAGACGGACAAGCGGACGAATATCGCCAGCATAAGTACCGTCGGTTGCTGCCACTAGCATTTGCTCATGCACACCACTGATGCTGATAGATACTTCTTTGATCATTGGCTCTTTGGTACGGATGTACGCGTCCAGAGACAACAACAGTTCGGTTTTTTGTTGCTTTTCCCAGCTTGCTAGTGGGTTTACCGCATCGTAGTAAGCTTGGTTATCAGAACGCTTGAACGCGTGTACTTTGCCGTTTTGACCTTGCTGCGCAATACCACGCGCGGCAATCGCACTTTGCTTCAAACCTTCTAGTTGAATTTGGTCTGAATAGGCGAAACCGGTTTTCTCGCCTGTGACTGCTCGTACACCGACACCACAGTCAATATTGAAAGAGCCATCTTTAATGATGCTGTCTTCTAGAACCAGAGACTCGTGCCAGCTGGACTGAAAGTAAATGTCCGCATAATCGATCTGGCGCGTCGCAATGCTCGCTAGTGTGTCAGCGATGTCTTGCTCTGTCAGACCGTTTGGGGCAAGGAGTGCCTGTTCTATTTGGTTTATGCTCATAGTTAGCTCTTTTATTTCCGTTTCAATTCATTTTGAAAGCGACTGTGTTGAGTCAGCGGCATATTCTGCCTTACTTGCTGGTTGTGTGACAAATCTATCTCCGCCACCAGCAATCCTACTTGGTCATTCAATTGTTGGTGAACGCTTCCCCAAGGGTCTATCACCATGGAGTGCCCCCAAGTTTGGCGACCACAAGGGTGCGTTCCTGTTTGCCCACAGGCAAGAATCCAGCATTGGGTTTCTATCGCTCGTGCTCTTAGCAGTATTTCCCAATGCGCTTCTCCCGTAACAGCGGTAAAGGCAGCGGGCACAGCTATAATTTGAGCCCCTGCGAAGCGTAACGCTTTAAACAATTCAGGAAAGCGTACGTCGTAGCAAATACTTAAGCCTACCGTACCAATATTGGTCTCTACCGTCACGATACGATTACCAGCACTAAAGGTATCCGACTCACGATAGCTGCCATGTCCATCGGCGACATCCACATCAAACATATGCAGCTTATCGTAGTGAGCAATGCACCCGCTTTGCGGTGAGAAAACCAACGTTGTAGTGGTAACACCTTGCTCAGTACGAATCGGCATGCTACCCACGATTAAAGTCAGTTGGTTGTGCTGTGCGATATCAGATAAACACTGTTGAATCGGACCGTCACCCAAGGCTTCTGCATTCTGGTGATACGCCTCTCGGTTGGCAAACTGTGTGGCGTTCTCTGGCGTCACAACCAGCTTAACACCTTGCTCGGCAGCCAATGCACACTGCTTGGCAATGAAGTCCAGATTCTCCTCGATATCTGGGCCGGATGTCATTTGAATGATGCCAACACGTTCCATGTTCTCTATTCCTTGTACGTAAGAAGAGTAACTGCGCGATTATTTCGCTTGTTCGCGCAGCTTTTCTGGCAACTTGTATTCGCCTTTGCTTCGTGAAATCTCTTTTACAGTAGGTGAATCCAGTGGACCTTTCACTTCATAGTTTACTTGCGTGAAGACCTCTACTACAGGAGAAATCACCGTCGAAATTGCCAGTACATACAGCGCTGTTTGAGGGGCGACTGCAAATGCTGTCAGCATTGGAATACCTGATGTAATGTCTGGAGTGAACTTCACTTCCGCATCAACCAAACGAGTGTTCATATCAGCAATACCGCGGATCTGCATTTCACCAGCCAAGGCATCCATCACAATATCGTTGGTGATAAACACACCGTCTTGGATTTTACCGGTGCCCGTAATTGAGTTAAAAGCCATGCCTTTGTCGAATACATCGGTAAAGTCGAGCTGCATCTTACGAATGATAGAATCGAGACTAAACAGACCTAACAATCGCGCAGCACCGCTGACTTCAGTGATCACGCCTTTGCCAAACTCACTAGAAACCTCTCCTTGCAAGCTCTGCGTTTTCATTGCCCACGGAGCACCATCCCAATCTAATTGTGCATCAATTCCGAATGGAGCCTGTTGTATGCCAGAAGTAATACCAAAACGCTCCATTAAGTCACTGTTGTTTTCACCTTGAACCTTCATGGTGAGATTCGAATGGCTGCGCTCTTTGCTTAGCTCCCACCAACCATTCATATCGACTCTATTCTGGCCACTGCTGAAGGTGACATTTTTCCATTCAAGGCGGTTATCACGACGCTCAAGTTCTACGTTGACCTTACCCACTTTGTAACCTTGCAACCAAAAATCGTCGATATTCAGCGTTAAGTTTGGCATCTCCGCATGAAACTTACGATCAAAGTTTGAGATAAGCGGAGCCGCTTGGTCTTCACTGGCAAACAATGAATTGCGCTCTTTTGTCATCTCATCAAAACCAGGAATATAAAGGTGCAAGTGTTCCAGTGAAACCGATAAATCGTAAGGCTTGAGGTAGTTAGCTTTGCCTTTTACCTCTTGGCTATTAACATCTAATAGCCAGCTTAAGTTCTTCTTACGTGCAGTTAGATCGACATCGTGAAACTCTATGCCGGCCAGTTGAAGGGTTTGCACGTCTAAATCAATATTAGTTGGTTTAGGAATAGCTGGCGTCGCCATCTCAGAGAGCACAGATGGCTGGTCGCTTACAGGAACATGCATCAGTTCAGCCCAGCGATCGATACTCAGCTCATCCAAGCGAATTGAAGCATGGTGACCAACAATTGGATTCATTCTAAAACCGCCATTCCCGATCACAAGATTGGTCGCAGTAAGCTCAGGAACGTTACCAGTAATATCGATTTCAGTTTGATATTTCGCACTTGGTAATTGCAAGCGAGCAGAAATCACTTCTTGATTACCTGAAGCTTGTAACTTTGCTGTGCCTGCTTCTCCAGTCGCCTTAGCTAATGGATATGGGTATTCGCTTGCTAATTGGTTCAGTTTCGCAATGACATCCACTTGGTAAGTAAAACCAACATCATTGAGTTGAAGCTCAACATCCATCTGCCAAGGCGCATGACCAGAAACTAAATTTAGCCAACGTTCACCTAAGTAGGGTTTTAGCGGGTCGACTTCCCAATCCCCCAAGGTGTTAATGGTCACGTTATAGCCTTGCTCAGCATTCTTCCCACGAAAATCGAGAGAGATGGGTTGGTTTAACAACTTGGCAGATAAGCCCGATGTCGTCACAACATCGTTATCAAACTTGATTCGCCCTGTCGCACTTTCTAGTCGCATTGGTGGCGCATCAATATCAACACGATTATTTTTAAGATCCGCGTACCCCCAAGCTCGCGCATCTTTTTCCATATCAAATGGAATATTTAACTGAAACTCTGAATAAACCGGACCACTCACTTGCAATGCCGTCAATGCAGCCCCAACAGAGTCAACCAATGGGGTTGCCATCATGTAATCGCGAACTTCATTCCCTGACGCGCTTGCTTTGGCTTCAATTTCGATGTGACCACCTTCGGCCAATTCGGGAATGCGCCCTGTGATACGTTTGGCTTTAACACCATTCAATGTCGCCGATTTGGAATCCAAATACATCGCATCATTTTCAAATAGCAGATCCAGTTGTAAGTTGGTAATGGTTGGCCACGCAGTATCAAAACTGAAATTTGCATCCTTTAGCCCAACCCAAGCTTGGAACATGCCATTGTGCTCTTTGTATGGAAAATCACCCAGTTCGCCATACCAAAGTAGTTTTGCGGTATTGACCTTACCACCTTGAATCGCAGTAGAGAGATAGTCTGTCAGATCTTGTCCAAGCGCTAACGTCGGCAGGTAACGCCAAGTTTCACCTGCGTTGTAGAGGTCAGCTTCGGCATAAAACGATAGGAATGGACTTTGCTCTTTCGGGAAGTCGAGACGGAATGCGCCCAGCACTTGTAGATCCGGTGTCGCTGCGGTAACTTTGTCCGACCAAAGACGCCAGCCCTCTTCATCTTGCTGCCAAATGATGTCCACTTCACCTTGCTTAATATTCAACGGCGCTTGAAACACATCACCGTACGGGAAAACATCATCTATCACCGTGACTTTTGCTTTTGCTTGATCTAGGTTACCCGCCACCTTACCTTGCACATGATTGAAACCCGGAAGCAGTTCCCATTGGGTTAAACCTAGCTCATCCACTTCAGCAGAGTAACGCAGCGTATCTAAACCACCATTCATTGCTAGACGAATGTCTTCCACTCGCCCCTTTGGCGCGAGCTTATCGAGAAAATCGGTAGTAGATTCAGACTTTGGCGCCAATTTCACCAAAGGTGTTAGCGCTTCAATATCCAATTGAGAAAGGTTGAGTAACCAACCATCTGGCTGCCAATCAAAAGCCACATCCAATTCAGGCCATGGCCTGTCATCCGTGCGGACTTTTAGTGAGTGACCATTTACTTTCCAACCTTTTTTATCTGGTGAAAGCTTGAAAATACCCGACTCTAGGAGCAATTCGTGGCGACCTTTCTCATTCCACACCAGCTCAGACGGCTGCAGATCGACATAAGCGTAACTCGGTTGGCTATGTCTTAGTGTGAGCCAAGTGTTGAGGCTGACTTTACCCGACTCCACGCCAGATTCATTTTGCATGTAGGTCGTTAGCCAAGGTGTCACAGAAACCTCTTGAGCACTCACATAAAACTCGCCGGAGACATCACGCAACGACCCGTGATCTGTGAAGTTAGCGCGCACTAACAATGAATTGAGACTCGCATCGGCAATGCTCACTGTACCTTCGGCTAGGTGATGCTTACCTTGGTTACTCCAGCGGAGTTGTTCGATATCTAAACGACGGGTTTCACCTGAAATGGACTTATACCAAACTTGAGATTTGGTAATAGTAAAATCTTCAAATTGGCGTAATAGTAACGAATCTAACTTATCAATAAGAGTCGACTCATTACTTCTTAACTCAGGTTTTGCGGGTGCCGTTGGACGCTCTTCTATTGATAGAAAGTCAATATTTCGGATATCTAACGCTAAATCTCGAATAGTTAAGTCAGCGACAACTGGCTTAAGTGACAAGAGTGACTGGATAAGGTCAAACTCAATTTGAATCTCATCAACAGCGAAGCTTGCATCTTGGTTGTTTGGTAGATTCGCCTGAAGACCTTGCAGGGCGATTGAAGGGTGGCTGTTTCGCCATGCGCCACTCACGCTAGCGATAGAAAAGTCAAAACCTGTGCCTTGCTTGACCCAGGTTTTGATTTCATCTTGAAAGTGATTAAGTTGTGGCAGCGCTATACGTAACGTGGTGACAAGAATGGCCAACGATACCAAAATTGTCACTACACCCCACGCAATAACGCGTCCGAAACGGTTAAAACCAGAATTCACAAATATTCCAATTACATCATCACAACATCAAACTGCTCTTGAATATAAAGAGGCTCAGCTTGAATGCGCACTTGCTTACCAATAAAGACTTCTAACTCAGCTAAGGCATGAGACTCATCACCAAGTAGCGTTTCTGCAACTGATGGTGAAGCATACACAACAAAGTTATCGGCGTCGTAAGCACGATTAACTCGTGTGATTTCACGTAGGATCTCGTAGCAAACTGTTTCGACAGTTTTAACGCTGCCACGCCCTTCACAAGTAGGACAACCTGAACAAAGGATATGTTCAATACTTTCACGCGTGCGCTTACGCGTCATCTCAACCAAACCAAGCTGAGTAAAGCCATTAATGTTGGTTTTCACTCGGTCTTTCGATAACGCAGTTTCAAGCGAGGTTAGTACTCGCTTACGGTGCTCTTCTGATGCCATATCGATAAAATCGATAATGATAATACCGCCTAGGTTACGCAGACGCAGTTGACGGGCGATAGCTTGAGTCGCTTCAACGTTAGTATTAAAGATTGTTTCTTCAAGGTTACGACGGCCAACAAATGCACCGGTATTGATGTCGACCGTGGTCATGGCTTCCGTTTGGTCAATAATCAGGTAACCACCAGACTTGAGTTCAACTTTGCGCTCCAAAGAACGTTGGATTTCGTTCTCGGTATCATACATATCGAAGATAGGCTTATCACCTTCGTAAAGCTCAAGCTTATCCGTTAACTCCGGCACATACTCCGAGGTAAACTCTTTTAGATTCTCGTACTCAAGGCGAGAATCGACCATGACTTTATCAAGCTCAGTGCCGACAAAATCACGCAGGATACGTTGCGCTAAACCTAGCTCACCGTACAAGGTAGAACGAGTTTTGTATTTTGAACGACGCTCCATCACTTTTTGCCACAAGCGCTTCAAGAATGCAGCGTCTTGCGACAGCTCCTTCTCATCAGCACCTTCTGCTGCAGTACGAATGATAAAGCCGCCGTGCTCATCACAGTAATGATTCACGACTTTCTTTAAACGCTCACGCTCACTTTCGCTTTCAATGCGTTGAGAAACGCCAACATGGCTGGCACCAGGCATAAAGACTAAGTAACGAGAAGGAAGGGTAATATCCGTTGTCAGGCGGGCACCTTTGGTACCAAGTGGATCTTTCACTACCTGAACAACAATATCCTGTCCCTGGCGAACCAATTCAGAAATATCTCGAACCTGAAATTGTTGTTTTTCGTTCTCAGCCACACATTCAGTATGAGGAACGATATCTGACGCGTGTAGGAATGCCGCCTTATCTAAGCCAATATCAACAAACGCCGCTTGCATACCAGGTAATACTCGGCTTACTTTGCCTTTATAGATATTGCCAACGATACCACGACGGGATTCTCGTTCTATATGAACTTCTTGTAGCACTCCACCTTCAATCATGGCCACGCGAGTTTCACTCGGGGTCACGTTAAGCAGCAACTCTGCACTCATGTGCACACCTCAAAAACAATTATAAAAATTCTTGGAGTAGCTGGTCAGTTTCAAAAAGAGGTAAGCCCACTACGGCGTGATAACTTCCTTCTATACGAGTGACAAATCGTCCCCCGAGGCCTTGAATACCGTAACTGCCAGCTTTATCGCATGGTTCCCCTGACTGCCAATATTGTTGTATTTCTTCTTCGGTCAGGTTCTTAAACCATACATCAGTGATGACAACCACTGAACGTTGTTGTTCGGAAGACACGACACTGACTGCTGTCATGACTTGATGTTGGCGTCCAGATAGGAGATCTAGCATTCGCTTAGAATCAGCATAACTCTTGGGCTTCTCTAACACTTGGTTATCGCACACCACCACAGTATCTGAACCCAATACAATCGAATCAGGCTTAGCTAATGCTAAGCCTGCTTGGGCCTTTTCCGTAGAGAGACGCAACACGTAGTCTTTTGCCTGCTCATGGTCTTGTTTTGCTTCCTCTATATCAGGAAGTACAATATCAAATTCATAACCTAACTGAGCAAGCAGTTCTTTTCTCCTCGGGGATCCCGAAGCGAGAACCAGAGACAAGCCTTTAATCAAAACGCTACCTTACGTGCCATAAACGACGAATCCGTCGCATCAATAAAAACATCCATGGCCAGAGTATACAGTTAATTGCAGCCGTCCACAGAGATAATGGATTAAATACTACGTCTTGATTCAAATATTCCCCGCAGAATATCAATACTTCTAAAAGCACAGTCAAAGCAGCAATTAATATTGACTGCTGCCACAGTGCCATATTGCGAATAACGAGAAAGTTCAGCGCAACTAGGTATATCACTATCGACATCATCATGCCGCGAATACCAAGCGTAGAGCCTATCAAAATATCCCACAATAAACCCAACACCAAAGCTGAGCCGACATTGACACGGTTAGGTAGTGCCAGTACCCAATAACAGGTCACGAGAAACAGCCAAGAAGGTCTTAGTAAGTCTAATACCCCCGGCCAAGGGATCGTCTGCAATGTTAAAGCGACAAAAAAGCTAACACCAATGACGAGACGGCTTCGAAATGCACTATTGGCCATTGCTTACCTCATGTTCTGTGTCTTCTTCTGCATTAGACTGCAAAACTTTGTGTTGTCTGTCTTCATTCGGCCAAATCAGCAGCAAGTATCTTAAGCGGTCAAACTCAACCACAGGCTCCGCTTTAATAGAAGCGAACTCTTGTCGAGTATCGTGATCGACGACTGTCACATTCGCAACGGGGTAACCTTCAGGGTAAATACCGCCTAGGCCAGAAGTAACCAATAAGTCGCCCACTTGGATATCGGTACTAGTAGGAATATGCTCTAGTTGAATTTCATCAATCTCACCATTTCCTGACGCAATGACTCGTATATCGTTACGAATCACCTGTACTGGGATGGCGTTCTTTGCATCAGTGAGTAATAGCACGCGAGCATTGTGCGCAGCAACAAACGTCACTTGACCGACAATACCTTTTTCATTGATCACTGGTTGGCCAACATATACGCCGTCGATCTTGCCTTTATCAATCACCACTTGATGACGATATGGTGAAGTATCTACCGCCATAACTTCGGTAACCATTTTCTTCTCGTCACGGACAAATGAAGACCCTAGCAACTTACGCAAACGTTGGTTTTCTTCTTTGTATTGGTCAAGCAAGATAAGCTCACTCTTAAGACGTAGCACCTCGCGCTTAAGACTGCGGCTGTTTTCAAGCAACGTTTGGCGGGTATTCATGCGCTCAAACGCCCCATCAAACATGGTACGAGGCAAGTTAGCAGCATATTGAATAGGCGCCACCATACTATTAAGTAAGTAACGGACATTTGAGAATGTGTCTAGACGACTGTCAGCAAGCATTAAACTAGCAGAAACTATGACAGCAAAAAAAAGACGGGACTGCAGAGAGGGGCCTCTGCCAAAAATCGGTTTCATCTTGTCTTTGACCTGATCGCTACTATCATCATTGGCCTTTGTTTGGCAACCTTATTGCTGAGCAGAGTAGGTGAATAATCGTTTGATTCCAGTCAGAAAATAAGCTTGTAGTATGAGTGGATTAATAAGAGCCGTGAACAAGAAAATGAAGCCCTGTATAGAAGGGCTTCACACTCTTACTTATTCTTCAGAGAAAAGATCGCCACCGTGCATGTCGATCATTTCTAGTGCTTTACCGCCACCACGAGCAACACACGTTAGTGGATCTTCGGCGATAACCACTGGGATACCCGTTTCTTCCATTAGGAGACGATCAAGATCTTTCAGTAATGCACCACCACCCGTAAGAACCATACCGTTCTCTGAGATGTCCGATGCTAGTTCTGGTGGACACTGTTCTAGTGCAACCATCACTGCTGATACGATGCCAGATAGTGGTTCTTGTAGCGCTTCTAGGATTTCGTTTGAGTTCAGGCTAAAGCTGCGTGGCACACCTTCTGCAAGGTTACGACCGCGCACTTCAATCTCTTGAACTTCATCACCAGGGTATGCAGAACCGATTTCGTGTTTGATCTTTTCGGCCGTTGCTTCACCGATCAAGCTACCGTAGTTACGACGCACGTAGTTGATCACAGCCTCATCAAAGCGGTCACCACCGATACGCACAGAAGAAGAGTAAACCACACCGTTTAACGAAATAACTGCAACTTCAGTTGTACCACCACCGATATCGACCACCATTGAGCCTGTTGGCTCAGATACGCGCAGGCCAGCACCAATTGCCGCTGCCATTGGCTCGTCAATTAGGTAAACTTCACGCGCGCCTGCACCTAGCGCTGACTCACGGATAGCACGACGCTCAACTTGCGTAGAACCACAAGGAACACAAACCAGTACGCGTGGGCTTGGTTTAAGGATGCTGTTATCATGCACTTGCTTGATGAAGTGCTGAAGCATTTTTTCTGTTACGTAGAAATCAGCGATTACGCCGTCTTTCATTGGACGGATAGCTGAGATATTACCCGGCGTACGACCAAGCATTTGTTTTGCTGCATGACCGACAGCAGCAACGCTTTTTGCAGAACCTACACGATCTTGACGAATAGCAACTACAGAAGGTTCATCTAGGACAATACCCTGTCCTTTTACGTAAATTAGAGTGTTGGCAGTACCTAAATCGATAGATAGGTCGTTAGAAAACATGCCACGAAGTTTTTTAAACATACTCTTCGCTCATCCTGCAAAAATTTAGAAGACAAAAATTGTCCTAAATGTACCAATGCCTCGCTGACACAGCAAGGCATTGGAGTACAAACATGGGCTGAAACCCTCAATTTCTTGCAGATTCCTTACCTAGAGCAAATAAACGAGCCTTAATTCCCTCCGGTCAGACCCGGTTCTCCTCGATAAATCACCCTGTCGTTACCTCGGTTGATACCAAAAGTAACAATGGTAGATGGATTTTCTTCAGAACCATCATTATCCCAGTCATATTTGAGCCAAGGGAAATTATTCGAACCAGCAGTAAGATCTAACCACAGTTCCGTCTGTTGACGATTCGACTCACTTTCAACTGCAGTAATACTTCTAGAAGTACCATTGGTAACTACACCGCCATCGGCCAAGTTCACATCTACATACTTAGAGTCAGGCTCATTACCCTTCCATTTATGCTCGAATTTCTCTCTCGCACCATAAATAGTGGTTTGACTATCAGAACTGTTCGTCACAAATCGACCACCTTTCCAATATTCTACGGTTAGAGGTACCTGCAATTTAAGTGAATCTGGTTTGCTGTTGTCACCCTGCTTACCGCCAACATCAGCCAAATTAACTCGGCCAAAGCGTAAATCCGGCTGGACAAATAGCTCCTTAGTACCAATAGTCACACCAGCCTTATCTACTGATGATGAGGAAAGGTCAATAGAAATAGAGGTAGAGGTAGAGGTATCTGACGAGTTCTCTAAGTAGTTAAAAGGGCCATCCGGTTTAGATACCACCTTGCTCCACACAAGCCCACTCGCGCTATATTTCCCGACACTTTGCCCTGAAATATAGGGACCTTTACTGCCATTCAACCAGCTACCAGTGTACGCGGCCGGCGCACTAAACCTACTAACATTTGCCGAGTTATTTTCGTACAAGTTGAATTTCGCGTGGTAACCTTCACCAAAATACGCATAGTTACGTAAAGCGCCGCCTCCTTTCGACAATGCCTCAACGTAGAACTGTTTTAACCCAAAAGGCTGTCCCATATAAGCAAATGCTTGGCCATTTGGATAATCCCATACGTTATTGTACGAAGGCGTTTGATCATTACTGTAAACATTGAATTTACCAGGATAGAAACGTCCAACATTGAGCGTTGCATCAGCAATCTTATACGTGCTACTTCCCAGATAGGTAGAGAATGCTTCGCCTTCCCCGCCCACAGGTGCGGTAGCGGTAAAGTCAAATGAACCTACTTCATCAACAGCCTGCTTGAAAGACACTGAGCCACTAACCCATTTAGCGTCTTCGGGTAGCTTTTCTGTTAGCAGCGTACCATTCACAACATTCCCCTTGTTCACACTCGTTGTCGGGTCTGGATAAGTCACTACGTGGTCAATACTAATATTCGACTCTTGGTAATTTCGGGCAACGTCTCCGTTTGATTGATATGCTGTTACCTGCATTGTGAACTCTTGACCTGCTGGAATGTAGCTTGTGCAATTTGGGGAACATGCGCCATTATCGCTTACGCTCAAACCTAACTTAGCAGGGAAACTTACAAATGATGCAAACCCTGCAGAATCCTTCACATCGTTAACTTTCGCATCGATACGGACTTTACCAACCTCTTTATAGTTAACTTTGAGGTAAGCTTTACCATTTGAATCAAAGTAGACATCGGACAAAGGCTTAGGAACTTGAGGTTGCAATGTGACATGACCACTCCATTTAGCATTGCTGTCACCCGCCTTTTTGTACCATACCTCAACAGATTTCGTTTTATCGACTGGTGCAATCTCGTGCGTCACTTTCATAGTAACATCTCGGCTTTCACCCCCAGTTTTTACATGTGATGAGCAGAATGAAAGATGATCCGTACCGGCAGATTGTCTAGCTGAAACCACATCCCCTATGTTTACTCCGAGTACGTTTTGAGAAAACAACACATTACAGTTCTCGACGGACAGTTCATCACCGTTATTGATACGACAGCGCGCTCCTTCAAAACCAAACTGAGGTACCGAACTATTCGCAACTCCCATCGTAACCGTACCGGCTTTATATCCCTGTAATAGAAGATCAACTGAATTGTTGAAAGTGATGTTCGTGAGCTTTTCTTGCTCTCCATTTACCCAATTAGCGACGCTATTGGTGGATGATGGCAGTAAAGTAACTGTCAATGGCTCTAACTCGCCTTCACTTGCGGCAGCATCTTCTGGATAGGTTTGAGTACACCTTTCATTCATACATGCTTTTAGCGTGACTTTCGAAGGCTGGCACGTACTACCGGATCCTGAATAGTCAAATTCAAAGTGATGGATACCATCCGTTAACTTCTTGTATTTATCTGCACAAACCTGGAAGTCATCAATTTCATGGATATTGGTATATGATCCCGTCGATGCAGTCACAGAAATACGGAAGTTTTCTGGAGCAATAGACTGCCCATAACCATTCATAACATTGAATGATTTGATTAACGTTTCCCAGCGACCACCATCAATTTGACGCTCAATAGAAACCCAAACTCCGCTCGCTCGGTTTTTAACGGTGTTGCGAGAGTCTACAGTCATTCTATAACGGTGGATCTCATCTCTATCTCGACCATTGTAATTTGTTCCGAAGACATCAAGTGCACCGACATCTGTATTGTTTTTAATAAATTTATAGCCACCAAACCAGCCTTCTAGGGACTGACTGTTGTACTGAATTGTCTTCTTATAACCAGCACCGCGAATAGCAATAGATTGTTGGCGACGACCTGGACGGCCATAGTCATTTTCATAATAACTGCCTTCATTCGAGAAGTTACCGTACTCATCGATACCAAATGCTAACCAACCGCCGGCAAAACCTTCTATACCGGGTTTAACACCAAAACCTAAAGGTCCACCAAATGCACCTGTCGCTGGAGGGACATTTGCGTCAGAAAAAACGATACCAACCCCATCTGCACCAGGTCGTGTGGTATTTGAGTGAGCATAATGATTAAACTCCACCTGCATGATGTTGTCATCAGATGGAAAAATGTAGTTGTAGGCTGATGCTGTTGCTTGATTGTATTGGTTACTTGATAATCTAAACTTACCACCAGTAATGCTCGGTTTAGTACTATTCTTAAAGCCCATCACAGACCAGTTTGTAAGAGAGCCTGAGTCAAAGTTTTCAGGTGGCAACAATTCACATTGAACAGGCTCTGGGTCAGGGCCTGGAGGCGTAATTCCACAATAGTCGTAGAAATCTTTGTATTGAGAGCTCTCACCTACGTCAACCGGACATGTACCTCGAGTTTGAGATGCATCACAACTCGTATCATTTAGACCGCAATAACCAACCAATTTACCGTTATAAGAGTATGAAGAGTTTGCGGTTCCGCAAAGCGTTGAGTTACTAGCAATACTTACGTATTTGTTAGTAGGGAAACCAATCGCTTTGGCGTCCGCAAGAATTTTAGCCGACGATAACGCCATTCCCTCATTCTTTACACTCGCGGTACCAAAGACAGAAGAGTTAGTCACGTGTAAGTATTTCTTGGTAGAGACGTCATCGCCAACATATGAATTACTAATGTTTGCACCTTCGTTCCTACTGGAAGCGACACCACACACATAAGAACTTTCAATCACATGAAGATATTTCTTAACATCAACATTACCTTTGATTTTTGAGTTCTTGACCTGACCACCTTCGTTGGAGCTCGATACAACGCCAGAAACTTGAGAATACTGAATATCTACATAGCCTTTCGCGGTAACGTTGCCTCCAACTTGACTGCTGACAATGGCCATACTTTGGTTGCTACCCTGCGTATTATCAATATTTCCATCTACACTAGAATGAGAAACGCTGACGTAGCCTTTAGTAAACACATCACCTGAAATCGATGAACTATTGGAAATAGCAATGGCTGGATTTCCATTACTTTGGGAAGTCACATTTCCTGTCACATCAGTTCTATTGAGCTCAATGTAGCCATTCGCGGAAACAGACTGGTTAACCTTATAGTTTGTGACTTTCACTGCATTCTTAGCGTTGATGTAGCCATCGACAAGTTTAGTTGGACCTGATGCTGAAAGTTCCGCCCCACCGTGAGACGAAGATATGTGACCTCCAACGGAAGTGTTCGTTATTTGAATTTGGTTCTTGGCTTCGATATGTGCGCCCACATTTACGTTGTAAAGCGAGATTCCACCATTATCACTATCGACGTAACCATCAACGTTACCGTGATTAATTGTAAGTTGGCTGTAAGCTAAAGCATTTTGTCGAATATCGACATTGCTTAACTGGAGACCATTGTTAACACTTCTCAGTGAACCAAATATTGTTGAATCTGTTAGTTGGATATAACCACCATTATCAACATGGCCATACACATACAGGTTGTGAGCGCTAAAAGAATTACGATTCAGATTTAACGATAAGTTGTGGCTAGGGCTACCGATAGTGTTTCTACCACCTAAAGAAGCGTATCGACTTAACACTAATTGCGAGGTGCTTCCCCCAGTAACAATATTATCACCGTAATAGAGATTTACATTGCTAGGACACACGTAAACAGAGAGGCCATTGGAATAATAACCATTTGTTGGGCATGGACTATAAACAGGTACCCATTGACGTTGCCACCTCCCTTTTTCCCTGACCCAATCAATGGTAGGGGTTAGATCATACGTTACAGCAGCAAGCCCTTGAGCACATAACAAAGAGTAGGCTACAGCACCAAGTATTATTCTTTTTTTCATTGCGTTAATCCTTAATCCATATCTCTTGTCTGCGTTCAACTAAGTTAATTCCATTACCACATCGCACTGCCGCCTCAACTCGATAGAACACTTGATTATCAAGTTTTTTATCGCCCCCGTTGCATTCAAGACGAACCAAAGTACATTTTCCAAAATTGATTTCTTTTACAATTTCAGTGAACTGGCCATCAACGTCATCGCGGCAGTTACTCCCTACTGAGGGATCGGCTTCCCCCAAAGGATATATTTCTGTTAAAGCCCACTCTGTTGCCGATTGAGCAAGAAACCATGCCTGCGTACCAAGGAACTCTTTCGTAACGAGGGTTTGATTTGACCAATTTATCTTGGTGATCGACGTCGCCATATAACCCATAACAACAATAACGAATAAGCTAACAATAAAAACGTTGCCCTTTTGGTGTTTATTTTTATGGGACATTGAGTACCTGCACATCTTGTTGATAAACACTCTCCTCTCCATTTTGTTCAAAGGCAAATTTTAGATAAACAATGCCGCCAATCTGTAGGCTAGTGTTGGTATAATTAAAGGCACTCTTCGAAGCATCAATATCTTCAACTGGCACACCATTTCTTGTTAGCAGGCCACTGTCATTCGGTAAGACAGGCTGTACAATACAGTACCGAATCGCAGAATCTGGTTTATACAAATAAATACGAGCAGCAATGGATTGACTCGCTAATGGCAAAGGCAGAGCGAAACTATAAAACTGCGCGTTACCGTCATCATCGTCGCTGTGTATTGATAGATCACTATCAATAGAAAAACTGTTCCAAGATACGGTACCAGTGGGGGGATTAAACAAGTCTTCATAGCGCGTTGGATTAATAACGAACCTTAAATTTTCAGCGCTTTTTATCGTTCCACCCGCAACTTGCTCGCCAGTAACAAATAGCAAATTTGAAGTTCCAGGCTTCTCAAAGTAATACCCCGAGTTATAAGTCGGAACAAACTCCAAACACTCCGAACCACCAGAATTAGTGATACGGAAACTATTTGGAACTGCATGTCGAATTTCGCGCGAGAGTTTTTCCAAGACAAATTGAGCTTGGGTTTGAATGCGTTGCCGTGAGTTTGCATCGACAAAACCTTTGACACCGACTTGCACATACCCTGCAATCCCTAGCATGATAATACTACCGATAACGATAGTGACCACCATTTCAATAAGCGTAAAACCTTTACTCTCAGCTCGCATTAGTAATTACCTCTGTAGCCAAATAGAGACATAACTTGTGCGTTACTCGCAAAGATTTGTAATTCAACACGCCTCATTTTCGGGATAGCTTCGCCGTTCACATCCTTTGTTTTTTCAGTCACAGAAACCTGTACACGAAAGTTTTTGTATGTGTCATTGGCACTCAAACCGATTACATCTTGCAAAGCGTATTGAGGCATGCCGGCTGGGCAATCTACTTTTGTTTCGCTAGTAAACCAACAACCGATATAATCATCGACATCATTAAATGTGGCAGGGGTTGATTCACCATCATCTGTGTCAGCTTTGAGTTCTGAGCAATCCGGCGCACCTTCTTCACCACAGCGTAGCCAACCGCCATTGATATCACTATTGTGGTCAAAATTACGCGATAGTATTTGAGACATCATACTTTGCCCCAGAGCGACCGCGCGAGATTGATAATGTGAGCTAGAAGCCTCTTTTATTGGAGGGATGAGGGCAGAAGAAAAAATGGTCATAGCGATCCCCAACAAAACAATCGCGATGATCATCTCAATCAGAGTCATACCCAATTGCTCTTTTGGAAATCTTTTCATGAGCAAGTTCTCTTTTCTACATAACCTTGCGAATTAATATGTATCGAACATGTTTTACCACTACCATTCTCTGTAATTTGAATCGTAGGTGTCGCACCACTTGGATTTCCCAATAAATTAAATTCAAGCTCTAGATTAGGAGAGAATGAAACCCCATCTGGCATAAACCAGTCACTTCTTGATGCAGTTTGAGACGAACATGATGCTTTTGAACCAATGCACTTATTCGTTACGTTTAAGATAAAGTCATTTTTGTCAACGATAGTAGTATCGCTAAGGTTGGATTGCATGCGATTGACTTGTACCTGACGAATAACCGCAATTGCCTGATCCTGTACCGCTGCAGCAGGAATACCCGCGCTTAGATAGCGACTGGCCGCATACAACGATACAACAGATAGAATAACGATCACCATGACCAACTCAATAAGAGTGAATCCCGATGAAATATGGCGAGCTTTCATAGGGGCAACCTTACTTCACGACAAGCGATTAAATTATAAGCAAAAAAAGGGAGGGATATTGGGTAAAGATCACACTTTTATATTAATTTGTGAGCACATTGTTAATTGTGAGAATTAGTTTTTACTTCTGCCCATTTCTTCTTCAATACGATCATAAGTCTGTTTATTACTCAGCGTTTCAGATACATGCTCTGCTGTTTGCTTGGTTTGCTCCCACTTCGCTTCGTAGGTTTCTGGCTCAAAGCTGATAAATCTTGGCAATACCACATAACCAACCACACCTAAGATAATCAGTACAACTAAAGACTCTATTGCACTAAGACCTGATGATTTATGCATATGTACCATTCCAAGATTAATCACAATAAAGAGATAAAGGCCAGCCTAGCTGGCCCTTTCAACAAAACTAGCACTTATCGTCAGCAATTACCGTTTTAGCTGCTGTAGCTGCTGTTTTATCTGTTGCTTCAATATACGCAACATAACAACCAGATGTTTTAGAGGTATCTGTTGGAGCATCTACATCCAGTTTCCATCCCGTAGTATCTCGGCCAGAGAATGTAAATGCAGTGCTTGCGTTCGTAAGTGAGAACTCTTTCCAGTCATCAGCCAAACCAACTACCGCTGTTTTTAGGCCCTCAGCCGTTGGGTAGCCAAAAGTTATTTTAATCCCTTCAACATCTGGCTTAGGAGATGCCGAAGCTGCATCGATAGTTTCCTTGCCATCAACAGCCGCTTTGCCATAAGTGATCCCTGCTGCACCATCAATCGCTCCTTTAAGGCCTTGAAGCGAAGCTTTACGAGCATCATCTTGTAAGTTTAGGAAGCGTGGAGCAGCCGTTACCGCTAGGATACCTAGGATCACAATTACCACCACAAGTTCGATAAGGGTAAAACCACCTTGTCTTTTCATTGTTTCTCTCTCTTTTATGTAAACATGCAGAGTGACTGCAACGTTAAGGTCACGCGACCATTTGTGTTATTGCCTAGTTAGTGCAGAAGATTAGAAAATTACTCACTAGTTAAGCGAAATCTGAAATAATAAACTTGCACTGTCTAACTGGATAATTAGTTTACAAATTTCCAATTTTTAATACGAAGTTATTATACCGAATTAGCGTCTCATTTATAGCACTAAAGTGTCAAAAAAATCACTTTGCCGAGTTTTCGACATCAATTTGCAAGCTATTTGTATTGAAGGTCACTAATACTAATTGATTATTTGAATACCTATACAAGCAAACATACCCATCACCTTTGGCTATCCTACTAATCTCCAACAAATTGGCAGTCATTATCTTACGTTGAGGGTAATGCACCGTCAGCCAACCGTCACAATCCAGTTGTTCATTATCATCCAGCGGTAACACTAATCCCGCTTCCGTCATTCGCAGCATTGCACCATCAACCTCAATGGAGTCAGGCTCTCCTTTCATTAACCAAATGCTTCGATAACGATTAACACTATTTAGCATCCAATTTTTGGCTAGACTCGCCCCAGTACCATCTAATTCTTTCTGCAAAGGAGCGATGCTTGCAGGTAATGTTACCAATACGACAACGACAAATACTCCCCAAAGAATAAGCCTTGCACCGGATTGGTTTTCAATCACACCTTAACCTTTAATAATGTCTAACATGCCCCACATAGGCAAGAAGATACCTAGAGCTAAAACCATAACCATACCCGCCACAATAACCAAAAGTAGTGGTTCTATTCGTGCTGTTAAGGTCTTGAGGTCATAATCTACTTCTCGATCATAAAAGTCTGCGACTTCGAGCAATAATTCATCAATTCGACCCGTTTCTTCACCGACAGCAATCATCTGAATAACCAGCGGTGTAAAGATTTTACTATTCACTGCCGTCACAGAAATGGTGCTCCCCGCTTCAATGGAGGATTTCATCTCAATAATTCGATTCTCTAGGAACTTATTGCCCAGCGCCTCACCGGCCAAAGCCAATGATTGGTTCAGCGGCACACCTGACTTAAGCATCAGTGAAAAAGTTCGAGAAAAACGAGAAAGCTGAGCACGATTGACGATATCACCGACAATTGGGACTCTCAGTCGAAACTTATCAAATTTTTCTCGCCCATCTGCGGTAGCGATCCAAGCACGAAAGAGCAAGAAAGCTCCTATCATCAGAACGAGCAGCAGTCCCCAATAGTGAACAAAGAAATTAGACGTTGCGATCAGTACACGAGTTGGGAGTGGCAGCTCAACACCGAAGCGAGTGAACATGCCCGCAAACTCCGGGATAACAAAAATGTTCAAAATAAACATCGCAATAGTAATGAAGACAATGACAAACGTCGGGTAGCGCATTGCCGCTTTAATACGCTTACGAGTCTCTAACTCTTGTTCGTAGTAATTGGCGAGCTGCAATAAGGCTTGGTCTAAACGACCGGTGTTTTCACCCACATTGATCATGGAGACAAACAAAGGGCTGAACACTTTGCTGTGCGGCTGCATTGCGGCTGATAATCCGCGACCATTACTAAGCTCAGAGACAACATCTTCAAGCGCATCTTTTAATTGTTGATTTTCACAGTTTTGTAATAGACCACGCATAGAGCGAAGCAGTGGAACCCCAGCTTTAGTTAAACTGAATAACTGGCGACAGAACAGAATAATGACTTCAAGAGGGATCGCAGGTACAAGCAATTTAGATAAACTAAAGCTACTAGCATTAGATGCCTTTCTTAACTGAATATTTAGAGGAATAACCCCTTTATTCATTAATGCTTCCGCAGCTGCCTCTTCATTAACGGCATCAATCTTACCTTTGGTCGCGGATCCGGTCAGTGTTCGACCTTGATAACTGAATGTTGGCATCTAATCACCTACATTAAGATTGCATCTGCTTTACCAGATGAATCGCCTTCACCAAGCGCCATCACTTCATCAAGGCTAACAATACCTTTCAAAGCCAGCTCCATAGCGGAAGCTAATAGGGGCTTATAGGATGCGGATTGACGCGCCGCTTGTGCAAAACCTACCGCATCATTCGCACGTAACTTATCCATCATCTCGTGTTCTAATTCCAACATTTCAAACACGCCGATTCGACCTCGATAGCCGGTTAAGTTACAGTTCTGACAGCCTTTTCCTTTATGAAAAACAGCATTTAACTGATTAGGGAAACGTCCTGACAACCACTGTTGCCGAGACTCGTCGACAACATCTTCAGTCTTACAATCAGGGCAGACTCGGCGAACCAATCGTTGAGCAACAACCGCACGAACTGCACTTGCAACAAGATAGCCAGGTGCCCCCATATCTATCATTCGTAAAGCACTGTCTACTGCATCATTGGTATGCAGCGTGCTCAAAACTAAGTGGCCTGTTAACGCTGCACGCAAACCAATCTCTACCGTTTCTTGGTCTCGCATCTCACCAACTAAGATGATGTCTGGATCTTGACGAAGGAAAGTACGTAGTACTCGTGAGAAAGTAAGATCAATTTTACTATTGATCTGTACTTGTGTAATACGTGGTAAGCGGTATTCCACAGGGTCTTCTGCAGTAATGATCTTCTTACCCGGTTCGTTTAACTCACTTAATGCACCGTATAGCGTTGTCGTTTTACCCGAACCCGTTGGGCCAGTCACTAAGATCATGCCATGCGGGCGAGACAACTGACGGCGCAAACGAGCAAGTAAATCAGCAGGTAAGCCCGAATCTTCTAGTTTTCGTAGACCTGAAGACTGGTTAAGCAAACGCATTACCACAGATTCGCCATATTGCGTTGGCAGCGTCGACATACGAATATCGATGGATTGACCTCGAACCTTAATGTTAAAGCGACCATCTTGCGGCAAACGCTTTTCAGAAATATCTAGGTGTGCCATCAATTTAAGGCGTAAAACTAAGGCTGATGCGACATTGACTTCATTTAGGATGGTTTCATGCAAAACACCATCAACACGCTGACGGAGACGAAGCACTTTATCATCTGGCTCAATATGAATATCAGATGCACCCACCTGCACGGCATCTTCAAACATTGAGTTAACCAACTTAACAACCGTAACTTCTTCACTTTCCGTCTCTTCAATACCATAATCAAACACATCAACATCCTGATGCTCGGCTTGAAGCTGTTCGGCGAAAGAGGCGATTTCCTTAGTTCGGCGATAATAGCGGTCAAAGCTTTCCACCAATTGTCGCTCAGAAGCAATAATAAACTCTAAAGCGTATTCACCGAGCAAGTTCATTAACGATTCTTGAGTGAACAGATCCGCAGGATCGCTCATGGCAACTCTTAACGTATCACCGTTTTGTGCAACCACCATGGCACGTAGACGACGAGCATGAACTTCCGGTAAAAGTTGCACCGCATCGGCATCAATAGGTGCACGACTTAAATCAATGAGCGGTAAACCCAGCTGCTGGGAAAGGAAGTTCAACATTTGCTTTTCAGAAATAAACCCCAAAGCAATCAGGGCATCACCTAACTTTTGCCCTGTATCATGTTGGCTGGCAAGAGCTTGCTGTACTTGCTCTTCTGTTACAATGCCTTCTTCAACAAGCAGGTCACCAAGACGCTTCCTTAATTGAATTTTCATTCTGCTCCCTCCAGCTGCTTCAAGATACTCAGTCTATCTCTAATAAATGCTTGTGATTGATTAGATACGCCCACTTTTCCTAATGCTTGCTGGTAGGAGTAGACCGCTGCTTTGATTTGGACTTTACGTTCTTGCTGAATGGCTAACCCAAGCCACCAACGGGCATTCTCAGGCTCTCTTTGCGTTAAAAGCTGATAACTTTCTAACGCGAATTCCGTTTGCTTCTGCTTTTGAGCCAAAGCAGCTCGCATTGCCAAATAATCTCGAGTTGGGTTATCTGGCATAAACACTAATGGACTCAATGCCGCTTCAGGCTGGTTTGCTTTCACTAACAACTTGGATAATGCAAGCCTTAGTGGCTGGTTATCGTTGTCTAACTTAATACCAGCCTGAAGGATCTCGTACGCCTTTCTGGTATCACTTTTACCAAAATATAATGCCGCTAGTTTTTGTCTCGCTTCAATATTCGATGGCTCATACCGCAGCGCTTCTGCATAAGCGGCCATGGCTTCTTGCATATCATTTGAATCCATCGCTTTACCAGCACGATTCATAGCTTTAGTAGCGAGTTGTTGATGGCTTAGTTCCACCTGCTCAATATGCATCGAGCTCGCTTCATCAACGACTTCTAGCGGCTCACTGTGCAGCGTCGCTGGTTCTGCTATTGATTGATTATCTTCTGCCACCACTTTTTTAGGCGTAGAAGCAAGAGGTTGAGGAGAATAAATTTCTTCGGTCGCTATCTGCTCTGATTGATTAGAACGAACATGAGCCACTTCAATGTTTTTTGTAGCTACAACATGCTGGAATTGGGGCGTTGTTTTGGTTGTTGGAGAGCTGGCCTCTACATTTGACACCTTTTTAGCTGCAATATCTGCTCCTGCTAATGCCACTTCATTAACGTTGTCCGGCGTAGGCGCTTGAGAGACGGCCCACCCTCCGATAGCCAAACTCATGGAAAAGCCCGCGATTAACCATAGCCAGGGCTTTCTGTTAGCAACAACCGGAACTTCCGCTCTTGATAGCTCAGGTTTATGCTCCTTCTCTGCGAGTTCAGATAAAGCTTTGTTAATTGCACTCAAGATCGGCTCCATCCCCAGAATATCGGGGTCTTAAACTTTGGTTTACAGGCATCAAGGGTGTCATGCATTGCCGCGTAAACGTGTTGATTCTTAATTAATGTACAGCGGTCATTAAACGCCGTGAGTAATGATTTATGGCAAATCTGATTAATTAGCCTAGGAACCCCAGAAGCAGAACGCCATATTGCTTTTTTCTGCTCAATACTAAAAATGTGCGCCCCATTTCCCGCTTTATTAAGTCGGTTGTCCATATAGGCCACGCCTTCATCTAAGTTGAGAGTACGTAATTCACAATTGAATGTGATGCGTTGTCGGAACTGCCGCAAATTGTGACTTAACAGGCGCTCCTCAAGCTCAGGCTGACCAAACAAAACCAACTGGAGTAGTTTGTCTTTCTCGGTCTCTAGATTCCCAAATAGGCGCAGAGTTTCTAATGCTTCAAAAGACAGTGCTTGAGCTTCATCAACAATTAAAACGGTTCTTTTTCCTACTGAGCGAATACAGATCAATCGTTCTTGAATAAGCTCCACAACATTTAGCGGATCAGCATTTTTAATTCCAAGCTCTCTAGCCACCGCTAGTTGCAATTGAGCCCCTGTAAGCGCAGGGTTTGGCAAGTAAATCAGCTCGACATCATCTTCAATTTGCTCAATCAGCTTTCGACAAACCATGGTTTTGCCTGTTCCCACTTCCCCAACCACTTTTATGACCCCTTCTCCCATATCAATCGCTGCGATGATGGTTTGAATGGATTCATAATGAGGAGCTAACCCCAAAAACAGTTCTGTATTAGGGGTTAGTGAAAATGGTTGTAAGCGAAAACCAAAATGCGATAGATACATACACTTATCAACCCACTAGTTTAAGTGTTGACTGCATTACTGCGAATCAGGGAACCACTCTTGCAGCAAGTCACGCGAGCGCTCTAGTTCTTTCTGCCATGAGTTAACGCCAACAACCGTTGGTTTTAGCAGAATAACGAGCTCCGTTTTTTGGGTAACGTCTGACGTATTTCTAAATAAGTGTCCCAGTGCTGGTATATCACCCAAGAATGGGACCTTTGATGTTTGATTCACGTTTTGTTGCTTCATCAAACCGCCAATTACCACGACATCACCACTTTTCGCTCTGATGACGGAATCAGACTCACGGACTGAACTTTTCGCCAACGGCAGTTGCACATTTTGGAACTCACCACCTAAATTGAGCGTTTTCAATTCTTCCTGAACTTCGATAACCGCTGGGTGAACATGCAGGAATACACTTCCTTTATCATCAATTTGAGGCGTTACGTCTAAAGAAATACCAGAGAAAAAAGGCGTTAACTCCACTTCAGGAACCGCATTAGAGTTCTCACCGTTTCCTGCATTGCTTGATAATTGAGTCACAAAGTACTCATCTGAACCTACTTTTATCACCGACTTCTGGTTGTTAGCGGCTGTAATTCTCGGACTAGAAAGTACATTCAAATCCCCTTGTGTAGACATAAAGCTCAGAACTGCATCGAAATTACCATCTGAGATGGTGATATTTGTTTGACCACCGAGAAGCGTGCCAATAGCATCTAACCCAGGTAAAGTTGGGATTGGAACACCAGTTCCAGGAAGGGTTCCATCAGGATATGGGCGTCCAACAGAAATGCTGCCAGATCCTCCAATCGAAGCTGATATATTTGACCAGTTGATACCTTGTTGATAACCGTCACTCAAAGTCACTTCTAGAATCTTTGCTTCTAGAATAACTTGGCGCTGCATGCGTTGTTGAGAAACACCGAGGAACTCTCTCACTTCTCGGATATCATCAGGAAAAGCTCGTACTGTAATGACACTCGCTTGAGGCGTAACAACGACACTCTGACCATTTCCGGAACCTATGAGACTTGCAACAGCTTGCTGTAATGCCGGCCAGAAATCACTTTCCGTCAACGTTTCAATGCGCGTACCGCCATTCGCAACAGTCGAGCTATCACTGCTTGAATCAGAATTGGAACTAGATTCGTCGGAATTGCTACCAGAGCTAGATGTCCCTGCAGATGCTACAGAACCAGTAACTATACTCGTCAATGAGCGGCCTGAGCGCTTAAACTGCAAATAGTCGACAGGAATCGTCACCGTTCGCATACCCGCGGGATACACCTGTAAAACCTTGCCAGATTTGACCACATCATAGCCATACATGTTTTGCACGACATTCAGCACTTCATCAAGCGTCACATCCGTTAAGTTAACAGTAATTTTTCCTCTTACTGCCGGGTGAATAGCTACGCTATACTCCGTCCCCTTTACGAGAGAAGCAAAGAAGCTTCTGGCTTCCACTGCATTAGCTTGAATTCGAAAGCGTTTTACCATGCCTTCAGAACCAGAAGCACTCGATTCAAGATCTGGCATCAAATCAGCTTCAACGGAAGAAGGGATTTCATCAAGCTGTCTGCTATTTGACTCGTTGATTGACTCGTTAAGAGCTTGCTTTACTTCTACCGGGTCTCTATGGCCCATAGAGCATCCTGCCAACGAAGCAACCACAACTGCTATCACTAATTTACGCATATCTGTTTAGGCTCTGATTTTTATTGTTTTACATTTAAACGAAAAAGCTCGAGTTTCCAATCTCGGTCACCACGCTTTAAAGTCACATATTCACTATTAATACTGGCAACACGATAACCATTTAAAGAATGCCCTTGCTCTACTATCTTATTATTAATAATGGCAATACATGGCATATCTGGCTTACACACAATACTGTTTAGTGTTGGTAATCGATACTTCCGTTTTACTGTTGAATTAGCTTGAGTTGGCTTCTCCCAACCTAGAGGAGCCGTAGGATCTTGTTCAACGGCACAAATGCTCGGCGCACTAATAGAACCGATAATCATCGCTAGAACTATTTTTTTATCCACCGATAAACTCCTCTTGAGAGCCCAAAGTGTATACTTCCAACACCAAATTAGCCTTTGGGTAATCCTCCACTTGGTAAGTGAAGTTGCGCCAATAATAACTCACCGGAAGTTGTTCAAGTTTCTTTAGATAACTGGCAATAGAAAAGTAGTCACCGCTCAACTCTAGGCGTACAGGGTGCACGTAATACCCCGAGTACTGCGACGCCTCTTTATCAGGCGTAATTGGCTCTGCTTTCAATGTATTCAAGCTGATCAAATGCACCCCTGATTGCTGCTCTAAAACACTTTGTAGCAGCTCTGCCATTTGAGAAGGTGTAATCAAGTGCTCAATGATTTGCGACAGTTGCATTGATAAGTGCTGACTCTCTGATAGTAATTGTGCAATAGCTTGATCAACTTCAGCATTGGGATCTTTCTTCAATTGAGCTTGAACACGTAACGTTTCAATTTCAATCTGTTGATTACTCTGCTTTTGGGTATTTAGTTGCCTATTGCTGCTATTTACACTATCTAACTTCGGCTCTAATACCATAGTAAACAGCAACATAACTATCGTCACGAATCCACAAGCAGCAATTAGCCCTTTCTCTCGTGCGCTTAATTCGTCAAAGCGCTCTTCTAATGAAGACCAAACATCATTCATTCTTGTGTCTCCTTGCGAGTACTCAACTCAAATGTCACTACCCCTTTCTCGGTACGACCAATCGCAACATCATCAAAGGTACGCCCTACCAAGCTAATCTCATTCTTGAATTGCCCCACCCAATCAGGTACAGCTCGAGGTGTCCTTGCGAGACCTTTTATATCAAGTTGCTCTTGGGCAATATGAATACCTGAAATAGAGATGTTGTTATTACTTAACTTCGCAAGAGAAGTCATAACACCTGAATAGCCAATGCGCTGTGAATCATCATACTTGCCTACAGCAGTTAGTGAATCTCGCTTAGCTTGAACCTCTTTTTCGAGACGAGCTTGCGCAGCTAACTTGTTAGCATCAGGCTTAAGCTTTCTCAATTGAGCGTTATAACGGTCTAGTTCTGATTTAAGAATGTCACCCTTACTTTTGGCGATATTTATTTGGTCATCAACTCCTTGATATTGCCAACTGACATAGCCATATGACAGCACAATAACTAACGCCGCTGCTGCCCAAGATATCGCAACATTTTTAAGAGTAAGCAGCCTCTTTTTAGGCTTCAGGTAGCTAGGAAATAAGTTAACTCGCCACTCAGAGACAAGTGATGCCGTATCCGCTAATACATGGCCTGATAGCTCATGCGCTTCTCCAATTAAGGCTGATACTTTGGTGCTAATTCGGTAATTTAGAGACTGCGATAGTTCGTTTTCATCCTCTTCATCACAACATACTTTGAGCTGATGTAGCTGCACATTGCGAACCTGTGAAGATAAATAGTCAATGGAGCGTTGAAGCTCTAGTGACAAACTATCCATCTGTAAATCAGTCGATGGCACCCCTGTCAACGGTGATGTTACACTTCTTATGGTACGGTTAAACATCATTGTATGTTCAACAAAGGCGCTGATTCTAAAGTGCCCCTTACATGAACGTTGCAGCAGTAGAAAATTACCCAATTCCCCTGACGCTCTTCCCCACACTTCATCTTCAGGAACGATGGTGTTAAGTGACAACTGATAACGTTCAGAAAGCAACATCAATTTATCTAATATCTTTCTTGGCAACACATAAGTTTGAACTTTCGTCGAGTTGGGTAACTCCACAGCGTCGGCAACGATGTCAATCGCTCGTTCTGATATCAACTCCTTTAATAAGAATGGCAAGGCTGACGGCCACTCTTGGCGAGGCATAGATGGCTTATCAATCTGATAGATCTGATAGAAATTGTGTGACAAGACAACTGTCAGTGAGTCATAAGAGCTAGCAGCAACACTTAAAGCCTGTTCGCACGATTTCTCCCAATTTCCATCAGAGATATCAAATCTGGCTGGGCTAGCACTTTTTGCTGACGCGGATAAATAAACAGCATCAGGCTGTATCACCATAAAGCAGGCTCTTCCACCAGCAGAAGAACCAGTAATTCTATTGAGTAATCCGTGTAGTCTTTTCATTCTTATCTATTATTTTTTCGCCAGCGATTTCTGCGCCCAGGCTTAATCTGAGCATCAGATTGAACTTCTTTCTTGGCATCAATTATTGGAAATAAACGAACTTCAGATGCGAAATAACGTCCTTGAACTCCATATATACCTAGTTCAACTAGAGCATCTAGCTCTTGTTTGCTTTCAACTCCAACTGCAATAATCCTCGTACGACTATTTTCAGCGGCTCCTAGCATGCTACGAATAAACAGTTGGTTTTCATGTCTTTGGTCTATTTTTGTCACCAAACTGCGGTGCAGCTTGAGATAATGGATGTCCACCTCTTTTAGGTAATGCGTGCTCACAATCGTACGCCCCGCTTGCCCAACGATTAGGCGACACCCCAAACCAGACAGCATTTTAGCGACTGGCCGCATAAAATCTAAGTGTCTTACAAATTGCGCCTCAACAAACTCAAAAATGAGACACTTTCGGCTCTCTGTTGACAACTGTAGTAGTTCATCCCGTAACCACTTAAAGTGTTCTCGCTGCCCAAAAGGGGGAACATTTAAATTGATGGTAAAATGGGTATCACCGTGGCTTTGTTGCTTATAATGCTGCAAAAACTGAGTCACGACAGCACGGTCCATTTGTGCCTCGTAACCAACCTGCCGGACAGCAGAGATAAATCGAGAGGCCTTCACAATCCCATTCTCTGGATCCTGAATACGGCATGTTACCTCTTCGTGAAGCACTTTTTTATGCGACGAATCACTTATTGAAAAAGCAGATTGTGCGTAGAGTATCACATTTTCAGGCGTTAATGCTGCATCAAAAAGAGTACGCCACCTGACACTACCTCGAACGTCCTCATAATGACTCAATTTCTTGAACCGACTCCAGTTATTGTTATTTTGTAATTGAGCGCTACGTAAAGCTGTCTCCGCTTCATCGATAATTTGGCTATGACGCTCACCTTCCTTGTACATCGTGATGCCAATATGGCACCAGTTATCAATGTCTAAAGGCGCTGGAGGTACTAACTTTTCGAGTTGACGAATACATTGAGATGCAAGATTGGCGACATCTTTGGCAGACTGATGCGGCAAAAACAAAGCAAAGTCAGCCTCATAATAACGAGAAAAAACCACATCAGGAAAACGCTGAACCAGATTAGAGATTAAACTCCCTACTTCAACAATGAAGTCATCGCTAGACTGCTTATCTAGCTCTTCTTGAACCGATTTCCAATCTTGAATACGCAGCAATAGGACGGCCCCTCTTGAACCACTTTCAAGCAATGCCGATTCAAGTTTGCTGTCAAAAAGGACACGGTTTGCAGTACCTGTTAACTTATCAAGAAACGTCTGCGTACGAATGAAGGTATCGAATCGACTTCTTTCTTGGCGAGCATCTTGTAGTTCCTCAATCAAGACATCTAAGGCTTCGCTAGCAGTATACGGCCACTCTCGTTCATCACCTTTAGCATATTGCTCCACTCGTCCTGCTAGGATCATACGACCACGCTCTTCCAGCATCTCTGAACCAGCTAGCTGCTCTTTCAGCCATGCTACACCACGCAGCAAGCAAAAGATGATCAATACGACAGCTAAAGTGATAGACCATAGCGCTTGCATGGAGTAGCCATAACCTAAATAAGGAGGAACCACTTTAAAATGAATGACGTAGTTTTGGTTATGAGCTAATCGATAATCTTGTTCAAACAAGATCGAAGGGTCGACATGATGTGATGTGTCTTTGAAACGATACACAACTGCATCATTCGCGAATAGAGTCATTTCAACGATGTTACTTGCCTGCAGCATCTTCGGCATCCAGCGCTGCATAGAATAAGCCGCATCAGGATCTTCCATCTCTTTGTCAACGACCTCGACAATCCCTTCTAAATAGTGATTGAGATACTCTTGTCCGAGTCGTTTGAAAGAGAGGGTGCCTCCAACAAACAAGATAAACATTGCGCATATTACGATCATAGTGACAAAAGCCACCAGTCGTGTGCTTAGCTTTAGAGTAGGGGTATACCTCATGAATACCAAATTCCTTTTCTATTCACCATATACCTTATTGAATTACTTATACTTGATAACAAAACACTAAACAATCGGATTAATCTGATTGTGAGACGCTATAGCAAAATCACCATTTTACTACGCATTGAAGAGCTAAAAATGCGATCTGATGCAGACGCTCTTCCAAGCAATAAAAAAGCCGCGATATTCGCGGCTCTTTACTAGACGTATTGCTTAGAACGGAATATCGTCATCAAAATCCATAGGCGGCTCATTGTACTGCTGCTGTGGTTGCTGCGGAGCCTGTTGTTGAGGTTGCTGCTGTGGAGCATTGTACTGCTGCTGAGCAGGTTGCTGAGGTTGACCCCAACCACCTTGTTGTTGCTGCTGTTGCTGACCACCACCCATCGGTGCGCCACCTTGAGCACGGCCGCCAAGCATTTGCATAACGCCGTTGAATCCTTGAACAACAACTTCTGTCGTGTAGCGGTCTTGACCATTTTGGTCTTGCCATTTACGTGTTTGAAGTTGACCTTCAACGTAAACCTGAGAGCCTTTGCGCAGGTACTCACCAGCTACTTCAGCCAATTTCCCAAACAAAGCCACACGATGCCACTCTGTTTTTTCACGCTGTTCACCAGTCGCTTTGTCACGCCATGACTCTGAAGTTGCAATCGTGATGTTTGCTACCGCACCACCGTTAGGCATGTAACGAATTTCAGGGTCGTTACCAAGATTCCCCACCAAAATAACTTTGTTAATTCCACGGCTGGCCATGATGTGCTCCGTTTCACTCTGGATGTATTAAAAATTAAGCGCATTAGAATAACACGCTTTGCTGACTTGATTAAAGCCCAATTAGATTGTCAGTCATTCACCAAATATCTGGAACTAAAATCTCTTTTCTTGATTAAGGAGTAGCAAATGTGAATCACATTACATCATTCGTTTCTTTAGGCTTTGAAACTAAACGCAATTCTCTTCAAAGCCACTAGTTCATTTGCAGATTTGATGTCACCGTTATTCCAATCACATTAACTGGAGTAACCTGCTCATGAGAAAATCTGCTTATGCGAGAAAACTCTTTCTTATCAGCTTAAAACAAGATGAAAGTTCTCAGCTAACACAGCTGAAGAAATATGCTGATATGGATATTCCTCTCATTGGTATTGATGACCTTATGGAAGCCAACCCTAAGCACCGCAATAAGATCTTACTCATTGATTTTGAAGAACACAAAGACTTGATTCTTTCGATTAAGAATCTTCCATTAGTATGGAAGAACTTTGAAACAATCATATTTAACGTCCCAAAACGCCTAACAACGGACGAGTTACTCTCGTTCGGCCAGCTAAAAGGACTGTTCTATAAAGAAGATAGTGCTGAAAATATCGCAGACGGATTCAAAGAAATCATAAACGGCCAAAACTGGTTGCCTAGGAATGTCACGAGCCAACTTTTGCACTACTATCGCAATGTCGTCAGCTCCCATACCACTCCAGCAACCGTTGACCTCACCATTCGCGAGTTACAAGTTTTACGCTGTTTGCAAGCAGGAGCCTCCAATTGCCAGATGGCAGAAGAGTTATTTGTCAGTGAATTCACAATAAAGTCGCACCTATACCAAATTTTTAAAAAGTTATCCGTCAAAAATCGGGTTCAAGCGATAGCATGGGCAGATCAGAATTTGCTGTCATAAATCCCTGTTTTCGTACTTTATTCATAATAATTACACATCGAGCATGGTAAAGTACTCCAATATCTACAGGCTAGATAATCGAATAACAAAGGATCATATATGATAAAAAAATGCTTGTTCCCAGCAGCGGGTTATGGGACCCGCTTTCTTCCCGCAACTAAGTCTATGCCAAAAGAAATGATGCCTGTCGTGAACAAGCCACTGATTGAATACGGTGTAGAAGAGGCGATCCAAGCGGGTATGAACGGCATGTGTATTGTAACAGGTCGTGGCAAGCACTCTATCATGGACCACTTTGATAAAAACTACGAACTGGAACATCAGATCAGTGGAACCAACAAAGAAGAGCTATTGGTTGATATCCGTGAAATCATTGATTCAGCTAACTTTACCTACATCCGCCAACGTGAAATGAAAGGTTTAGGCCATGCAATCCTAACAGGCCGCGAACTAGTTGGAGACAACCCATTTGCAGTAGTTCTAGCTGATGATCTTTGTGTAAACGAAAAAGAAGGCGTTTTAGCTCAAATGGTCGCACTGTTTAAGCAATTCCGTTGCTCAATCGTTGCTGTTCAAGAGGTTCCCGAAGAAGAAACTCACAAATACGGTGTTATCTCTGGTGAGATGATTAAAGACGATATCTATCGCGTAAACGACATGGTAGAAAAGCCAGAGCAAGGTACAGCGCCAAGCAACCTAGCAATCATCGGTCGCTATATCCTGACTCCAGATATTTTCGAACTGATTGAAAATACTGAACCTGGTAAAGGTGGCGAGATCCAAATCACTGATGCATTGCTTAAGCAAGCGAAAGCAGGTTGTGTATTGGCGTACAAATTTAAAGGTCAACGTTTCGACTGTGGTAGCGTAGAAGGTTACATCGAAGCCACAAACTACTGCTTCGAAAACCTGTACCTAAAAGACGAAAAGAAGTCTGAGCTAGGTAAACACGCAACGAAGAAAGAAGTATAAACAGCTCAAACTTACTGATTCTAAAGCCCAGCAAAAATGCTGGGCTTTCTTTTACTGTTTTTTTGTCCAGTATTTTCTTTGCACATTTCTCACACTATGTAATACTTGCGTCACTTGGTTATACATAGAGCAAAAACGATGGATAAAATAGAAGTTCGTGGTGCCCGCACCCATAACCTCAAAGACATCAACCTCACTATCCCCCGTGATAAACTGATTGTCATTACTGGTTTGAGCGGTTCTGGTAAATCCTCTCTCGCATTCGATACTTTATACGCTGAAGGTCAGAGACGTTACGTAGAGTCGCTATCAGCTTACGCACGCCAATTTTTGTCTCTCATGGAAAAACCGGATGTTGACCACATCGAGGGTTTGTCTCCTGCGATCTCGATTGAGCAGAAATCAACATCACACAACCCACGCTCTACCGTTGGTACCATTACTGAGGTGTACGACTACCTACGTCTGCTTTACGCACGCGTTGGTGAACCTCGTTGTCCAACACACCACACACCTCTAGCAGCACAAACCGTCAGCCAAATGGTCGATAAAGTTTTAGAGTTGCCAGAAGGCAGCAAAATGATGCTACTTGCTCCTATCGTGAAAGAGCGTAAAGGTGAGCATGTTAAAACGCTAGAGAACCTAGCAGCTCAAGGTTTCATCCGCGCACGTATCGATGGTGAAACTTGTGATCTTTCTGATCCACCACCGCTAGAACTGCATAAGAAACACACTATTGAAGTCGTTGTGGACCGCTTTAAAGTTCGCCCAGATTTGCAGCAACGTTTGGCTGAATCATTCGAAACCACACTAGAGCTGTCTGGTGGTATTGCAGTTGTTGCTCCAATGGACGGCGACGGCGAAGAGGTGATCTTCTCAGCTAACTTTGCTTGCCCTATTTGTGGCTACAGCATGCAAGAACTTGAACCTCGTTTGTTCTCGTTCAACAACCCTGCTGGCGCGTGTGGTACTTGTGATGGTTTGGGTGTGCAGCAGTATTTTGATCCAAGCCGAGTCATTCAAGATGAAACGCTTAGCTTGGCGCAAGGGGCAATTCGTGGCTGGGATCAAAAGAACTATTACTACTTTCAAATGCTGACAGCGCTGGCGGATCATTACGGCTTCGATCTTCACGCACCGTTTAATTCTCTACCAAAGAAAACCCAAGACATCATTCTTAAAGGATCGGGGCGTACTGAAGTTGAGTTCAAGTACATTAACGATCGTGGTGACATTCGCGTTAAGCGCCATCCTTTTGAAGGGATCCTGAATACACTTGAACGCCGTTACCGCGATACCGAATCTAATTCGGTACGTGAAGAGCTTGCGAAATACATCTCTACGAAGTCTTGCTCTAGCTGTGGCGGTACTCGTCTGCGCCTAGAAGCTCGTAACGTCTTTATTGCCGATACGACACTACCGGAGATTGTAGAACTCAGCATCGCCGACGCATTGGAATTCTTCCATTCTTTGAAGCTAGAAGGTCAACGTGCCCAAATCGCTGAAAAAGTGATGAAAGAGATCAACGATCGCCTGCAATTCTTGGTTAACGTAGGATTAAACTACCTCAACTTATCACGCAGCGCAGAAACCCTATCGGGTGGTGAAGCTCAACGTATTCGTTTAGCGAGCCAAATTGGTGCTGGTTTAGTGGGTGTCATGTACGTTCTAGATGAACCATCGATTGGTCTCCACCAGCGTGATAACGAACGCCTATTGAAAACCCTGACCCACCTAAGAGATTTGGGTAACACAGTGTTAGTGGTTGAGCACGATGAAGATGCGATTCGTTGTGCTGATCACGTGATCGATATCGGTCCAGGTGCAGGTGTACACGGTGGTAACGTGGTCGCTGAAGGTACGATGGACGAGATCATCGCCAATCCAAACTCACTGACTGGTCAGTACCTCAGTGGCGCGAAAGAGATTGCAGTACCAAAAGAACGTACGCCACGCGATCCGAAGAAAACCGTTGAACTACTTGGCGCGACAGGTAACAACTTAAAGAATGTTGACCTTTCCGTTCCTGTTGGCTTGTTCAGTTGTATTACCGGTGTATCCGGCTCAGGTAAATCAACGCTGATTAACGATACCTTCTTTAAGATTGCTCATACCCAGTTGAATGGTGCAACAACAGCGCACCCTTCACCATATAAAGCAATCAAAGGGTTAGAGCACTTCGATAAAGTTATCGACATTGACCAAAGCCCTATCGGTCGTACACCACGTTCAAACCCAGCCACTTACACTGGAATCTTTACTCCGATCCGTGAACTGTTTGCGGGCACGCAAGAGTCGCGATCTCGTGGTTACAAACCGGGGCGCTTTAGCTTTAACGTACGCGGTGGTCGCTGTGAAGCCTGTCAGGGTGATGGCGTAATCAAAGTAGAAATGCACTTCCTACCTGACGTCTACGTTTCTTGTGATGTATGTAAAGGTAAACGCTACAACCGCGAAACACTTGAAGTACGTTACAAAGGCAAGACCATTGATGAAGTACTGGAAATGACGGTAGAAGATGCGCGTACTTTCTTCGACCCAGTACCAGCGATTGCTCGTAAGCTGCAAACTCTGATGGATGTTGGACTGTCTTACATTCGCTTAGGTCAAGCAGCAACTACGCTGTCAGGCGGTGAAGCTCAGCGTGTGAAACTGGCTCGAGAGCTGTCTAAGCGTGACACAGGCAAAACCTTATACATTTTGGATGAACCGACAACCGGTCTGCACTTCCACGATATCCAGCAGCTACTAACTGTACTGCACCGTCTGCGAGACCACGGAAATACTGTTGTCGTCATCGAACATAACCTCGATGTTATTAAGACGGCAGACTGGATTATCGACTTAGGTCCCGAAGGAGGACAGGGTGGTGGTGAGATCATCGCACAAGGAACGCCTGAAGATGTGTCTCAGATCGAAGGTTCACACACCGCTCGCTTCCTTAAGCCTATGTTGAAGTAAAAAAAACAGGTAAAGTAAAAGACCAGCCTTCGCTGGTCTTTTTTAATAGTAATGGCGTAATTTCATGGCAACAATACATGTAAGTGGCACAAAACTTTCTCCAAATAGAGTGAAAGCGCCTCTAAATCGCAAGTTTCTTATTTCTCTCACTGTTGTTTTTCTACTTGCGATGCATATATTTATGCCAAACCCTGGCGGATCAGGGCTTGCCCTCTCTTTTAACGCCACAACTTGGATTGGTTTGAGTATCAGCCTTGGAATAGGCTTATATCATTTAGCAACAAATAGAGAAGTAAGATACTCAAAATTAACCATTGGCCTGCTATTTAGCGGTGTGATCATTTCCATACCTGTGCTTTTCCCCAATGCGAATATTGAACACTCTGCCAATCAGCTTATCGGTCTATGGACTGGGTTGATATTGTTCGTTTTGCTACAACAATTTAAATTCAGCAACAAGCACAAGCAGAGACTCTTGTGGTTCGTCGTACTCGCGGTGATCATTGAGTCACTGTTTGGTTTCATCCAGTTTGTAGTATTGCAACCCGGTAATATCTTTGGATATGACACAGTTGCCAATAGACCATATGGTATTTTCCAACAACCAAATGTAATGGCTAGCTTCCTAGTAACAGGGTTAGCGATTGCAGGTTACCTTTTAGCAAGACAACCTTATAAGTATGAACGTAAGCTCAGTGATATTATTATTTTGTACTTAGTCCCTATTTTGACTATACCGTTAGTTATCGTACTCGCATCTAGAACAGGGTGGCTGAGTTGCATTTTTGTTTTGCTCTTGCTAATTCCATATCTATTCCGTTTTACCACTAAAAAACGACTAGTTTGCTGGCTATTTTCAATCCTGATTGGCCTTATGATTGGCACCACATTAGCCATCGTTAAAAATGAGAGTAGTAACAGCCTCAGTCAAAAAGCAACAGCTTCCGATGACATAAGAAGTACGCTCTATAAACAAGGGCTGGATATGCTGATCGAGAAGCCGTTTACTGGCTATGGTTACGGTAACTTTGAATCCTCATACATTCTGTATACAGCTAGACAGCATGCATTAAATGAAAACTACCCTAGCGGTTTACCAGCTTTGGATCACCCACATAATGAGTTGCTATATTGGGGGGTAGAAGGGGGATTGCTGCCAATTATTGGCATTACACTGGCTGCTGGCTTGGTGCTTTTTCGTATTTACCATGCAAAAAGGGGAACTCGCCTGGCTATTCTTGCTTTGTTTATCCCTATTTTGATGCACTCACAGCTAGAGTATCCGTTTTATCATTCCTTCATCCATTGGATAATCTTTGTTATTTTACTTTATTGGGTTGATCAGAGAGTCTCTCGATATAGAAAAGTTCATTTTAGTAAAGTTACAAAAAGCCTGCTGAGAGTCTGTAGTATAGTTATACCCGCTGCTATCAGCTTTTATATGTTAAGTGCGCTGCATACCAACTATGTATTAACCAAGTTTGAAACCACTCGCCCGACCAATCCGGATATCTTAAATCAGGTGACGAACCCCGTGGTTTGGAAAGATCGTTTCGATTGGGATGTATACAGCACTTTCTTAAACATCGGTTTATACAAGCAAGATCCAACCTTGATTCAGCCTTACATTGATTGGTCTTTGGAAATCATTAAAGACAAGCCACGCCCAGCGTTTTACAACAACTTGATACTGGCATATCAAGGGTTGGATGACACAAGCAAGGCAGAACAAATTCGTGCAGAGGCACAGTTCCTGTTCCCTAAAATTGATTTCAGTGGCGTCAACTATCAGCCACCTTCTCAAGCCATCTCTGCTTCACCAACACCGGCTTCCGGTGCTGAGCAATAAATGCAAAAAAAGCGAAGGAATGACCTTCGCTTTTCTTTAGCTCATGACTGAGGCGGTTTATTCAGTCAGAGACTCTTCTAACGCTCGCAAACACAAAGCAATATTTTCAGGTCGAGCACCATAGCCCATAAGTCCAATTCGCCATGCTTTACCCGCCAATGCACCAAGACCTGCACCAATCTCTAGGTTGTAGGTTTCAAGTAAGTGATTCCGCACTTTTGCTTCATCAATTCCTTCCGGGACATAAATCGCATTAAGCTGTGGTAGACGATGTTCTTCTTCTACCACGAATTCAAAACCTAGTTTTTGCAGACCCGCTTTAAGCTTCTCATGCATTAACTGGTGACGCGCCCATGCATTTTCTAAGCCTTCATTTTTAAGGATAAGTAGAGCTTCATGCAGAGCATACAAACTGTTCACCGGCGCTGTGTGGTGATAACTGCGCTTGCCTTCTCCGCTCCAGTAACCCAGCACTAAGCTTTGATCCAAGAACCAGCTTTGAACCGGTGTCGTCCTGGATTGAATCTTCTCAATAGCAGCTGGAGAAAGGGTGACTGGTGATAAGCCTGGAACACACGACAAACATTTTTGGCTGCCCGAATACACAGCATCTAACTGCCACTCATCAACTTTAAGGGGCACACCACCAAGTGAGGTTACAGCATCGACAATCGATAGCAAACCGTATTGCTTCGCGAGTAGACCCAGAGCTTGGGCGTCACTTACCGCGCCCGTCGATGTTTCTGCATGAACAAAAGCAAGAATCTTAGCATCAGGGTGCTGCTTTAACGCTTCTTCAACTTTATCGACCGATACGGGCGTTCCCCACTCATCATCGACGACAACCGCTTCCCCACCAGCACGAACCACGTTTTCACGCATACGCTCACCGAAAACACCATTGCGGCAGACGATGACTTTGTCGCCCTTTTCAATCAAGTTGACAAAGCACGTTTCCATGCCTGCACTGCCCGGCGCAGAGACTGCAATGGTAAATTCATTTTCCGTTTGGAAAGCGTATTTAAGCAGTTGTTTTAGCTCGTCCATCATGGCAATGAAAAGTGGGTCTAGGTGACCAACCGTTGGACGGCTAAGCGCTTGTAAAACTTGAGGTGAAATATCAGATGGACCAGGTCCCATTAAAATACGATGTGGGGGAATAAAGCTTTGGATCGGCATGTCAGCTCCTTGATTGCAGTCATTCATCCTGAGCGTTATAAAAGTTCTATGTAAAATGCTGGCTCAGGCATCGGAGTTTTCACCCTAATAGATTTTTCCTCTATCGGCAATTAGCCCTAAGTATAGAGGTCAAACCACTGTCACAAATTCGTTAATAAAAACTTTCATAATGGTTGAGATATTGGTTGACAATGTGACAGCAAAACCGTTCAATGTTTAAGCTTTATGCAGAAGAGGAGCACTGCCCAGGCAGGTGATTTGTGGAGCCGCAATTCCAATACCAATCACTCAGGGGGAGTAGTGCCGAGGTAAGTCAAAGTTGCAGGATTTGACTTGTCGGTTGACTTGGGTTGAGTCCCATCAACTGTCATCAGCGCCGTATGATGAAGAGCTTCTGAGGGTAAATTTTCAAATTACATTCTAACTACCTCTCTATTTGCTCTGTTCCTTTCCTCACCAAACATTGGATGTATTGGGCAACCAATTAATTGTTGTTATTTTTTCAGGAAGTCGTGGGAGAACGCAGTGAGCGCATTTAACGTAGCAAAATTCGGTGGAACCAGTGTTGCCAACTTTGAGGCAATGAGCCGTTGCTCCACTATCATAGAAAACAACCCAAATACTCGTCTTGTCGTCAGCAGCGCTTGCTCAGGAGTCACTAACTTATTGGTCGAACTGGCAAATGGTGTTCAAGACCAAGAACATCGTGCGGAAGTACTTCAGAAACTAGCAGGCATCCACGAATCGATTCTGTCGCAACTTGAGGACGCAACCGAAGCTGCGGCAGAGGTTTATTCGATTCTTGATACCGTCACCAGTTTGGCAGAGGCCGCTTCAATCCAAGCAAGCACTAAACTGACCGATCATTTAGTCGCTTGTGGAGAATTAATGTCGACTCATATCCTTGCGCAACTAATGCGAGAGCGTGGTGTGAACGCAGTTCGTTTTGATATTCGCGACGTGCTAAAAACCGATGGAAACTTTGGTCGAGCTGAACCTAATGTCGAGTCCATTTCACAATTAGCACAAGAAAAGTTAGTCCCACTTTGCCAAGAATACGTGGTTATCACCCAAGGTTTTATTGGTTCAGATGAAGAAGGTAATACCACTACGCTTGGCCGTGGCGGCAGTGACTACAGTGCAGCACTCATTGCAGAAGGTGTGAAAGCAGCAGGTCTAGAGATTTGGACTGACGTTCCGGGCATCTACACCACTGATCCACGTATCGCCTCAAAAGCAGCGCCAATCCCAGAGATTAGCTTTAGCGAAGCATCAGAGATGGCAAACTTTGGCGCAAAAATCCTGCACCCTTCAACATTGGTTCCAGCTCTTCGTCACAACATTCCGGTATTTGTTGGGTCATCTAAAGAGCCAGAAAAAGGCGGTACATGGATTCGCCACCAAGTAGAGAGCTCACCTTTATTCCGAGCACTTGCTCTGCGCTGCAACCAAACCATGGTGACATTACGCAGTGCTAACATGTTCCACGCGTACGGCTTCTTAGCGAAAGTATTTGAGATCCTAGCGAAGCACAAAATCTCTGTTGATCTGATCACCACATCTGAAATCAGTGTGTCACTCACTCTTGATCAAACAGACACATCTGGCGGCGCTCCTCAATTGCCACAAGCCGCGCGTGAAGAGCTTGAAGAGCTATGTAAGGTAGAGGTGGAACACGACCTATGTCTCGTCGCTCTGATTGGTAATAACATGAGTGAAAGCAAAGGCTACGCTAAACAAGTATTTGGCACGCTAGAAGACTTCAACCTACGTATGATCTGTTACGGAGCAAGCCCACATAACTTGTGCTTCCTTGTTCACGAGTCCGTATCTCGCCAAGCGATCCAAAAACTGCACACCGAGTTGTTTGAGCAATAAGACACTTTGATTCACTAACAAACAAGGGCTGCACATAGCAGCCCTTTTTAGTTTCGATATGGTTTGGTTAACCGTTAATGTTGGGACCTAACCATTTTTCCGCTTCGATCCTATCCCAGCCTTTGCGATCAGCATAGCTTTGCAACTGATCCTCTTGGATTTGAGCGATCGCAAAGTAACGAGAGTCAGGGTGCGAGAAGTACCAACCCGATACGGATGCTCCTGGGTACATCGCATAGCTCGATGTCAGTGACATTCCAATGTTTTCTTCAACATTCATAAGCTCCCAAAGCGGTCCTTTCTCAGTATGCTCTGGACATGCTGGATAGCCAGGAGCAGGACGAATACCTTGGTATTTCTCACGAATCAGTTCTTCATTCGACAGAGCTTCATCCGCAGCGTAACCCCAAATCTCTTTACGCACACGCTCATGTAGATACTCAGCAAATGCCTCCGCCAGACGGTCCGCTACCGCTTGAATCATGATGGCATTGTAATCATCACCCTGTGCTTTGTATTCGTCAGCAAGTTCACGCTCACCGATACCACCAGTTACTGCAAAAGCACCAACCCAATCGCGCTTACCAGATTCTTTCGGTGCAACATAATCAGACAGACAGTAGTTGAAGCCTTTCGGTTTCTCCGTTTGCTGACGCAAATTGTGCAGCACTTTCGCCACTTCAGTTCGCGACTCGTCGGTGTAAACTTCAATATCATCACCCACGCTTGCAGCAGGGAACAAGCCACACATACCGCGCGCTTTGAGTAAGCCTTCACGCTCAACACGATCCAATAACTCATTAGCGTCTTTGTACAGGCGCTGCGCCTCTTCACCCACTTCTTCATGGTCAAAGATTGTTGGGTACTTACCGACCAGTGACCAAGTCATAAAGAAAGGTGTCCAGTCGATGTACTTACGCAAAGTAGACACTTCAAAGTCATCAAAAATATGGATGCCCGGCTTTACAGGTGCAGGAGGCGTATACTTATCCCAATCAATCGCGACTTTGTTCGCTCGTGCTTCTTCTAAAGTAACAGGCTTAGTGCGCGGCTTCTTACGATTGTGCTGATCACGCACGCGCTCATAGTCCGCATCCAGTTTTTCAACAAAGCCAGGACGAAGCTCGTCTGATAACAGTGATGTACATACACCAACTGCACGAGAAGCGTTATTGACGTATACCACTGGGTGTTTGTAGTTCTGCTCAATCTTAACCGCCGTATGCGCTTTGGATGTTGTTGCACCACCAATCAGAAGCGGAAGATCGAAATCAAGACGCTCCATTTCTTTGGCGACATGGACCATTTCATCGAGAGACGGAGTAATCAAACCAGAAAGACCAATGATGTCGACGTTTTCTTCTTTGGCTACCTTGAGGATCTTCTCACATGGCACCATTACGCCAAGATCGATGATCTCATAGTTGTTACATTGTAGAACCACGCCAACAATGTTTTTACCGATATCGTGAACGTCACCTTTTACCGTAGCCAACAAAATCTTACCGTTGGAAGAACCGGCTTCCTTCTCTTTATTAATGAAAGGCTCTAAGTGCGCTACCGCCTGCTTCATAACACGCGCTGATTTCACTACCTGCGGAAGGAACATCTTACCTTCACCAAATAAGTCACCAACCACGTTCATGCCGTCCATCAATGGACCTTCAATGACTTCAAGTGGCTTAGAGGCATTAAGGCGAGCTTCTTCGGTATCTTCAACGATGAACTCAGTAATGCCTTTAACCAGCGCATGCTCTAGACGTTTTTCTACCGCCCAAGTACGCCACTCTAGTGCAGAAGCATCTTCTTCTTTGCCGACCCCCTTGCCGGCGTATTCTGCCGCGATATCAAGTAGTCGCTCGGTCGAATCATCACGGCGGTTAAGAACCACATCTTCTACTGCTTCACGTAACTTATCAGGAACGTTATCGTAAATTTCTAACTGACCCGCGTTCACGATGCCCATGTCCATACCGTTTTTAAAACAGTGGTATAGGAACACCGCATGAATCGCTTCACGAACGTAGTTATTACCGCGGAATGAGAAGGAAACGTTAGACACACCACCAGAGATCATCGCGTGAGGTAAGTCGCGCTTGATGTCTGCAACCGCTTCGATGAAATCCACGGCGTAGTTGTTGTGCTCTTCGATACCCGTCGCAACTGCAAAGATGTTCGGGTCAAAGATGATGTCTTCTGGTGGGAAGCCGACTTCATCAACCAAGATACGGTAAGCGTTAGTACAGATTTCTAGCTTACGTTCACGTGTTTCTGCCTGACCAACTTCGTCAAACGCCATAACGATAACTGCGGCACCGTATCGACGAATCAGTTTTGCTTGCTCAACAAACTTCTCTTTACCTTCTTTCAAAGAGATGGAGTTTACGATGCCCTTGCCCTGAATACACTTCAGACCCGCCTCGATAACCTCCCATTTAGAAGAGTCGACCATGATAGGCACTTTGGAGATCTCAGGCTCAGATGCGCATAGGTTTAGGAAGCGAACCATACAGGCTTCTGCATCCAACATGCCTTCATCCATGTTGATGTCGATGATCTGAGCGCCGTTCTCAACTTGTTGTCGGGCGACCTCTAACGCTTCATCATAGAGTTCTTCTTTGATCAGACGTTTAAATCGAGCAGAACCAGTTACGTTAGTACGCTCACCCACGTTGATAAACAACGTCTCTTTTTCAATCGTAAGAGGCTCAAGACCGGATAAACGACATGCAACCGTAAGCTCAGGCAAATCACGAGGTTTCACACCTTCAACTGCCATTGCCATATGGCGAATATGCTCTGGCGTGGTACCACAACAACCACCAATTAGGTTGAGGAAACCGCTCTCTGCCCACTCTTTAACGTGTTCCGCCATATCTTCTGGCGAAAGGTCATACTCGCCAAAAGCGTTCGGTAGACCCGCGTTTGGGTGAGTAGAAACAAAAGATTCAGAAATACGAGAAAGCTCTTCTACGTACGGGCGCAGTTCGTCAGGACCAAGCGCACAGTTCAAACCAAATGAAATCGGGTTAACATGACGAAGAGAGTTATAGAAGGCTTCCGTAGTTTGACCTGAGAGGGTGCGTCCAGAAGCATCGGTAATGGTACCAGAGATCATAACTGGCAACTCGATACCTAGTTCTTCGAAGACGCTATCAACCGCGAAGGCACAAGCTTTAGCATTAAGTGTATCGAAGATAGTCTCGATCAGAACAAGATCAGAGCCACCTTTTATCAGCGCTCGAGTTGATTCTGAATAAGCTTCAACAAGCTCATCGAAGCTGACGTTACGATAGCCCGGATCGTTTACATCAGGGGAGATAGAACAAGTACGGTTTGTTGGACCAAGCACACCCGCAACATAACGTGGGCGCTCTGGCGTTTTTGCCGTCCACTCATCAGCGGCTTCACGCGCAAGCTTTGCAGCGGCAAAGTTGATTTCCTCACTCAGGCTTTCCATCTCATAGTCAGCCATCGCAATCGTCGTCGCGTTAAAGGTGTTGGTCTCAAGAATGTCAGCGCCAGCTTCTAAGTAAGCGCTGTGAATTTCCTTAATCAATTGAGGCTGAGTGAGCACCAACACATCGTTGTTGCCTTTTAGATCACAATGCCAATCCGCAAAGCGCTCTCCTCGATAGTCTTGCTCTTCAAGTTTATATCCCTGAATCATGGTGCCCATACCACCATCGATCAGCAAGATACGTTGCTTTAATTGAGCTTCAATCTGTTGTCTTACATTACTTCCCACAGTACAGCCTCATTCCTTTAGTTATCTCTCCATCCTATCACACAAATTAAAGGAGTCTAGACGTCTAAAATACGAATTGCTGATTATTTTGTCTCCATTCTTGCTTACCGTAATATCACGAAAAAATGTTTGCTATTTGCTCAACATCGTCCGAAAATTCCATTCATAAATTGTTACAAATAGAGAGCTCTATGTCGGTTTACCATACCTTATGCTTCTTATCTGCTGCAGCAATGATTATTGCCTTTGTAAACAGCAAGATAGGAAAAATGCAAACTACCATCGCTATTACCGCCGGTTCAATGGTACTTTCTCTCCTTATTTTGATAGCAGGTCAAAATGACTGGTTTCATCTCACAGAGATAGCTACTGAGACTGTTACGAAAATCAACTTCGAAGACTTTTTACTCAAGGGGATATTGGGGTTCCTCCTCTTTGCAGGAGGCTTGGGGATTAAGCTACCAAATCTCAAAGATCAAAAATGGGAGATTACGGTTCTTGCCTTGGGTGCAACGCTCTTCTCGACCTTTTTCATAGGTTTTGTTCTCTATGGCTTTTGCAGCCTGATCGGTATCCAATTTGATCTGATTTATTGTTTATTGTTTGGCGCACTTATTTCACCTACTGACCCAATCGCCGTGCTCGCGATTGTTAAGAAACTTGATGCTCCAAGACGAATTTCAACTCAAATTGAAGGGGAATCACTATTCAACGATGGCTTTGGCCTCGTCATATTTGTAACTCTATTTACTATTGCTTTTGGAACGGAAGCTCCTACCGTAGGAAGTGTAACTCTTCTATTTATCCAAGAAGCCATTGGAGGAATCGTCTACGGCTTTGCGCTAGGACTACTATTCCACTACTTGATCAGTGCAACTGATGATCATTCAATGGAGCTATTGTTGACCATTGGCATCCCAACTGCTGGATACGCTTTTGCAGAGTACCTACATGTATCAGGTCCACTTGCGATGGTTGTATCGGGCATCATGATTGGTAACTGGACTCGCTTTATTGGTTTTTCTAAAGAGAGTGAAGATCACCTAGACCACTTCTGGGAACTTGTCGATGAATTCTTAAATGGAGTGTTATTCCTACTAATAGGTATGTCAATGCTGCTATTTGAGTTCCATAAAGAAGACTGGATCATGATGGCGATATCCGTACCATTAGTACTTGCAGCTCGATACCTAAGTGTATTTATCTCCTATATCGGATTTAAGCGATACCGAAAATATAATCCTTGGTCTATCAAGATTCTTACTTGGGGAGGCTTAAGGGGTGGATTGGCACTCGCAATGGCATTGTCTATACCATCTGGTTTTTGGGTGATTCCGGACAAGCTAATTGATGTAAAAGAGATCATATTAGTTATGACCTACTCGGTTGTTGTATTCTCTATTCTCGTCCAAGGTTCGACAATCACGCCTATGATAGAGAAAGCAAAGGCGGCAGAGCGACTACTTGAAGAAGAATCGAATAAAACAAAAGATTCTGAAATATCTAAAGAGTGACCACTTGTCCCATCAGATTTTATGGCAGCCAATAGGCTGCCTTTTTTATGTCTACATAAGAAAAACCTATGCTTAATTCGATTTATTACATATGAGCTTTAAACACCACTTGAAAATATCAAGTTGAGCCAAAAACGTGCAGTAGCGGTTAATTAGAATCAATAAGATTAATACAAGAGTATCTACTTTTATTACAAGTTATCAAAGACATCGTACATTACCTATCGAAGGTAGCGATTCAAAGCTAAGCTGATGAAGTGAAGGAAGCGGCTAGATTTACACAAATAGCCTCACTAACTAAGTCTGCCCAGTTGATGAGAAGCTTTACGTGTACAGGGATAACTTCGAGAGACAACTTAAGGCTTTGCCTAAATAAGTGGCAGACGACCGAGATTGCGGTTAACGGGCAAAACTTTTGCAGGACTCATCTCCTCGCTTTGCTTTAAAACGAAGAAAGCCAGTTCGAAGACTGACTTTTTAGATAAATGGTGGAGAACTTGGCTTCCACTCAATTAGACCGCACACAAAAGGGGCTCGTTGGTCGAAGACCAAGTTTGTGCATATACGAAAAAGCCCCAGCATTTCTGCTAGGGCTTCATCTGAATAAATGGCGGAGCGGACGGGACTCGAACCCGCGACCCCCGGCGTGACAGGCCGGTATTCTAACCAACTGAACTACCGCTCCGCATTGGTCAGACTTTGAAGTCTAAATAAGAACCTGGCGATGTTCTACTCTCACATGGGGAAGCCCCACACTACCATCGACGCTACTTCGTTTCACTTCTGAGTTC